>CAZGES010000001.1:0-63696 GCA_964524375.1 uncultured archaeon
AGCGGCGAATGAACCCATGGAGAAAAGTGTTGAGAGTCTAATGGAAAATGAAATCCCCCCCACGTGGCTTTTTATCGATGAAGCGCACACCCTCATACCTGGGGGAAATGTTTCCACTCCTGCAACAACTGCGATTGTGGAATACGTGAAACAAGGACGCCGGCCCGGTTGTTCACTCGTTTTCGCGACGCAGCAGCCGTCTGCGATTGACACCCGTGTTTTGAGTCAACTGGATATTATTCTCTCGCACAAACTCATTTTTGATGATGATATTAAGGCCGTCACGAAACGCACGCCCACGATTATTCCCATGAAATACAAGCACCCGCACTTTTTGAAAACACTTCCCGTGGGAACCGCCCTTGTAGGAGACCGTCGCGAGGAAACCAACCGCGCATTCGTGCTCAAAATCCGCCCGCGAATGTCCCAGCATGAAGGACGCGATGCGGAAACGGGAGAGCGAAAAAAATCGTTGAGCGAAAAAGAAGCGCGCATGTTGTGCGTGAGTTTGCTCATGTCTAAGCTAGACAAAGAAGGCATGTTGGATAAGGAAACGATTGAACAAGTGATTCACATGCTCAACCAAAAGTATGGTCAACATATGATGCTCTCGAGTGTGTTGGACGAAATGGAAGCACGCGGCGCGAAGATTGACCCTAAAACGGAAGCGGTGAAATCCCCTAACTTTGTGGAATTGATTCCCAAGAAAAAAGAAAAAGAATCGGGATCTGCACTCGATGAAGATGCAGAGAAAGCCGCGGTGCAAAAAGTCGAAAACCTCGTGAAATTAGTAGAGATGCCGAGCGAAAACGAAGACACGGATTTGTCCGCGTTCCCCGTTCCTTTTTCGCGCGAGGAAATTGTTCAAAAATTTTTGGGAGTGAGCAAGAAGAGTTTGATGGGAATGGGGAAGCCCATCGAACAATTGCGCGAGGTTACTCTTTCGTATATTCCCGTGTGGAAAGTCCAATATAGGCAATTCACGGGCAAGACTTCATACGTGGTGCGCGAATGTTTTGTGGATGCGGAAAAAGGAGAGTTTTTGCACTTTTTGAAAAATCGTTTTGTCACGTCTTCAGGTTTGCAGGCGATGGCCGGCCTCTCAACGAATGATCAGCATGTGATTCGAATGATTCGCACGGGCGGACAAACCATTGCAAATCTGCAAAAGAAAACTGGTTTGGATGAGAAGTCGGTTAAGCGTTCGCTCGTCAAACTCCGCGATAGGGGAATGATTAACGTGCTGAATGAGAATACATTTCCCACATTTACGCTGGCAAAAGATATTGACATACCTTTTTCGGGGAGTGAGAAAGAATTGTCTTCACTGCAAGCACTCAAACTTGTTCACGTGTCGAATATTGCCAAATCCATTCCAAAGTATTCGGAGGACCAGCTGCACACCCTCCTCACGAGCTTGTGGCCTAACATCCTTGTTAATAGTGTGAAAGAAATTTACCGCCCCGTGTTTGAGGGACTGCTTGTGAATACGAAAACGGGAGAGCATCGCGCGCTGCGCTTGGACGGGTATACGGGAATGATTTTTACTGAATAATTTTACGTTATTTTTGAATGATTACTGAAATTTTTTTTTATGATGCGCAAAAAATATTATCAAGGGAGGCTGTGCGAGTCCAACGTCTCGTATGAGTTTTTTTGCCACCCCGCTTTGAAACTGAATCTTTCTGCGCTGGGAAACCAGCTCGCGGACGAGGGAATATTGTTTGACATCAAGACCGCGTTTGTTTTAGTCTTTCATTTGGAGGGCGTGCGCGTGAGCCTCTATCCTTCCGGAAGACTTTTGTTCAAAAACTTGAATGTGGAAAAGGACGCTAAACGATTGTTCCAAAAACTTTTAACGATTCTCGAGCGCTGCCCCGCGTTTGAGGATGAGTAGATTTATTAACGATGAAAAATCGTTTGGTTAGTTGAGAGTGAATACCATGGCCACGAAGACGATTGAAATAAACCACGTTGACCCGCTCATGCTGGGAAAAGTGAATGCTATTTTCGGCTTCATCATGGGGCTGGTGATGGGCATGCTCTCCCTTGTTTCTTCGGGAATCATTTCAGACTATTTACAAACCCTCTCCGGGACGCCGGTGGATTTGATTGAGAAGACGCAGCAGCTAGGCTTCGTCGGGCTTCTATTCTTTTTGTTTTTAGGGATTGTTACGGGATTCATTTCCGGTGCCCTGGCGGCAGTGGTGTACAACGCCGTGTCTAAAATGGTGGGCGGGCTGAAGGTTGAAATTGAAGAAGAGAAGTAATGGGTTGTACGAAAAAAAATCCCTGAAAAAAGTAATGCATTAAATATTTCTTCTTTGTTTATCATGCGGAGTTGATTTTTTTGGCAAAACAACGAATTGGAAGTGTGAGTGAAGTTCCAGAGGGAGCGAGCAAAATGTACAACGTGAACGGAACGCCCATTGGAGTGTTTCACGTGAATGGGAAATGGTTTGCCATTAGTGATAAATGCACGCACCGCGGAACACTTTTACATGAGGGACCGTTTGACGAATACACGGTCACTTGTCCATTGCACGGCGCGCAATTCGATTTGAAAACGGGGCAGAACCTCTCTCCTCCCGCCACGATGCCGGTGCGAGCGTACAAAATTCACGCAGAAGGAAACGATTTGTTTTTGGAAATCTAAATCGTTAGTTAAAAAGTTATAATGCGCGTCAAACGACGGGTCACTTGTTGACCCGTCTACACCGAACGTCCCTATGGATAATTGGGGCATGGATAATTTGGGCACGGAGAGAGTGGGAGTCGAACCCACGCATCCTTGCGGATCCGGTTTTCGAGACCGGTGCATTTGACCACTCTGCCATCTCTCCAACGCCCGCAGCCCGATTTCATACGGGCGCTCGATTTTGATGAACCTTTTTTGAAAAGGTTCCGGGCGGCACTAATGGACTACGTAGCAGGATTTTACAATCCTGCAGTAGGCCTGAATACTAATTCCTCGTGGAAGAATGCATTTAAACACGGGGGGCGTTCGTGCTGCATGGCAAAACCCCCTGGCAATGGTAAACCGAGGCGCCCGCCCCCGTTGAAAGGGCCCACGTTCCGCGACCCGGCGTCGGAAGTTCCCTATCGGAGGGGAGAGATTATTCAGCGATTGCCTGCGCGGCCATCTTCTCTTCCCGCGATTGGCGTGCGTGTTTCCCCAACTGGAATGGTGGAGCGGCCGTGGTATAAGCCTGTGAACAAAGAGTTGGGCAGCATCACGCTCGCGGGGTATGCGCACATTCCTGGTTTTTCGCGCGCGGAGCGGAGAGAACGGCACCGTTTGGCGGGCGTGGTGGAAGAGTACACGCGTCTCAAGAATGCTTGTTTGGCGTTTGAAACATTGCAGCAATTGACAGTGCAACACGGACTCCCAACCGGGGAAAAAAAACGCGAATTGATCATTACGCTCATCAAACTCAAAAACACGATTGCACTTTACCCGCGGTTGAAAACAAAAAAAGATTCGATTAAAAAAGTAAAACGGGCGATTGAATTATTGGAAAATAATAATGTGATTGCATTTACTCAACAACTTGAAGGAATTGTGGGAGATTTATACGCGCGGAGGAGCACGCTCAATAAACAAAACCCGCGGCTTGAACGAGACATTGAATTGTTTATTCGTGAAAGCGATAACTATAAGCAAAAGGGCCTCGGCCGCATGGCGGAAACAGACCAACTTTTTGAACGGACTAAAAATGGAAAACTTTCTCCGCGAGAACAGCGTGAACTATCCGCTATTTTCCATCGGCGCGCAGTAGGATATGGAAAACAGAATGTTGAAGCAACCACCGAAGAGGGGCAGGCGCTGGAGAGTGCGTACATGAAGTTGAGCGACTTGCTGAAAGAAGGAATAAACGATTCAAACCGAAGAGAATTTTTGAACGTATTAACACGCACGCGGAATTGGTTGAGTGTACGTTACGCGCGGAATTTTATCATGACATCGGACATGCTTCGCAGCGTTGCAAAATGGAAACCGGGAATGCGAATGAAAGTAATTACGATGCAACTTAAACTCGCGGAAGAGAATATGGAATATTGGCTAGCGTATGGAAATGTAAAATGGCTATTTCCGTGGCTCCTGACCCTATCAAACACCATGGCTGCGGATGCGGGTCATCAAACGATGCAAAGGCTCATTTCGCAGGCAGCATTTGTGGCTAAGAAAGAAAATTATGCGGGAGCACAGCAAAAACTACTCGAGGCGTTGCATGCGACGTCGTGAAGGTGAAAAAAATGGACAAAAAACTTTTTGGAATTGGATTGCTTTGCACGATTTTGCTTTTTTTCAGCATGCATGTTTTCGCCCAAGCGCCGGTGGGGGAAGTGTACGTGCTCAACACCCTGGACGTGAATCCCGTCTACAAGGGACACGTTATTTTTGCAGATGTGGAAGTGGAATATCTGCAGCGCGGAAACCCCGCGTATCCGGCGGTGGGGTTTGGAATTGTTACCCTGTCCGTGATGGAAGAGGACGGAAACCCAGTGCCGGGAATTAATTTTTCTCCCACAAATGCGGATTTTTCCTCCGCGGATGTGGTTTTGCTCCAGTTTGCCCTTGAGGGGCCGGGCGTGGGAGACTATTTCAAAGTGGGAAAAACGTATGTGGTGGTGGCGGAGATTGAACCTTACACGACGGGAGGAAATTCTCTTTCGAATGAAATTGTGACGGGAAATAATCGCGCGCGAAAAACATTTACGGTGATAAATCCTCCCGTGACATTTTCGATTCCCGACATGCCCTTTGCATTTTCCGCACTGGTATTTTCGGCGGTGTTGGGATGGTTGTTCACGATGCGTGCGCGAACGAAAATACATTCGAAAAAAACTCTTTCGAAGAAATAGTATTAATCCCGGTCGCCGTTTTCCAGTTCTAATTCTTCATCTAAATCATTTTCGTCCGCATTTGAATTTTTTTCATTTGTAGAAAGGGGGAGTTCGGGCAAAGGAAATGCGGGGAGCATGCTGGAATAATTTTCAGTTTTATTTTCTGATGCAGAGGCGTTGGTTTTGAGCGCGGAATGAGGTGTGTTTGAAATCGTGTGCGTGAGCGTGTGGCCGTCCGTTGCGCGTGCATCGCTGGCGAGGTTCATTTTGTCTAATAATTGCGAGGGGCCGCGGATCGTAATGTTATCGCGTGCAAAATCAAGGGTGAAAAAACCCATGTACGCGCGCAAGTGTTCTAATTCGCTCTGCGATGCGAAACGGGTGACGATGTCTCCTAAGTGTTTGGTGTGCATCGCGGCGCGCACGCCTTTGTTCACGGCCGACATGCCTTGTATCAGGGAATGATTGGGCTGCTGCGAGAAATCAATAGCAGGGTGTTCGATTTGAATTTCATCCGCGGAAGAAGCGTCAATGAGTTTGGGGATGTGTTCATGAAACGTGTGCAGGTTTTTTACTCGGGCGCTGGGAAAATTAAGGTCGCGCAGGGATTGCAACTGGGTGGAGAGTGATTTTTCCAAATATTCCATATGCTTGATGTTCTGCTTCACTCCCTCATGCACGCGCAACACGTCGTCCACGGAAAAATTGACGGAGGCGCGGGCGTTGTCAAACAAGCGCGGGTCGCTTTTTCCGCGTTCAAGGAGGATGGATAAGTTTTGTACGAGTGGATCGGGATTGCTCGCCACGGAACGGACGTTCATCAATTGATTCAATTTCAACACGAGCTTGTCGTGCATCTTTACTTTCAACGAAGCACTGCCTTTGTCTGTCAAAAAGAGTTGGTGTCCTTGTTTGGTGACCATGCCGAATGACACGGCGTCTTTTAACACGCGTGAGAGTGCGGCGCGGGCCGAATTCAAGTTGGCATAATTGGGCGCAATCTTGGACAGCAACGCTTGATAGTCAATCCCTTGATTTTGGGAGACGATTAACAGAATGCTCGTTTTGGAAGTCATTTGTTAATTGCGGTTTCTAAGAATAAAAAGGGGTTAGTGCGTGCGTTAATATACTTACAATTTCTGTCCTGGTCGTGCCACGAAACCAGATCCTTCCAAAAGCTTACCATTCCTGGGTGAAAAAACGATCCCGCGAAGAGCGTGTGCGATTCGCACGACGACTACGATCTCATCGAAGCCCGGTGTATGACAAAAGGGACAATCGTGGTCTTCCCCTGTATGCTCACTACTTGGGTGTTTCGTATCCTAAACTAATTTCAATCATTAGAGAAGGGGCACGACCTTTCCACAAAACTCGAGTGTTAGATGTGGGCTGTGGTCGGGGGGTTGCTATTTCGGATATGGTGCGCGCCTTCACGCATCAACTGGGGTGTGATGTTGAGGCAGAAGGACTTACAGCGGTACAAAACAATTTTGGGATTCGTAATCCTGCAATACGAACAGGAATTATTGAAAAGTTTGTACGAGAAAAACGATACGATTTGATTCTCTCCGTGCAGACAATAGGGTATTCCTCCAATAAGCCACTGGCATTCCAAAATATTTGTAACTCCTTGCGAGTGGGTGGAAAAGCGATTATCGAATTGCCGGACTACGACTACCCGGCAGATAAGCGAATACAACTGGTAACCGAGTTACGTCAAAAAGGGTTTGTGGTTGGAAAAACGGAGAACCCCTCCGTGCTCGTCATCGTGCGTAAGAATCCGAAAAAATTGAACCTTTCAAGACTATTTCCGAAAGAAATGGAAGACCGATTCTGAAACGTTTCGAAAAATTTAGCTAGCGGATTACTCGAAATAGGCTAACTATGCGCCCATGTCGACTTTCTTCATTCGTTTTGGAATGACGTAATAGCGTTTCGTTTTGCACGTGGGGCATTCCGCGAGGAAAGCAGGTTTTTTGGTCTGCTTCTTGACTTTAATCACGAACTTGGCTTTTCCACCAAAACCCTTCTTGTGCTTGCGAACGTTTCGGCGTGTACCAATAGCCATCGCGCGGGCTTGGCCGGATTTGAACAATTTGAGCTTTTGCTCGGTGTGAGAATTACACTTTTTACAATAGAGTTTTTTAGTTTTAGGAACTTTCATACAAAACACTTAACTCAGAAACTCGGCTGGAAAACACTTAAAAAGCAACCTATTTCACTGCCTTTTGAAATGGAATAAAACCCCCTCAAATGGCTGGCAGGGGCTTTTCGATGAGAGGGGTGGGGGCAGGATATCTCCCGTTGCCCACCGGTTTCCCTTAAAAACGACAAAAACGTCAAACGGAAGGGTGGGTGCCCTTCAAAAGTGGGTTTGGACATGTTAGAATCTATTATTCGTGCCCCTGCAGTAATGCTGAAGCACGCCTCGGCGTATGGTCTCCTCCTCATTTTGACGGGAGTGCACGGCGTCCTCTACTTATTCAATGAGGACGTGCTGGCCATTTTTACGGATGGGAGTGTGGGGGGGTTGTTGTCCACGAATGATGTCGCGCTGCAAGCCCGCGCATTAGGATTATTACTAGTGAGCATGGTCGTCATGATTTATTCACTCGCAACAGTTTCACGCGCCATGACTAAAACGCGCGCGGGAAACAACTCCCTATTTTTTTCAGCGCTGGCATTCTCCATTGTATTACTCTCCGCGGGAGCGGGATGGTACATGGTTGCAAGTGCGGTTAATGCATTTGCATCCTGGGGTGGGGTGGCGGGACTGCTCTCGCTCATCTTCATGGCGGTCATCGGACTCATCACCGCGTTGTGCGTAGTGAAGTTTGCATTCACCCCAACGTATGTGGGGAGAGGGCTCCTGCCCAAAGATGCGTTAGTGCAATCGTGGAACGCGACGCGCGGAAAATTATTCTCCACTATTATTCTGCTTCTCGCCGTGATGGTGGTCGCAGGAATTGTACAAGGGGCCGTCGAAATTATTTTTAGTTTTGTGACGGATGAAACCATTCTTACCGTAATTTATTTTATGGGCGCCGCGCTCGGATTATTTTATTCCGGAACCGTGTTCGCACTCGCCGCGCCTGAAGCAAACACAATTTCACCGCGGCGCGTGCATGGGAAAAAATGAAAAATGAGGAATGAAACATGACCACCACGCCCACGCTCACCCTCACCAAACTTCGAATGAAAAATTTCAAATCATTCAAGAACGCGAGCATTCCATTCGGAAAAGGATTCACCGCCATTGCGGGAGCAAATGGAAGCGGAAAGAGCAACATCATGGACGCACTCTTGTTTGCGCTGGGAGAAACGAGTTTGAAATCCATCCGCGCCTCACGATTAACAGACTTGGTATACTCCGGAGCGCCCGCGGGAGAAAATTACGCCGTGGTCAACTTGACATTACAGGGAGCGCAGCACGCGTATGATATTTCACGCACGATTGACAAGCAAGGAAAGTCCGTGTATCGTCTGAATGAGAAGCGAGTAACATTGAGTGAAGTGCAGAACTTGCTGCATGAATTAGGATTGCGCGTGGACGGACACAATTTGGTTTCGCAGGGAGATTTGATGAGAATTATTGACATGAACCCCGTGGAAAGAAGGGAAATGATTGACGAAATTGCCGGGTTGCAAGAGTTTGAAGAAAAGAAAGGGGAAGCGATGAAAGACTTGGACAAAGTGGACCGCAAAATAAAAGATGTGACGATTGTCTTGAACGAACGGATGGCGATTATTGAACAATTAGGAAAAGAACGCGATATTGCCACACGATTCAAAAAATTGGAAAAAGAATTGAAGGAAACGAAAGCCACTATTTTGCACACGGAAGCGCGCGAGTTGAATGCGAAACTGGAAGCCCTTGTCACCAAGCAAGTGGATTTGATTGGGAAGAAAGACGAAGCGCTGACAAAGCAGAAAGACGCTCAACTCATGCTGCAGGAAATGGAAAAAGAGTTCACGGAATTGGACCAAAAATTATTAGGAGTCAAATCGCAAGCGTACGAAGGATTAGGAAAAAGTGTGGAAGAGCATAAGGGAGAAATCCGCGTCACGGAAGAACGTATCTCGCATGCGAGCAAACGCATGGAAGAATTACAACGAAACTTGGAAGAAATTTTCCGCGTCATCGCGCATGCAAACGAGGGAATTGCCAAAACGGAAGCGGACTCCAAAGCGTTGCAGGAAAAGTTTACGGAAATTGAAGGGAAAATTTCCCCCCTGCGAAGCAAGCAGGCGGAATCATTGAAAAAGAAAGTGGAATTGCTCAACGAATCGCAGAAGGTAGAACAGGATGTTCACGCCGCGCGCGATGCGGTCACTCATACACGAGAGAAAATTGCGCACGTGAATGCGAAAATGGAAAGCATTAGGCGTTCACACGAAATGGCGCAGTTAATGCATACGCGTTGGGAGTCTCAACTTGCGCGCATTCGAGAGGAAATGAGCATGTTGAAGAAGGATGTGGATGAGCTCGCCAAAATAAAGAAAAAATATCCGGATGTGGAGAGTGCGCGCGCGAAAATAACGAAGGAGATGCACGCGATTGACCAGCATGTCGCGGAACACCATGGAAAAATTTTTGCACACACGGAAAGTTTGACCCAATTGGGAAAGACGAAGAGCCATTGCCCCGTGTGCGAGCGCGAGCTGAAAGAAGACCAGAAGAAAACCCTCGCGAAGCAAAAAAATGAAGCCATTGCGGATGCGAAGAAGCATACTGAAAAGTGGGAAGCGGAAAAGAAGAAACTGCATGAAGAATGGGAGGAATTGCACCACGCGGAAACATTACTCATACGGCTGGCGCGCAGCCAAAGCAAGATGCAGGAAGCTGAACAGCAGGAAAAAACGATTGTGAGCGAACTCGCGAAGATGCAGAAAAGCGAAAAAGGGGAAAGCAGCGAAGGGTTGCTGAGCGAAAAGCAGCAATTGGAAAAATTATTGGTGGAAGAAAAGAAAACACTTGAAACGCTTGAAATGAAGCTCAGCAAACTCCGCGATGCGCTCAACCAAACGACAATGGACCAGACGCTCAACTCGTTAAACGAGGAAAAATCGCGCACGGAGAGGGAGTTGTTCCACTTCCGCACGCAGAAGAGCGTGCACGAGAATGCGATTGCCAATGCGCACGCGCGCACGAAGCAAATTAACGAGGAAGAGAAGCACATGAAAGACGTGTTGAAAGTCGAACAGAAGCGCCGCGACGAGCTGGCAAAAGTGTTGAAGAGTGCGGAAGCCGAATATGAGAAAGCGATGAGCGCCAATCAAGTATTATTGCAGAAACGCGACCGCGTGCAGCAGAAAATTGTGGTTGAGCGCGAACGCGAGCGCGCGTGGCAGGAGAAATCATTCCGAATCGAGGGACAAGTTTCAGAAATTAAGATTGAACAGTCGAAGTATGATACGCGCTTGTTGGACGTCAAAGAAGAATTGAAGAATTTTGAGGGAGTGAAAACGTTTGATTCGCACGACACGATGGAATTGAAGAAACGTGTTCCCGTGATTGAACACGAGATGAGGCAATTGGGAACCGTCAACATGAAAGCGCTGGAAGACTTTGGGCAGTATGAGAAGGACGTGTTGGAAATCAAGCAGAAGGCTGATACGTTAGACGTGGAACGATTGGCGGTGCTGGATTTGATTAATTCGATTGACTCGAAACGCAATAATGCGTTCATGGAGACGTTTAACACGATTAATGAGAATTTCAACAAGATTTACACGGGGTTCTTTGACGGAACGGCGCGACTTGAACTGACGGACCGCGCCAAACCATTGGAATCGGGACTGTTGATTGAAGCCAAACATGGGTTGGAGAAGAGTTTGAAGAACATTGACTCCATGTCGGGAGGAGAAAAGTCGCTTACTTCATTAGCGTTTATTTTTGCGATACAACTTTTCGAACCGGCACCCTTCTATTTCTTTGATGAAGTGGACGCGGCGTTGGACATGCATAATTCGCGCAAAATCGGAGCGTTGATTAAGGAGATGAGTAAATCGTCGCAATTCATTTCTATTACGCACAATGATAGTATTGTCAAAGTCGCCGACCAAATTGTGGGTGTGGCGAAGAGCAGCAGCAACAATTCTTCCGTAATTGGCCTGCGCGCCGCGCCGGAAGTGCAAATTACAACGGACTAGTTTGAATCAATAAGTAAAATAATTTTACGCCTTGAGGCGGTTCAAATTATTCATATCGTCCTCTAAACCCGTGTCGCGTTTTCCGGATCTGTTTTTTCCAAGGAGGTGGCCTTCCATTTCTGCCTTGTGCGTGCGCCACTCTTTTTCTAAATCATCCTCGTCCAATTCATTTGCATGCGTATTCGTGTTTTTTTTCGTTGAGCGTGCGGGAGCCGTGTTCTTTTTTCCAACTGAGGTTTTTTCATCGCTCGATTTTTTCCACAACTCGCGAAAACGACCATTGTAAAACGTGTGGCGGTTGAAGAGCATCCATGCGACTAAAACAAGGAATTGGACGCTGTACGCGATTCCCTCATACGGTTGTTCGCCGGGAGCGAGGCAGCACGTGGAGAAAATAGCCTTAGCATCCCCAAAATGAAAACGCAATTGCACGGGGTGGTTGATGAGGAGGACGTGAACAAACTCGTGCGCCAACCCCGAAATGAGCAATCCTGCGAGCGAGACGTTGATGAAGGTGCGGTATGAAAACTTTGAATTTTCTCCGGAAAGAATTTTAGAAAGGAGAAAACCCATCGTGACTAAGAGGAAGAGGAAAATGAGGTAAATGAAGGGAGACTGGGACACTTCCCCCGAGGATGAAGGGGTGTCATTGACGGTCGCAACGTAAAGGCCTAACGTAATGGCAACCACCATAGCGGCAACTAGAATGGAAAAGGCTATGGAGCGGTGGTTCATGGGAGAAGGAATTTTTTGCCGAATATAAACACATTATTTGCTGCGGAAGTCTGGTTGGCACACCCTTAAATGGCGGTTTTGCGTGGTAGGCGTATGGGCGGAAGTATGCAGGAAATGAACACCCTCGTCACGCAAGAGGAGCGAGGAGAGGCCGTGAAAGGGCTTTTTGATCGCATCAAAGGGTGCGCCGAGCGTTTGCGTGTGCTGGACAAAGCAGTCGTGGTCACCCACCATGACTGTGACGGACTGACGAGCGGAAGCATTGTGGTGCGTGCCCTCCAGCGGGAAGAAATTGACGTGAGCACGGTTACATTGAAACAATTGTATTCGGAAGACGTTCAACGGCTGAAAAACATGCACGCGTCCATCATTTTCACAGATTTTGGTTCGAGTTACATTCCTCTGTTGAAAACGGAGTTGGAGAAAGAATTTTTTGTGATTGACCACCATCAGCGCGGCGCAGGAGAACACGAAGGGCACATGAATCCCATGGAATTTGGATTAGATGGGGGAACGGAAATTTCGAGCGCGGGAATCGCCTATTATTTAGGAAAAGAAATTTCGTCGAAAAATCAAGACATGGCGGCGATTGGTGTTGTGGGTGCGGTAGGGGACATGCAGGACTCTCGCTCGAATGGGCTCATTGGACTCAACAAACAGATGGTTCAAGAGGGAGTGGATGCGGGCGTGTTAAATGTGAAAACGGATTTGCGATTGTATGGGCGAATTTCGCGGCCGCTGGTGCAATATCTTACATTCTCCACTTCTCCTATATTGCCCGGGCTCACGGCAAACAAGGAGCAGTGCATCAAATTTTTGGAAAACTTGGACATCCCTTTGCAGGATGAAAGCGGAAAGTGGCGCGCGTACGAAGATTTGAATGCAAACGAGAAAAAAATTCTTTCCACGGCCATATTAATGCACTTGCACGAGCACAACACTCCCGAATGGAAATTAAATGAATTGATTGGGGATGTGTACACGCTCACGAAAGAAAATCCCTATTCTCCGCTGCGCGATGCGAAGGAATTCTCCACCGTATTAAACGCGTGCGGCCGCAACGGACAATCCACCATCGGTTTTCACGTGTGTTTGGGCGACCGAGAAGACCAATATGCGCGCGCGATGGGTTTGCTGCAAGAACACCGCCGAAATTTGGCGGAAGGAATTCAACTGATGCAAAACGAAGGATTGAAAGAATACAAACACTTTTATTTTTTTGACGCGGAAAGCAAAATCAAGGATTCGATTGTTGGAATTGTTGCGGGAATGTTATACGGAAGCGGGGGCGTGAACACCGACAAACCCATTGTGGCGTTTTCGAGACATGAGGATGGGAGTATTAAAGTGAGTGCGCGCGCGACGAGTGAACTCGTGAGAAACGGAGTGAATTTAGGGTTAGCGCTGCGTGAAACGTGCCAATCATTAGGAGGAACGGCCGAGGGAGGAGGGCATCGCATCGCGGCGGGATGCCGGTTGGAACTCGACCAAGCTAGTGCATTCCTTCCCTTATTTGACGAGAAAATAGGAATCCAGATGCACGCGCGCTAGGTGTTTTAGTGCTTGCCCACAGACAAGCGTTCCTGCGTAAATGAGAGAATTTATATTGGTGAAAAAGGATAGTGCGTCATGAAGAAATTTTTCCTCGTCGCGTTTTTGGCACTATTATTTTCCGCGGGGGCGCACGCTCAACCATTTGATGCGAGCACATTCTTGGACACTTCCTTCAATGAGGACGGCACCCTCAAGAGTGAGTTGCAGTCCCAACTCTCCTTCGCCTCTCAACAATTTCAAGAACTCCCCGGCCCCGTAAAAGCTATTTTTGGAAACCAGCGCGTGGCGGTGGACTTTACACGCGCGGATGGAACGGTGGAACATTTGGGAGTGGTGCTCACGAATAATATGGTTACTTCCTTCACACGTTTTCCTCCGGCTAATCCAACGATGACGGTGCAAACGGACGAAAGCACCGCACTCGACATTGCTTCGAGCGGAAATATTTCGGAAGGATTTATTCAAGCAGTGAATTCGGGGAATCTCTCCTACACCGCTGTAGAGGGCGGCGGGGGAGAATTTGCGGTTTTCGTGGCGAACATCATGGTGTGGGTTACTACTATCATCAATGCGTTTGCGCACGCGTTAGGGCTGTAAAATTTTTTGATGGTCGCGCGTTAAACCGTGTGCGTGGCAAACGCCACCCAGCCGCGCGCGCGGAAAGGCTCGATGATCTGTGAACTTATTTTAGGCGAATCGCAAACGCAAACGATAGTGGGTCCGGAGCCGGCGAGCATGACTTGTTTGACGTTTGGCATTTGTTTCAACCCTTCAACGAGTGCAAACGGAACGGAATACTCGGGCATGGTTAGCGTGTCAAAAACGTTTCCCATTTCTGAAACGACTTTGTCCACATTTTTTTCACGAATCGCGGCGCGCATTCGCATAATAGATGGGTGATTTTCCACGTTGTTCACGTCAAAGTTTGAATAAATCCATTTTGTTTTTTGTTCAGGAACTTTAACAGGTGGAACAATGAAAGCCAATTCTAAGCGCGGGCATTTTTCAATGGGTTCGATTATTTCCCCTCGGCCGCGGGCAATAGCAGTCCCCCCGCGGATGAAAAACGCATCATCGGAACCAATTTTTCCGGCTAATTCCACAAGCGTGTCTGAAGAAAGATTGAGGTTCCACAATTTATTCAATCCTTTCAACGCGGAAGCGGCGTTGGAGCTTCCCCCGCCTAAACCACCCGCGGAGGGAATTTTTTTCTCGATGTGAATTTTCACTCCTTGAATGGGTTTGTTTTGTTTTTGCAATTCTTCCTGCATGAGCTTGGCGGCTTTGTGACAACTATTTTTTTCATTTAAGGGCACGTTCACGTCGGTGCACGACAAAATAATTTCGGTGCTCGTTGAAAGTGTTTCAAGCGTAAGAATATCATGGAGCTCAAGTTCCTGCATGACGATTTCAATCTCATGATATCCATCTTCGCGCTTGCGGAGGATATCTAAAACAAGGTTTACTTTCGCGGGAGAAGAAATGGTAATGGGCGTGGGCATGGGAATTCCCAACTGCATTAGTGAACCACGTACGCGGGGCGGATGATTTCACTTTCGGCTTTGTTATGGTCTTTGTCGTATTTTTGAATCCACGAAATCACGTCTTCAATATCCTCATCGGGCGTGCTCGCGCCGGCGCCGATTCCCACGTGAGCGATGTTCGTAAACCATTCAGGTTTCAATTCCGCGGCGGATTCAATCCAGTGGGTCGTGGTTTGCTGTGCGCACAATTCAGCTTGGCGTTTGGTGTTTCCGCTGTTTCGTCCGCCGATGACAAGCATTAAAGGAACTTGCGTGGAGAGGGTGACTGCGCCGGGCTGCATTTCGTGCATGGCGTTGCAAATGGTGTTATACACGCGCACTTCGCGGGCTTTACCCATGACGGCCATTGCCACCGCTTGAACATTGTCATTTGATTGCGTTGTCTGCGAAACGATTCCGATTTTGGTGAGTACGGGATAGTGCAATTTTTCCACAATTTCCGCATCGGATTTGGCTTTCATGAGTTCATCATTCGTATAATATTGCGTTTTGCGCGGAAAGAGTTTGCTCGCCTCTTCAGCGTTTTCTACTACAATGGCATTGGGAGCGTAACTCTTGATGCCATCCACTTCCGGGTGGCCGTGCTCTCCGACAATAATGACCTGGTATTTTTCATCGAATAATACTTTCGCGGTCTTGTGCACCATCGTGACAAAGGGACACGTGGTATCGACAATGTTCAAATTTTTTTCTTTGGCTTTGGCGATGGCTTGCACGGTTACCCCGTGTGCGCGCATGAGAACGGTTGAATTATCGGGGATTTCTTCCATCTTGTTCAAATGGGAAAAACGTGAAATCTTGGACGCGGCGTAGGGATTGTCTTCCACGAGCTTTCCGCCGTGTTCGATGATTTTTTGTACGACGCGTTGGTTGTGCACGGGCATCCCATACAAGTAGGCGTCTCCCTTGTCGAGGGTCTCGTGAGCAATTTTGACACTGCGTTTGACCCCAAAACAAAAACCAGCGGCGCGGGCGATTTCAATCTTCATTACTTCAAAATGGCCGGTTTTGCATAAAAAGCCATCGTTAAATTCGTACGATTGTCAAACTATTTTACGTCAATTGGGGAAACCTTGGTGGTTGCGGTCGAAATGAGGCTTTAATGGGGTGTTTGATGGGTGCGGGGGCGCGGATATATAACTCCTATTTGCGATGGTGTGCGTATGGAGCACCAGCGAATTGGATTGTTAGGCAGCACGGGAAGCATTGGGACGCAAACCCTGAATGTGGTAGACCAGCACCCGGGAAAATTTTCCATTAAGGTTCTTACCGCGAATGGGAGCGTAGAGACCATTTCCGCGCAGATGGAAAAGTATCATCCGGAGGCCGTTTGTTTAGTGGACGAGTCTAAAGCGGACGAATTGAAGAAAAAAACCAAGGGAAACGTGCACGTTCTTTCAGGATATGCTGGTTTGAACGAGGCCGCGCGCTGGGAGAGTGTGGACACGGTCGTTCAAGCATTAGTGGGAAACGTGGGAATGAAACCCACGATTGAAGCCATTCACGCGGGGAAAAAAATTGCGCTGGCGAATAAAGAAACACTCGTGAGCGCGGGCGCAGTAGTCATGCCGCTCGTGAAAAAACATCATATTGATTTGACGCCCATTGACTCGGAACACTCGGCTATTTTTCAATGCTTGAAAGGAGAAAACGTGAAAGAAGTCACACGGCTCATCATCACGTGTTCAGGCGGCCCCTTCCGTGGAAAAAAAATTAATCAATTGCAGGGAGTGACTAAAGAACAGGCCCTTAACCACCCCACCTGGAAAATGGGCGGGAAAATTACGATTGACTCTGCAACGTTAATGAACAAAGGGTTTGAAGTCAATGAGGCGATGTGGCTGTATGATATTCCTGCGGAAAAAATTGACGTGGTGGTGCACCCTCAGAGTATTATTCACTCCATGGTCGAGTTTGTGGACCGGAGCATTATGGCGCAGGTCGGACATCATGACATGCGCATTCCCATTCTGTATGCGTTAACGCACCCTGAACGCTTGTCGCTCGATTTACCGGCGTTTGATTTTGTTAAACTCAACCAAATGACATTTGAACAGCCGGATGTGGAAACGTTTGCGTGCCTGCAAATGGGATTAGACGCGGCGCGGGAAAAAGGAACCGTGTGCTGCGTGTTGAACGCGGCGAATGACACGAGTGTTGAGTCCTTTTTGCGCGGCGAAATAGAATTTTTGGACATTCAACGTACGATTCATGAGGTGGTGTCGAAGCATCACAACATGAAGCACCCCACACTCGAAGACGTGCTTGCCGCGGATGCATGGGCGAGGAAAGAAACCGAAAAAGCGCTGCACGCGAAAAAAGAAAATGTTCGCGTGAAGGCCGTGTGAGGGAATTGCACCATGCCTCCCATCAAAAAAGGAACGTTCAAGAAATCGACTCACAAACCATTTATTTTAGTGAAACCCCGACGAAAAAAAATTCCATTACCGAATAGGCGCACATTGACGCGGGATGAATACCACGCTAATGCGTGGGTGAATGAAAATTTTCGTGCCGTTAAACTTCCCAATGGGAGAAATCATTGGATGGCGGTTAAGGAATACAAAAAGTTTGCCGCCCGCGCACGCGCATTAGGCATTACAGTGGGAGAACTTCTTCTTCGACACCATCGCGAAGCGGGGTTTGAGAAATGAGCGTGCACGTCATTCTCACCGGAGGCGGTTCCGGTTCGCGGATGAAAAACCCCGTGAATAAATCATTCATTTTGTTGAGCGGGAAGCCCATTATCGCGTATTCGATGCAGTTGTTTCAGCACCACCCGGAGACTTCAACGATAACCATTACGATGCATCCTGACTGGGTGGAGGAAACGACGCAGTGGATGAATCAGTTGGGAATAACCAAAGTCAAACAGATTGTTGAAGGAGGGAAAGAGCGGCAGGATTCGGTGCGCAATGGTTTGCGTGCAATTGCCTCGCTGAATCCGAAAGCGGATGATATTATTTTGGTGCACAACGCGGCAAACCCGCTTTTAACAAATGAAACCGTGTCCGAATGCATCCGCGCGGCGAAACAAAATCACGCGAGTGTGGCAGGATACCGCATCAAGGATACGATTAAGCGCGTGAGTGATGATGGGAAAATTATTGAAACACTCTCACGCAGCGAATTGTGGGGAATGCAAACCCCGCAGTGTATTCAGCACGAACTTTTTATCCGCGCGCATGTGAAAGCGGAGAAAGAAAACTTTTTGGGCACAGATGATGTGCAGCTCGTTGAACGCATGGGTGTGCGTGCGGTGGTGGTGGATTGCGGGTATGAAAATTTCAAAATAACGACGCCGGAAGACATTAATATGGCCGAGCGGATATTGGAAAAGCGGCGTGAATATGAAAAAAGCGGCGTGAGAGCATGATGCGAAAAAAATCCCCGCACGAAATGCAAATAGTTCACGAAAAAAGCGAATATATTGATTGGGTGAATTTGAAAACGGGAAAAGTATTAGGAAGAGTGACAAAAAAGTTTGCGCACGACCATGGATTGCCCCACCGCGCCGCGCACTTGTTTGTTTTTGATGCTAAAAATAATTTGGTTTTGCAAAAAAGAGGAAAGTGGATGGTGCTGCAGCCGGGGCGCTGGGACACGTCCGCAGGCGGACATGTGAGCGCGGGCGAATCTGTTGAGCGTGCGGCCGTGCGCGAGGCGTGGGAGGAGATTCACGCGCGGGGAATGGTTCACCGCTTGGGAAGCGTAACTATTCATGACGTGCGGAAAACGTATGATAATACGGAAGGGGTTACTTTCTTCTGGATGAAATCAACCACTCCCCTGCGCGCGCAAAAAAGCGAAGTGGAGAAGCTCATGCACATTCCCCTCGAAAAAGTGGATACGTTTTTGGAAAAAAATGCGTGCACGCCGTGGATGAAAGCCGCGTGGAAAAAATATTCGCCCAAAATTTTGCGCGCCGGTGAGTTGATGGTAAAAAAAAGTGCGCGCGCTAAATCTGCGCGAGCGAAGCTCGTTCGTGCGAAACCTGTGCGGGCGAAACCTGCGCGTGTTAAACGGAGGAAATGATGTTTCGAATTGGATTAGGCACGGACTCGCACGCGTTTGAAAAAGTGGCGGCTGGGCGAAAAGTGGTGTTGGGAGGGGTTGTCATCCCTCATCCCGTTGGATTAGTAGGCGACAGCGACGCGGACGTGGTATTGCATTCGTTGTTCAATGCTATGACTTCAGCGGCGGGAGATAGGGGGATCGGTTTCTATTTCAAGAAAGCAGACATGGAAAAAGGGTATGCGGACTCGGCAAATATGATTCAAAAGGGGTTGGAAATTATTTCTGACGCGGGATTTGAACTCGTGAATGTGAGTGTAGCGCTTGAATTGAAAGGGCCTAAAATCGAGCCGAATGTTCCTGCGATGAAAAAGCGAATGGCTGACATTTTGAACGTGGAGGAAAGTGCGATTGGAATCTCCGCCACGTCGGGGGATGGGATGTCCCCCTACGCCAAAGGAGAAGGGATTTACTGCCAGACCATCGTTTTGCTGCAAAAAAGTGAATCCCTCTGAAGGAATGGGGCGGTTTACTCAGGGGAATGGAAGCCAGACATACTTTTATACAAGAAAGGCATAAACATAACAAAAACGGGTGAATTACGTCAATCCCCCTATTTTAGATTGACAACCAACGTAATCTTTTTAACGGGCTGTTGGCATGATGTAGTCTCCTAGACGGGGGAATCCTAGCTATGTACTCTGAAACAACCTCGAACACAAAAACAAATGGAAATGGTAAAATGGGCAAGCTTTCCTTGAAAGATATTAACTCCCCCGCGGACCTGAAACAGGTTCCCTTGGAGGAATTGCCTGCGATTGCGCAAGAGATTAGAGAACTCCTTATTTCTACGTGCTCCGCGAACGGCGGACACATTGGCGCTAATTTAGGGGTCGTGGAACTCACGATGGCGCTGCATTACGTGTTTAACACGCCCAAAGACAAGGTTATTTTTGACATTTCTCACCAGTCCTACGTTCACAAAATTCTCACCGGACGACGCGAACAATTCCCTACGTTATGCAAATATCCGGGCGGACTCTCACGATTCATTGTTCGCGGCGAAAGCGAATATGATTTGTTTTCATCCGGACACGCCTCTACTGGATTAAGCTCAGCCATGGGTGTGGCGGAAGCGGCCAAACAAAAGAAAGCCGACTACCAAACCGTTTGCTTGGTGGGAGACGGTGCGCTCACGGGCGGAATGGCCTACGAAGCGTTGAACAACATGGGATACAACCAAACGGACATTACGATTGTGTTGAACGACAACAAGATGAGTATTTCAAATAATGTGGGAGCGATGTATGAGTATCTTCGAAGACTCTCGGATGTTTCCTCGGATGACCGCGGACGACGCGGAATTGGAACCATTTTTGAAAAACTCGGATTCAAGTATTACGGTCCCATTGATGGACACAATTTTGAAGAATTGACGCACCATTTGCAGGAAATGAAACACATCAAGGGACCGAAGATTTTGCACGTGCTCACCACCAAAGGAAGCGGTGTGGAATACATGCAGGATGACAAAACTACGTGGCACGAGCACGCGGCGTTTGACATTCCTTCAGGAATTGCCAAAGCTAAATTGGACAAAACCAAGCCCGTGAATGCGAGCATTGAAAGCGTAGCCGTGTCTGCACTGATGAAGCTTGCGGAGAAAGATAAGAAAATTATTGGATTAACCGCTGCGATGGCCACCGGAACTGGAATGGTCAAGTTTGGCGAAAAATTTCCCGACCGATTCTATGATGTGGGTATCGCGGAAGAACACGCTATTACTTTCTCCGGCGGACTTGCGGCAGAGGGAATGAAACCCTTCGCGTGTATTTACTCGCCGTTTTTGCAGCGCGCGTTTGACCAGATTTTCCACGACGTGGCCAGCATGAAATTACCTGTGCGAATGCTCTTGCCCAAAGCCTCCATTACCGGAGACGGTTGGACGCAGGGCGGAATTCTCGACATGAGTTATTTGCGCGTCATTCCGAATGTGGTGGTTGCCGCGCCGATGAATGAAAACGAATTATTTCACATGGTCAAAATGGCTGCGGACTATGACAAAGGACCCATTGCCGTTCGATTCCCCAAAGGAACGGGTTCGGGCATGACCATTGATTCGGAATTCAAAGACATCCCCATTGGAAAAGCAGAAGTCTTGAAAGACGGAAAAGACATTGCCATTTTCGCCATTGGGTGGATGGTCTCCGACGCGTTAAAAGTGGCCGCGGAATTAGAAAAGCAAGGAATCTCCGCAGCAGTCATCAACGCGCGCTTCGTCAAACCATTGGATGAAGAGACGTTGTTGAAGTACGCTCAACGCACGAATAAAATTATCACGATGGAAGAAAACACGCTGATTGGCGGGTTTGGTTCAGCGGTGTTGGAATCGCTGGAACGACACGGTCAACGCAACGTGAACGTGCACCGCGTGGGTGCCGCGGACGGATACATCCCCTTCGACAAGCCGGAGAACATCAAAAAGTCCTTCGGAATGGCGGTGGATGACATCGTGAACGCGGCCAAGAAAATGGTCGGAAAATAAGGTTAGAGTATTGACGTAAAATACGCGAGGGAAAATGAAAATTTTCCCTATCCTTAAATTTCAGTCGGATGTAGAATGATTGTTGGAGAATGATAGTGCATGCAAAAACTTGAAACCCTCAATGGATTTGTGAAACGAAAAAGCGTTGAAGTTCGCGTGGGAAAAGTTGGCGTGGGGGGACACAACCCGGTGCGTGTTCAAAGCATGACGAACACCGACACGGCGGACGTGAAGGGAACGGTTAAGCAAATCAAAGAACTCGCGGATGCGGGAAGTGAACTCGTACGATTCACGGTGGAGAAAGACGCCATGGCCGATGCGGTGCCGGCGATTCGAAAACAATTGCATGATGAGGGGTATGAAGACACGGCGTTGATTGGAGACTTTCACTATAACGGGCATTTGCTTTTGACGAAGTATCCTAAACTTGCGGAATCATTGGACAAATATCGCATCAACCCCGGAAATGTGGGCTTTGGAGAAAAACACGATGCTAATTTTGATTTGTTTGTAAAAACGGCTGTGGATTATGGCAAGCCCGTGCGTATTGGTGTGAACGGGGGAAGTCTCGACCAGCAGTTGCTCAAAAAACTCATTGATGATGATAACAAGCTCCCCGCGAATGAACAGCTTGGCGCGAATCAAATCTTTTTAGAAGCGATGATTCAATCCGCTGTTTTGTCCACGCAGCGCGCGCTGGATTTAGGCATGCGAAAAGACCAAATTATTGTTTCCACTAAAATGAGCGGCGTGCAGGAAATGGTGTACTGTTATTCGAAGCTCGCGAAATTAATGGATCAACCCCTGCATTTGGGGTTAACTGAAGCGGGAATGGGGGATAAAGGAATTGTCGCCTCCACCGCCGCATTATCATTGCTTTTGAATCAAGGAATTGGCGACACGATTCGCGTGAGTTTGACACCGGAGCCCGGTTCATCGCGTACGCGTGAAGTGTATTTGTGCCAGCAGATTTTACAAAGCTTGGGACACCGATTCTTCTTGCCGCAAGTTACCGCGTGCCCGGGCTGCGGACGCACGACGAGTGACACATTCCAGCATTTGGCGAAGGAAGTGACGGAATATCTTGCTAAACAAATGCCCGTGTGGAAAAGTGAAGGGTATGCGGGTGTGGAGAACATGCACGTTGCGGTCATGGGATGCATTGTCAACGGTCCCGGCGAAGCGAAGGGTGCGAACATTGGCATCTCCCTTCCGGGAAGCGGAGAGAATCCCGCGGCGCCCGTGTTTGAGGATGGAAAGCTCGTGAAAACACTGCAAGGGCCCACGATGCGGGATGATTTTAAGAAAATGGTCCAAGCGTACGTGGAAAAGAAATACGGTAAAAAAGCCGTGCACGCTGTAGCGTAGTATGCCCCCCTCCCGTGAATGGACGATTACTCCCGCGCTCGTACGGAATATCTGCGCCGCAGCACGCTCCACGTATCCGGATGAGTTTATTTCCATGCTCGGCGTCGCGGAAAAGGGTTCGCGCACCCTCTCCGAACTCGTCGTTGTGCCCTCAGAGTTTGGACGCACCCATTCTTCTGTGAGAGTGGACTTGATCCCATTCGACCCGCTGATTGTGGGGAGCATTCACTCCCACCCCGACGAGGGGGCGATTCCTTCCTCTGCGGACCGGAATTTCTTCTCGCGCATGGGTAGCATTCACATTATCGCGGGGTACCCGTATTCGTTTAACACGATGCGCGCGTATTCCTCGAGTGGAAAACGAGTTCCTCTAAATCTGGCGTGATTGTGCAGTATTAATAACCCGCGCCGCGTGATGCGTGCATGGCGACAACTTCCCCCGTCAAACGCACGCGCCGATTTTCAGGCACACGTATGCTTCGCCCTCATGTGGAGGAGCTTAATCATCTTTCCCGCGCGCACGCGGCGGTGTCGCTTTCTCTCATCGCGCGAAAACTAGATGCGTATGATCGGGCGCGGGAAATCGTAAAAGAATATTCGGCCAAACGAACACCCTCGTTGACGAAAAAACAACTTAATCATGAGATTGTAAAGACGATGGACAACCTATTGAGCGTGGAAACGCGTCCCCTCATGGTGCGGGATGCTCAATTGTTGGAGCAGAAAACCGACGCCGCCGCGAGGCTGAAAAAGGCCCAGAAATTCAAAAATTCGGTGAGAGGAAAAGTATTGCGATTGTCCGATAAAGAAGTGTTGAAACGCGTGGCCGCGCTGAAAATGAGGCGGCTTAAAAAGCGATTTTCAAAATAGTTTTTTTCACGGCGCTCCACTCTCTCCCTGCGTATTCTTTTGAGCGTGTAAAAGGATAATGGTGCATGGTTCTCCGACTCTCAACGCGCACGCCGGTAGAGTATGAATCGCACCTCACGCGGTTCATTCAAAATACTCTGGCGTGCGGGGGTGAGCAAGAGCCTATTTTGTTTATTGATTGCCAATCCACCCAAACAAAATATCTTTTTTCGCGGCCCGAATTGAAACCGGTATTAACTGCCATGAGCGCGCGGCGCGTTGAAAGCATGGAGGAGTTTTTATCCTTGCTTCGTTCGGTGGATTTTCGCACGAACGTTCAACGCGCGCGATTTGTGGTCGTGTCTCCATTCTACCATTTGCTCGGTGAAACATCCGCGTGGAAGCAGAAAAAATTCTTGTTGAAAGCCGAGGATGCGTTTGAAAAACTGGAAGAAAAATTTCCCGTTCACGTGATTGTGGCGGAGGAGGGGTGAAAATGCAATCAAAAAAAGGATTGGGTTTTCAAAGTATAATAGGGGGGAAACCAGGGACCTGCAACGAGTTGCAGTATGGCTCCCTCCCTAACTCCCAATACGTACTACGTGAAACGGGTTCCACCTATAAAAACATTCGGTTGGATGACCGATAGATACTGCGTGTAGGGGATAAAAAAAAATAAAAAAAAGAAAGAAGGCCTCTTGAGGGATTGCAAATCCCTCAAAGTCCTTCCGCACCACCGGAGGTTACCGGTGAGCTACTGGCACTGTCCAACGACCGGCTGGATTCCATTGAATTTGAGTCCAGTCAAGTTGGCTGTGTTGTACGTGTATCCTAATGCTTTGCTGAATGTTTGTCCTGTGGCAACACCGCACACAATGGATGAATTTATCACATTTGCAGTGGATCCTGCGCCGACGTTGACATCGGTGATGTCAATCGCAGAGCCGCCCCAATTAATGTCGGTTACTCGAATCGTTCCCGCGGTCAAGTTTTTGACAACGAGCGTTCCGGTAGAGGGTGTGACTTGCCATTCAATGACTGCAACAGGATTTGTTCCCGTCCAGTATGTTCGACTCGTGCTTTCGGAAACTCCCGCACCTAATGAGGGGATTCCGCCCAACACGCCGACGACGACCAGCGCGATGACAATCACGATGGCTAAAATAATCAAATATTCCGTGGTCCCTTGACCGCGATTTTTCTTCGTATGCATCATATTTTTCTCCTCACTCCCACGAAGGGGTTGTTAGATAGCAGAGCAAATGCTACGATGAATATAAATCTACGTCAACCCGTTGCGAGGAGACTGCCCAAAACTTGCCGGGCGAGACCAAATGCAATCATGGAAACTATAAACATAATCGGGGTGTAGCGCAATCCCAGAAACGGTTTCCCTTCCCCAATAACCCCCATGAAAATTCCCGCGAGGATAGCATTTCCTAAAAGCAAAATGTACGCGACGCTTTCCAAGAAAACAGGAGTAATGGAAAGTTTTCCCCCGAGGAAACCCACCGTGCTGGACGAAGAGCCGGCGGTGAGGAAAGAACTCTGACCCTGTATGCGTGTGATGAGGGTGACAAATTCCACCGACACGGCCATGAGTAAGGGGGTGGCCACGACCATGACGAATGCGACAAAAATCACGTAGGTTTTCACACTGCTTTCTAATTCTTTTTTCAAATCTTGCGTGCGGCGCAAATCCGCGGAGGAGCTTTCCAAAATCTGCGCAATTCTTCCTCCGCTGCGAACCGCTTGCAAAAAGAAACGCACGGTTTCGCTTAAACTTTTTGATTTAATTCGATTGGAAATGCCGCTCAGCACGTTTCCAAAGGATTCGGTTCCTAATGCACGCGTGGTTACGGCGCGAATTTCGTCTGAAAGCGCGCCAAATTCCGGGCGCGTGGAACTTTTGAATGCGGAAAAACTAGTCATTCCCGCGCGGATGTTTCCCGCGACGAGAAGCAAAAAGTCCGGCAAAACTTCTTCCACTTTCTTGCGGCGGTTCTCGATGCGGTAATACAGGATGAGGACTTGGAGAATGAGGCCGGTGATGAACCCCACGCTTGTACCTAAAATTCCGGCTGTTTCGCGCGTGAAAGAAATTCCCGTGCCGAGGGGAGTTACCCACGCGTTGAGCGATTCGGACGTGAAATAAAAAAACACTGCCCCCGCAATTGCGGCGAGAATGGAAAGGATGAGTGTTTTGGAGAGCCATGTCGCTCCATCGTCTAATGAGCCGGATTCGCGCAAGTATGCGTTGGCATTCTCCCTCATCCGTACGGGGAGAGCGCGTGAGAGGCGATAGAAAAGGGGATTAGGCATACTTAGTACCCCTTCGGCGTGCGCGAGCCGATGAAACCAATGAGGACAATTTGAACCGCAAACGCCGCTCCAATGGTGAGGAGAATCGTATCCTGCGAAATGGACGTGCCCCCGATGGAGGAGAGAATGATCATGAACGTAATTCCAATGGTTGGGAGGGCAGCGGCCATGAGCAAATACATGAGAATCCACATGTTTAATTCTGCCGCGTAATTCTTGATGGCGCGCGACTGAAACTCGGTGAGGGTTTCCATAATCGCAGTAAGTGCCACGCTGATGGGTGCGCCCGTGCGAATCGTAGTTACAAGCTGCCAAATGGTTTTGCGCAAAAACTCGGATTGCGTGCGCAACGCCAACCGTTCAAGTGCCGCTCCTTCGTTTACTCCCGCGTTAATTTCCTGAATTACTTTTTCAAATTCTTCACTAATGACACCGTAATTGCTTTGCGCGATATTGGACATGGCATCAAACAAACTCACGCCGGAATTGACTTGGACTTGCATGCTTCGCAGCGCGAACATTAAACCTTGGTCGATTCCCGTGGCATTTTGTTGCGCGAGGATGCGCGGGTAGTAAATGTGAAGGAGAAACGCACTCAACCCTAGTCCTAACCCGGTAACAAAACCAAAACGCAGGCCTTGAATGATGTCACCGCTCGTGACAAAGGAGAGTGCGCCGATGAGGAGGAAGGAGAGGATGGAATACAGAAACGCCGAGAGAAGGGCCCCCGCCACATAGGATGGAGCGTCGGTGGAAATGTGGGCGAGTTTGAGAGTGTTATTCAACGTGGGGAAAAAGCGCGAAACATGGGTGGCAGCCCCCGTGAAACGTGAGGGGAGGTTGTTGATTTGGTCCAGGGTCAGGAGCATGAATCGCACGCGCATGAAGAATCATCTCACAATGAGAAAGGGTCCTTGTCCTTGAATGCCGCGTCGTAAATCGTGGCGGGATTCGCATAAAATGCGTGCATGATTTTTCCGACTTGCTCCATGGAGGAGCAATCGTGTTTGAGCATCCAGTCCAAAATAGTTATTCGGTTCAACACTTCTTCTTTGATTTCGCGCTCGGTCATTCCGGTGTGCATGTTTAATTTTTGAATGAGGCGAATGGGTTCGTTCATTTTTTCGAACGTGTCCCCGCGCGCGGACCAGCGGAAAATGTTTGAAACATTCGTCTGTTCATTGGTGGTGCCGGATTCAACTTCGGCAATTTCATACGTTCGACGCGCGTTTCCTCTTCTATCGCGATACTGAACAAGAATCAAATCAATCGCCTCTACTTCCAACGCAGGAATGGAAATGGGCGGTTCAACTAAACGGCGCAATACTTGGTGTGCAGAGTCGGCGTGAATCGTCGCATACACGGAATGTCCGGTGTGCATCGCTTCAAACAGCGCTTCCGCTTCTTGTCGCGTGCGCATTTCTCCAACGATCAAACGGTCGGGTCGCATTCGCAGGGAAGACAAGAGCAAATCTAACATTGTCACGCCCCCCGCGCCTTCAGGATTAGGATTTCTCGTTGTGAGCGGGACCCAGTTCCATTGCATGTAATCCGGTAAACTAATTTCACGCACGTCTTCAATCGTAATGACACGCTGATGGGAGGGGATGAATGTGCATAACGCATTCAATGCACTCGTCTTTCCCGATGCAGTAGAACCGGCAACGAGCATGGATAATTCATACTGCATCGCCAACCACAACCACGCGCCCATTTCCGAATTCATCGTGTGCATCTTCCCAATGAAGTCCACCACCGACCAGGGTTTTCGTGCGAAGCGACGAATGGTTAACGTGTTTCCAAAAGATGAAATAGGAAACAATGTGGCGTTGACACGGTCTCCTGAAAGAAGGTGTGCGTCGAGAATAGGATGAAGGTTCGTAATTTCACGACCATTCTTTCGAGCAATCTGCGCGGACAAATTTTGAATGTGATCCTCGTTGGGCATAGCCAAATTGGTTTGCAGCCATCCATAATTGCGATGGTAAATGGTGACCGCGGTTTTAGACGAATTAATGGCAATTTCTTCCAAATTATTATCGGCCATGAGCAATTCTAATTCACCCAAACCATACAGGCGGTGGAGCATTTGTCCGGTTAGCGAGTCCATAATCTCAGGAGAGAGTCCGCGGAAGACTTGCACGAGTTGTTTCTTCGTCGCCTCTGCAAATTGGAGTTTCAAACCCTTGGCTTGCTCCACATCACTCAAGTCAATGGCTTCAATGGAAATGCTTGATGCAATTTTGTCGCGCATCTCATCCAATAGTATTTCGGTGTAGGGTCCAAATGTTTGAACGTACAACGAGTAAAACGGATGACCATCATCGGCGAGCATAATTATTTTCACATCCGCCACCACATTGTCAGCGGAGAACGTGTACTGCTCCATGACTTCACCATTGGGCGGAGTGAGAAGTTTGTCGCTCAACTTTTGCAGCAATGCGACTTTGGGTCCTTGCAGCAAGGACGCGGGATAGGAAAGTTTGACAATGCCTCTATTTTCCAAGAGCTTTAACACTTGCTCCATGTCCTGCGACTTCCACCCCGTGTATTTGGCGAGCTCATCCAGCCCCATTTCGGTTTTGGTTCCCAACACGCGCATGGCGTCATCAATCATCAACTGCACGCCCGTCGAGATGGAAAAGGGGCGGGAACGCGGGTCCACCAGCGGAGCGGGCTTGTCTCCGGAAAGGGAAACGGGAAGAATCTCGGGCATGCTCGAAACAGCGAAAGGGGCTTTATTATCGTATTCCCTGCCAATTCTACCAGGGGCAATAACCGGGGTTAAAAACCAATTTGAAGAGGATTTTTGTATACGCGGAGTTGGCAGAGCGGTCAAATGCGCTGGTCTTGAAAACCAGAGCCTCACGGCTACGGGAGTTCAAATCTCTCACTCCGCGCTCGCTTCCGATCGAGCAGTCCGGTATAGAGGGATGACAAAAGTCATCCCTCGGCTGGACGTTTTTTTTGACTGAATGCTATTTTTCCATTCGACCATTATTGCGGAGGCGTGGCAGTTGTTTCAGGGGTTGCTGTGCCCGTGCTTCCAATTCCACCACCGATGTCAACGGGAATGGGTGCATCGTAGTAGATTCCGCCCAAACCCGTGTACGCGCGAATGGCGTTGAGGAAGGATTGAATCTCCGAGACTTCCATTCCGGCTTCTAAACGAATGGTTTTCGTCGTTGTTCCATCCGTGATGGTGATGGTTTCAATGCTGCCATCCGCACAGCCCGGGCAGCCGAACGTCTCGTCCAATTTTTGGAACGCGGGCCAATCTAAATTCTCCACGACATCATCATACTGCGAGTACGCGGGATTTTCATAGATGTTCGTGTATCCGGGGTCTCCTCCCGTGAAATTGGTTTGCTTAATTTTTGTTTTGGTCAATTCTACTTCTTGAAAACCGCACGCATCAGCGCAAAAGACGCCTTCCACGCGCGCAGTTATTTTGAGATTTTTGGGAATGGTAACGAAATCAATGGTTTTGATTTCGTGCAAATCACTTAACGCATTGGCTTTGATTCGTTTATCGGAGATGGTGTATAACACATCTTCAATGAACAGGGAACGCTTGACTTGGTATTGCCAGTCGTAATAGTAGCCGGACTTCAAGTCAATTTCCTCATCTACATGTGTAATGCGTCCGCGCTCTTTGAAGCCGTTTTCTAGTGTAACATTATACACGAAAGCGCCTTGAAAAACGGGTTCACCGTACGCGGGCCAATCTCTCCAGTCGCCAATTCCATTTTGAATATTATTTTTTTGCTCGTCTGAAATCTCGTGCAAATAAATGGGGAGCACGAGGAGATTTTTCTCCGCATCAAACAAGAACGCGTGATGGTCTTGCAGCGCGAATGAATCTGTTCCTCTATCGCCGATGATGAGCGAGTGCATCTGCTGGGGGTTCTCCACATCTGTAACATCAAAGATGGCGAGCTTCATTCCCAAATAGTAGGCGAAGTCACCCGACTTGGATGTTTCGGTGTCTTTTCCGATTCCCACGATGTGAGTGGCATCAATGGGGTGCAAATAATCCGAGTAGCCGGGGATTTTGAGTTTCCCTAACACTTTAGGATTTGTCGCATCGCTCAAATCCAACACAAACAAGGGGTCGATTTGTCTAAATGTGACTAAATATGCGCGGTCGCCCATGAAGCGAGCGGAATAAATTCTCTCGCCGGGAGCGAGGTCTTCCAACGACCCAACAAGTTCCATGTCCTCGTTAAACGTGTACACGTTGTTCATCGACTTCGTGTTTTCATTCGTGAGGGGGTTCCATTGCTCATCTATTGTTGTGGCGATTCGAAAAGTGTTTTTGTGTTCATCCATTGAAAATTGGTTGAGGACGCGGCCTAATGCCGTTCCCTTTCCTTCATACTCGACGCGGCCATTGTTCAACGAAAATTTGTGAATAATGGTTTTAGTTGTATTATCCTGCTCGTTCGGCATGGCAGTGTCGGTCGTGGCAGGAGGAGAAGCGTCATCGACTTCACGCACACCCGCTAAAGGCATGATGGGTCCGCCGTAATAATTCCATTGCGTGTGGGCGAGATACAAATTGTTTTCAGACGCATACGTGGTTTCAGCGCTTCCCACGATCGTTTCTTTGTTGAACGAAAGCGTGTCTACGTTTAACGAACCAATGGTCACAAAACTTTGCGCGTAAATGGGGCGCAAATATCCAATATCTTGCGGCGCGGCGAGGGGCTTCTCCACACCATCTTCAAAATACGGGGGAATGATGGACGCGTCATCGTCTTTGGTTTCGGCGTTCAACATGTAATATTCCGGATATGCTTGCATGACGAAGTATACTTGGTTGCCAATCATGCGCGAGGAAACGTAGTTTCCCGTGAAGGCGAGTTCTTTTTCGAGCGTGGGATTTTCCTTATTTGAAATATCATACACGTTCACGATTGATTTTGAATAATTCCAGTACGGAGGATAAATGTAACTTCCTCCCCAGCCGGGTGCGGCCATCTTCGTATCGTACGCGGGGTATTCGCGCTGCTCATACGAGTTTCCAAACAAAATGAGTTTGTTTCCGTTCACAAACATTTGAGAAGGAGTAATGTTATCCAAGTTGAGTGTCTTCACGACGCGCGCCTCATCGGCGGGATAGGCGAGAGTGATGACAAGTTTGTTTTTGTAAAACGCATAAATGTATTTTCCATCCGTTTTCACGATGTCGGCTTCATCCACGCCTTCGACTTGAACATTCGTGTTCGAGTAGGCGGGGCCGGACGGGTTCACGCTAGCGCCTCCTGTTCCACTATCCGATTTGGATTCTCCATTCACAGCGGCAGTGGGGGCCATTACATTGTCGCGCACCGCATACTGATTGTTTCCGCTTTGCTGGGCTTGCGTGAATGCGGCGACAATTTCGGCTTCGCTTGAAAAGTGAGGAATGATTTTGGGTCCGAGCGTGTCATTGGGAGTGAAAATAGGATTGGTGTTTGCAGGCAAATTCGTTTGCGCGAGCGCAAAAATAAATGCTATTCCTAGAATAGCGAGGCCGATTCCGGCGATGGGTATGTTTCCTTTCGAACTCATGTGTGATCAACTCCATGTCAATGACCATCCTTCGTCCCGGGAGTTTAAATACTACTTTCAATGCGAAGGGAAATGACTAATACCCGGGAAATGGCCAATGCTGGCATTGTAGTGAATGATGAGTGGGGAAGTTGAATAATTATTCTTCGGCGGGCATCGAACGAATGAGGTGCTTTGAGCGGGAGTACGCCCAGAGAATTCCTACCAGGCAGGCGGTGGCAATTAAGTAATACACGAGCGAATCCACGAGATTGCGGTTTAGTTGCGAAACAATTCCCTCGATGAGTGTGAATGTGAATACTGCAAGTAGTATGAGGGTGCTCGTGAGGAGGAGAATAATCTTCACAGAATCCATGAATTCGGACATAGCATGAAAGCCAGCGGAATGGAGTATAAAAAGCATGCGCCGTGAATGGACGCGTTTACCTATTCTACCGGCCGTACGTCCAAATCGTATTCGTGTCGGCGTTAAAGTCTATTCCGCGGAGGGTCGTGTTGAAATCGTACCCCGCGAACGTGCCATTGATGTCATTGGGGAGCGTGTACGCGATGGAATAATTCCACGTCACGTTCGGCGCGCCAAAAATGATGGTGCCAAGAGGAGTGGTGGATACTGCGGGATTTTCGCTCACGGTTCCGAGACCGATGACTTTGCTGTAGGTGATTCCATCAACAGAATAGGTTGCATTGAATGAAAAAGAGGAATGAGTGATGAGCGTGCCGCTGTAGGAATGATTGTGGTCGTTGTTCGTGTCGGTGTAATTGAAGGAATAATCAGTGAAGGTGATGTCGCCAAAGCAGCATGCGCCCGTTGTGATGTTGACAGACTCATAGGGCACCTCGGAAAAAATATTCACGTCAATGCGCCGCGGGTAATAATTTGTATCAGTGGGGAAAACTCTAAATCGATTCACATCAAAACCCTCGCGCCAGCGAAGAAGGTGGTTGGTTCGCCCCCAAAAATTTCCGTCTGAAATGGATTGGTTCAAATCCAAAAAAATACTCGCGTTTGAATCGCGGGCGAGTGTGGAGAGATTAGTTTGATACCGCAGCAAGTTTGTTTGCGTGGAAAGGGCGTTGGGCATTTTTCCTTTGATGTGAAAAGTAGCCGTGTCGCGGTTTTGGTCAATGGAAATGGTTTGACCGGTGAGCGCGTTGAAATCAAGTGCAATGTCGCGCAGTAATCGTGCGGGCGCAGCCGTCTGATGCGTTTGCATGGAATCGAGTTGCATCGTTTGCAAATGTGAATGCTGTAGCTGTGCGGTGATAATGAGCATGAGGGCTAATACGAATGTGGAAAAACTTAGCACGAAACCGCGTGGTGCGCTCGTTTTCGTTGCGCGTTGAGCTCTCGTTACACGGACCATGTGGCCACCTCCACGACATACATGTTGGCATCGGGGGGTGACACGACTATGAAACTGTGGCGTACGCGTTCAACTTGGGGAGCGAAGGTGGTGCAACCGCTTTTCGTCACAATAAAAGCAGGGAGATTTTGGTCAGGAGATGGAAAAACGGCGACACTCCCGCAGATGGAAGTGGGCCACCCATTGATGTACGAGCGAACTTCTGTGGTGTTATTCAAAATGACCGCGCGCGAGAGAGCGGGGCTTTGTTCAAATGTGAGTGCAGCATTCTCTGCGAAGAGGCGCAGGATTAACTCTTGGCGGACATCGCTCCCTTTGCTCGTTGACGCGTCGAAAGCGAGGGAGATGATGACGAATAGCACCGTGAGTGCGAGCAATGCGTCGATGGCGATGACAAATCCTCGGTTTGTTTTTTTGTTGAGCGTCATGTTAGACACCGTAGACCTGCACCGTGGCAATGGCGGGGCGTGATTGATAGACAACGGGAAGCGTGACCACACTCACCGTGTTTTTGTTGATGGGCGCCGTGCCGGCGCGCGTGAGAATCGTCTTGTTTTCGTCTGAAATGGTCACGTAAAAATTCAAGTCTTCCAAACCCATGCGCGAAACCAGTTGGGTGTAATTGGTCGCGTTCCAATCTAGAAACGCTGCCCATTTAGCCGGGGAAATGGCTGTGCCATTGGGAGAAACACCCACGCTCAACACGTCGCTGCGGTTAGAATTCGTGTCCCAATACGTGGGGTTGCCGGGGCTTGTGAAAAGAATAGCGGCCGTGCGCGCGGTAGTAAGGCTCAGGGTATAGGCATTGTGCTCTTCCGCGGCTTGATTTTGCAATTGTTGGTTCACTGCTGAAATGAGGGTGGCGGCGAAAAGGAAAATGACAATGGAGAGCAGCGCATCCGAGGAGTATAGTTGTCCTCTGCTTCGCGTGTGCGTTTGAGAATGTCTCTGTTTCATGGTGATACTTCCCGAATGTCGAGGCGGCCATTCACGTCGCGCTGAATGGTGAAAAAATTTCCATCGTGTAAATTTGAAAATGAAAACTCTGTAAAAGGAATTTTGACGGAAGAATAACTGCGCGCGCTGCGCGCTTCAATGAGGCCCGAGCCAAGAATAATGGTCTGTGTTTCTATTGCAGCGGGAATGAAAAATTTTATTTTGCTTCCAATGGGAGCGCGGCTCATTTCCATGATGCTGCTGGCGACGATTTGGGCGGAGCGCTCGGTAGATTGCTGCGCTCGAATGGAATCCACCACAATTAATTGCTGCGCAAAAATGGAAAAAGAAACAGATAATAAAATTAGCAGCAAGGGTAAAATGACCATAATTTCTACGGTGGCTTGTCCGCGCGCGTGAGTGTGTGTCATGAGCCTCATTCCCCTACGTCTCGACTTGGTCGAATGTGATATTCATGTCGGTAAACCCCTGAATCATTTCCACGTACAAGCGCGAAGGGTTGGGGATGTTGACGAGCGCACCGTCAAAACGATAGCCGGTGGGAAAAACGACAGTGGAAAGGAGGTCGAGGCTCGTCAAGTATGCTGCGGCAGGATTGGCGGTGTAATTGGGTGCGCCGGCAGGCAGTCCAACCGTGTTTGAAGTGGGGTACCAGATGCGCACGTTGTTCAAGCGAATGGCACTAAAACCTAGGGCAGCATACCACGAATTGTCGGCATTCGCGTCATCGATGACGTGCAAGTACACGTTTCGGTCTCCTGAACCTAATGTAAAATTATGCAGCGAGAATTTGTTGATGTCTAATTCTCCATCGTTAGGAGACACGCGCGAGAAGGCAAACGGAATAATGTTCAAGTCATTCACTCCGTATCTGAATGAGTTGTTCGGCCGCGCGGATGGACTATTGGAGAGTCCACTGTTGTTATCCGCTTCATCAAAAAACATGATGGAAAAATAGTAAGTTTGTCCCACGTTCAAATCGGTAACAAGTTGATTTCCATCCGACCCCGCGGCGGGGAAAATAATTTGATTGAGGTCTAATCCAGTGGGGTCGCTGTATGCGTAAGGTATCGCGTTGGAGAATTGGGCGAGTGTGGTAATGGGGGTGGTGGCGTAGCGGATGTCCACCGCTGAAACGGTGCCGGATTGATTATCATCTCCGGGAAAGACCCACTCGAGGAAAGTGGATTCGGGATATGGTCCTGATTCGGCGGTAAAACTAGTGGGTGACCCAGGGGGAGTCGTGTCGGTGGCGCAGCCCGCTCCAATTGAATCGCCCGTGTATGATGAGCCGTCGGAAAATGTCACAACTGGTTGATAAATGGCATTATTTCCCGAAATGGGATTGGAGAAGGAGATGCTATTATTGTGAAGAATAGACTGCGCAGGAATGTTGGTGTCCGTGATATCCATCACGTTTCCATCGGCCGCATTTCCGGAGAAAACCTGTCCATTATTGAGTACGACGCTCGTAATAGTGGAATGGTTCACGTCGCAGTCCCACCAGTGGCGGATGGCAATCGTGGAAAGGGTAACGGGTTTGGAACTCGAGTTGTGCAAAAGTATTCCCGAGATGGATGCTTCCGTTCCAACGCCCACTTCTCCATCCCATTCCCATCTGAAATAGTTTGTCATCGTATCCACGTTGGCCGTGAGGGGAATGACTTGGCTGTTGGCACCGGTGAAGTCAGTTATGGAGAGTGACCCTGCATACGCTCCTGCCGTGGTGTTGGCGGGCACGGTGCTATTCACATCCACATACTGGCACGAGGACGCATCAAGTTGAGCGATGGTAGTCATGGGAGCAACCCACGACCCGGGGGGTTGTGCAGAGGGAGTAAATGAAATGGACTTGATGGGAGTCGAACCCGCGTTGCAGAGCTGCAGCGTCTGCGAATTAAAGTCCGCGCCGAGCGTGTGATAGGTGACAGAAGAAGGAATGACTGTTAGAAGTGTTTGAGACGGAGAAAAAACTTCCACGTTGATAGGAATGGAAAATGACTCCACATTCGAACCTATTGTGCTTTGCGCGTGGAGAAAACCCACGTAGTTTCCGAGCGAAGAAGATGTCGCGTTGAAATCCAACGTGAGTGTGTCGCGTTGAAATTTTGGAATAGATGAGGTGGATTTAGAAACGCTTGCATCAACGAGCGTGTGCGACCAGGAAAGATTGTAAACCATGTTGGCCGCTCTCGCACTCAAATTAGTAAAGGTAAGAGTGGTTGACTCGTTGGAGTCGCGCGACATGGGAATGTAAATGCTGCCGGTGTCGCTTACTACGGTAACCAAGCTCACGTTCACCCGGTCCGCGTATGAAACGAGACGGAGGCGCAGCAATCCTACTTCGGTGGGCACGGTTCCCTGCAAGCGGGTTAAACTATCGCGCGCAATATCCGTGTCGTAGACGCGGAGGATGATGCTGTTGTTCTCATACCGCGAATTGATGGCGTCAATTCCTTTGGGAAATGGCAAAATAATATCACGCGTCTTCCCGGGACCGGAAAGATAGACTTGGTTGATTTCCCGTACTAATTGTTCAAGCGAAGCGGACGCAATTTCAATGGATTGCTGTCTCTCCACTTCCGCGACGTGGGTGGTGGTGAAACTCACGAGCGCGGCTAAAATGGTGAGTGAAATGACCAATACCATGAGCAGTTCAACGCTGGATTGCCCTCGACGCATGCACGGAAAAGGGGCCATTTCTTTATATGCGCGCGCGCTCCTTCGGTGGAAAAAAGCAATAACTGTGCGGCGAAAAAATGGCTGCTAGAGGGGAGTAAAGCCGGGTTCCGTTCCTTCGGTGTTATCAATCACCAGATTGAAATCGGAAATTCCCGCGAGCACGTCAATGTAAACGTGGTTGGGGCGCAATACTGAAAGCAGCGACCCCCCATAAGGGTACGTGGATCCAAATAGATTGGTGTCGCGCAGGTTTAGGCCATTGGTAAAAGGGTAATTATAATTTTGGTCAAACTGCGCACTATTTGGTTGCCATGAAAGTCCCCCCGTCGGATACCAGATGCGCGCGCGCTTGAGAATGAAATTGTTGAGGTCCAAGAGTATCATCCATCCATTATCGGTGTTGGTATCATTCACGATGCGGATGGCAATTTCGTCGTACGCGTTTCCAGGAGAAAATGAGAGTGCGTTCAAATCAAATTGGCTTAATGCCGCTTGTCCTTGAGTAACAGCCCCTGAACCCGGAGAAAAATTGACCGCGTTAAAATCGCCCCGCGAATAGGAGAAGCGGTTCCACGCCCGATTCATGTCGGAGTTGGAAAGACTGGCATAATTTCCATTTTCATCATACGCTTTCGCGGCGAAATAAAAATCCTTTCCGATGTTGATGTCAGTGAAGACTGCGGAGAACGCTCCCATATAATCCGGGGGGATTCCTGCTCCTCCGACTGGAATAATGGTTCGCGCGGCGTTGAATTCAGCATTTGTGGTGATGTCGGTGGGGCTGTATTTGTATAATATTCCTAACGGCGTTCCCGTGTAATTATCATCCCCCGGGAGAGTGAAGCGCAGTTCAATGGATTGCGCGTCCGGACCTTGGAGGGCGACTAAATCCGTGATAGGGGCTGGAGGAATAATGTCGTCCGGACACGTGTAACTGCCGAACGTGGAACTAGTGTATTGTGTACCATCGGAAAAATCAACGACCGCGTAAAAGGGCTCATTTTCATCATTGATTGTGTTGCTGAACTCGAGCAGGTTGTCCGAGTAGCTTGTGAGGACGGGAATGTTGAAGTCTGACACGTCCACCGTATTTCCATCGGCTGCATATCCGGAGAAGCGAGAGTTATTGTCCACGCGGAATTGGGTCCAATAGGAATGAGCGGAGTCGCAGTTCCACCAATCGTGGAGCGTGACATGGGTGATGCGCACGGGTTTTCGTCCCGTGTTCGTGAGTGCAAAATCAAGAATAGTATTCACACTGCGCACCGCCGGGGACCAGTCCCACGTGAATGCGCTGCTCATTCCGAGAACAGAAATCGTGGTGGGGATGGAAATAGAATTCGCTCCCGTGTAATCGGAAACGGCGAGTGAACCATAATGCGTTCCCAGCGTGTCGGTGGGCACACTCACATTCACATCAACGGCTTGGCATGATTGCGCGGCCAGCGAATCAATAGTTGCAAACGGACTAATCCACGTGCCCGGCGTGCCCGAGGAAGGAGTAATTGAAATCGTTTTAATTTCAGTCGCGCCCACGTTGCACAATTGAATCGTTGTTGAATTAGTGTCTATTCCAAAGGTGCTTAACGAAATGCTTGTTGGAAAAGCAACGAGCTGCGCAGTGCCTCCGACGTGAACATTGGCTTGAAGGGGCAGGACGAGTGTCTGCACCGAACTGGGATAGGTGGCAATGATGGTAGCATCACCCGTGTACGTGCCCACTGCACTGCTATTGGAATTAAAATTCACATCAAACGTGAACGTGCCACCCCCATACAAGTCGCCCGAACTCGGACTCACAGCTATGTTCACGTCGGAGTGCGACCAGGAAGTGGAAATGGAAATAGCCGCCTGCGCCGAGGCAGCATCATCCAAGAGGAGATTGGTGAGTGTGATGCGCGTGCTGGACGTGGAACTGCGCGAGAGTGTTGATAGAACGGTGGAAGGACTCATGGTGAAAGAAACTTCTCCAATGAGAACAAAACCGTCAAAGGAGCGGATGCGAATGTTCTGCAAACCCGAAGTGGTGGGAAGAGACCCTGTCAAAATGGGAATGGTCTCCCCAAAAACCTGCGTGTCAAAAACATTTAATGCCATTCCATGATTGGAGACAAGCGTGCCTGTGGATGAAACACCCTCCGGCCACGCGAGTTGAATATAGCGCGACGCGCCCGGGCCTTGAGCATACACTTCATTGGACGCATTGACAATCGTCTGAATGGCCAATTCAGCCGTCTTAATGGCGCGCTGTTTCTGAACATTATTCACTTGCTCCGCGGTAAAACTAATGAGCACGGTCAAGATGACTAACGCCACGGCGAGAATGGTCATCAATTCAATCGTCGTCTGCGCCCGCAGGGTTCTGCCCACCCGATTCCGTACGGGCGCTCCGGAATTTTGATGAACCTTTTGGAAAAAAGTTCCGCGCGTCGGCGTTAGGGTCGCCTGCTGCGGCAGAAACTCAGACGAAAACGGTACACTCTTACTTGACATGGCAAAGGCACCAATTCTGGGCTTTTAACGGTTGCCCCGCAGCCTTTTTACCCGCAAAAACCCTGGGGAAAAACCCTTTGGGTGACTGCTAGTGCAGTGTTTTATAAAACGCTTGAAGCAAAAATGGTCTAGAAGACTAGTTTAACTGTTGGGAAAGGGTTCCAGACCTTCAAACTTTTTAGGAAAAAGTTTGATCAAAAACCGGTTTTGCTGAGCCTTTTCTCAAAAGTTTGCAGCGATGGCGGAGTGGTCTAACGCGCCGGTCTGGAAAGCCGGTCTCCTCACGGAGGCACGAGTTCAAATCTCGTTCGCTGCGTGCCCGCATTATCGGGCAGCGCTAAAGGACGTTGAGGATTCTGCGAATCCTCAAGCGGCCGAAATTAAATATACTGACTCTTTCTCTATTGCATGATAAAAAATTCTGAATGCATTTTCTGTAAAATTATTGCGGGAGAAATTCCTTCGTATAACGTGTACGAAGACAAAAAATATCTCGCATTCTTGGACATCCAACCCACTTCCCCCGGACACGTTTTAGTGGTGCCCAAAAACCATTCGGAGGATTTGCTGCATGCAAGTGCGGACGACCGAAAAGGGTTGTTGGAAATTGTCGCCAAAATTACTCCATCTATTTTGCGTTCAATGGGAGCAACTGCATTTAACGTGGGCGTGAACACGGGAAAAGATGCGGGACAATTGATCATGCACACGCACGTGCACATCATTCCGCGCGCAAAAGGAGATGGGTTGCGCAGCTGGGGGATGAATGCGAAGGAACGCGATCCCAAAAATGAGGGGAATTTTGCCATTATAGCGGAAAAGATACGCAAGTCAATCTAAATTCTTTTTAAGGTTGAGAATCTTCCCTGCGATACATGGCCGAAAAACCGTTCAATTGCCAAATGGACATTACGTTCGCTCATACGCGGGATGGGCGTCCCGAACTCTATGATTTTTTGTGGGAACACTTGCCGCGTCTTCTGCAAAACTTGAATGAGAAAAAAATACGCATTTTACTGCAGCCCCCTGGACGAATGGAAACATGGTCGAAGCACACCGGAATGACGCGCAGCGAAATTGAGCATGCGATTCAAAAAGTGGTGAATGACAAACGCTTTACCTCAGAGGCCAAATTTGTTGAAGGTTCGGCGCCCGCGCTTGAAATGAATGTGCAAGCAGGAAAAGTGGATGATGTGCTGAACGCATACAATATTCTCTTTGAGCGTTTCCTGCCTCACTTAATTTTTGAAGGAAAAACGATTCGAGTGGATTTTTCTCCCGCAGAAAAAAATGCGGTAAAGTTCTTTTCCACGTCGGAGCAAAAACCGATTATCAACACGTTTCTCGTGCGTAACCTCAAACAAGCGCCGCGCGTACGGAGTATTATTTTTGCTTCCGCTGCCGAACGCGCTCGGAGGCGTTGAACGTGTACGTGAACGGAAACAAAACAACCGCGTTAATGCATCTGCTCACGCTCAACGAACTTCAACGAATGCGTGTGAATGGAGTGTGGCCCATTACTCGATTGACGAGCGAACAAACGGTGCTGTTGCACGGAAAAAACAAACCAAAAGAAGGAAAATTTGATTTTCTCGTGGAAACGCCGCGCAAAACAATTGGATTTGAAGTACTCACACGGCCAAGCAAAGGAAAAATGCTCAAAAAATTCGCGTATCGAGAGGAAGTGGACCAATTCGTTTTCGTCATTCCGCACGATGCACTTCTTCCGTATCATCGTACCGAGAAAAATCACGGTTGGAAAGTCCGTCCGCGATACTTGCCCGCATCATTTGGAGAAAGGGGATTGTACACGTGGCTCGTGGACGTGGACAAGCAGGCGATTGTGGCGAAAGTACCGTTTTCAAAATTGTTTTTCGTGGAAGACCCTGCAAAAGGGGTTGGTAATCACCGCCCACCTCAGCGAAGACGTTAAAGGCCGCTCACCTGCGGCCGCGCGGAAAGACTTGGAGGATTTTCAATCCTCCAGAGGCTTGATATTTCGCTAAACTCCTTTGCCAGCCGATTCTTAAACGTCTAGTTTCAATGGTTAATACATGCCTCGGTAGCTCAGCCTGGATAGAGCACCTGCCTTCTAAGCAGGGGGTCGTGGGTTCAAATCCCATCCGGGGCGCCATTATCCAATGACCAAATTTCATATGGTCGTTCGGTAGATTACTATCGGGGATTCTTTGAATCCCATGTAGGCTTTTGATTCAACTTTTCGCAAAAGTTCATTTTCCTGGACGTCTACTTTTCTTTTTACTAAAAAGAAAAATAGTATTCTATCGCCACTTGATTTTTGCTTGTCTTTGTTTGCCTTTAATTCCTGTACGTTCAATGGTAGTGCGGATGTCAAACCGTGGTATCTGCGCGAGGGCACTTCTCGAAAACGCGACTTTTTCTCCTTTCTTTACGAAGACCCCTTGGTGCACTAATTCTTGGATGGCAAGATCGGTCTGTTGAGCATTAGGATACGTGATCCACTTCGATAATGTTGGAATGTCAATCTCTCTGTCTTGCAAACGCGTCGCCATCTCAATTTGAACCCATAAGCGGAGTGCACGCGCCACCGCTCCGGGGCGAAATTGTTTGGCTTCTGAGGAGAGCAGTGTAGATTTGAGCAAATCCAAATGTCGCGTGTCTAATTTTCGAATAGTGTTTAGCTGCCCCAACATTCGATTGAGTTTGAGTTCAGTGGGTTGTCGCTGTGACTCCGCCAGTTTTCTCAACAATCTTTTCTTGATAGCGAGCGAACCGGTTTGCAATACAATCCGTTGGACTGTCTTCAGTTTGTCGATTCCGCGCGGCGTGGTGGTGTCAGCCCCTATTTCCCGCATGAGTTTGGAGGGGCTGCTGATTCCCATTTCTGTCAATTGGTGAACTGTTTCATCGAACGAAACAAACAGTGCGCGCCTACGCAGGAGGTGTTCGTCCGAGTAGCGCCGGCGCTGGATGAGGGTGCGTGCCTCTTCTTCCAGTTTGCGTCGCTCGGAGGGTGGAAGCATAACGTCGGAAAAACTGTCCATCGCGCGGCGGAGCGCGTCCTCGCGCGCCAGGTTCTCAGGGTCGTTGCGCACTGCGCGGCGTTTTTCCATGAGCTTGGCTTGGTATTCGATCCACGATTGTCCCGTCTTTTGGGCGAATTCCGCGTTGAAGAATGATTCAGCTTCTTCTCGAGAAGAAATAGTGGGATTCTTTTCTCCCAACCAGGATGCAATATGCTCCGGATTGGATGGGAGTTGGGCGTCTTTGAACTGGCGAGAGTAAACCATTGCCACGCCCGCCAATACGGCTGCTTTTCGCCAGTGGGTGCCGATGAAAATCAGGTGGTTGAAAAGTGCGTGCTTTTGCGTATTGTAACTACGATTCAATGATGCCATTTCATTTTTCAGCCGTTCGGGTTCCTGAAACAAATCATCAATCGTTTGCGTGCGCTGTGCTAAGTTTTGAATCAGATCTTCGATTATTTTTTTGTCCTTAGGGAATAAACGAGTGGCTTCAACCATCATGCGGGAGAGGACATGCTTCACGGTTTCGCGTTCATGTACTCCAAGGGGGCTCGAAATTTCCACGTCACGTTTCAATTGGGGTCGAGAATTTTTCCATTTTTGAAGCGCGTTGTGCTTCCACACTTCAGGATTCTCATGAGGAACGGGGGCCGTTTTTTCGATCTTTTCAGCGGGGCGAACGGGAAGCACCTTTTCTTCGACGCGTTGTGCAGCAGGGCGCGGAGCGCGGCTTAATTGTCCGGGCTTGTAACGCGAGACGGGTTTCTTGGCCATGTCATGGTAATCGTTTCAACCAATAAAAAGGGGTCGTTTATCCGCGTGCGGAAATCTCCCTTAAATAGATAGAGACGATTCGTTGCCCATGAAGCATTACTTTCTCGCGGCCGTTCTTTCCGTACTCGCGTTCGTGACGATTGGACCATTCGTGAAAATACTTTCTCCAGACATGCCGCTGCCGCTCATCACGTTCGGGAGAGCATTCTTTGGATTTATTTTCGTTTTATTATTAGTGAAGAAAGCTCATTTTAGAGTGGAGAAGTTTCACTGGGACGATTTACAGGATTATGCGTTCGTGGGATTTTTGCTCGCGATGACGATGAGCTTGTACAATTTCGCGTTCACACTCTCTCCATTAGCGGATGTGATTTTGTTGAATTACGCGCACGTGTTCATTTCCCCCGTGCTCGCGTGGTTTTTGTTAAAAGAAAAAATGGAAAAGAGTGCATGGTTGTTTATCCTCGCGGGATTTGTGGGTGTGGCGATTATCAATCCATTTTCGGGAACGAGTTTGGAAGGAAACCTTTCTGCATTAGGAGCAGGAATCACGTACGCGATGATGGCCGTGTACATGCGCAAAGTCGACAAGCACCATGGATTAGGAGATGTGGCATGGTTCCTCGGCTTCGCCACGCTTTTCTTGCTACCCTTCACGGTGTTTAGTTTCACTCCCCATTTCACGTGGGGAGACTTGTTCCTCCTCGCGTTCGCGGGAGTGGTGTCCACGGGACTCGGATACTTCTTCTTCAACTACGCATTGGAGGGGATGCGCGTGCACGTTGTTTCAACACTCGATTTAGCATTGGGAACGTTTTTGGGACTCGTGTTGAGCGTGTATGCGTACCATGAACCCCTGACGCAAAACATCCTGCTCGGCGGTCTAATTATCGTGGGTTCGGGGCTTCTTTTTATGCGGTCCCAACACCTCTTGAACGTGCGTTTAAAACTTCCGGGGAGTAAAACTGGTATCTATGCTACTGCATTTCTATCAAAAAAAGCTCGCGGAAAACGTTAATGCAGCACTCCACACCCTGCACGTGTCCCCACTCGACGAAGATACGCTTATTGCACTCATGACACGCCCTCCATCTGCGGAGAAGGGGGACCTTTCATTTCCGGTCTTTCGATTCATGCCCAAAGGAACAAACCCTGCGGCGTTTGCCCAACAAATTGTACATCATTTGAAAACGGATGGAGATTTTTCCAAATTCGAGGCGGCCGGACCATATGTGAACGTTTTTTTTAATTCGGAAACATACACGAAAAAAATTATTGAAAATGCCAACCACGCGCCGCCCGTTCCAGGAAAAGAGTCGCGGATGGTGATGATTGAGTATGCGTCTCCTAATACGAATAAGCCCTTGCACGTGGGTCACATTCGAAATATTTCCCTCGCGCAGAGCATGATACGATTGTTTGAACATTCGGGAAAGCGCGTGATGAAAGTGCAAGTGATTAACGACAGGGGAGTGCATATTTGCAAGAGCATGCTCGCGTATCAAAAATGGGGACGCTCAACCACTCCCGAAAGTGAGAAGATGAAGTCCGACCATTTGGTGGGGAAGTATTACGTCCTTTTTACAAGTGAAGCGGAAAAAAATCCTGGATTAGAGGAAGAAGCCCAAGCCATGCTGCAAAAATGGGAGAGCGGAGATGTGGAAACACGCAAGCTTTGGAGAAAAATGAACGATTGGGCGGAGAAAGGATTGTTTGAAACGTACGCCGCGCTCGGCGCGACATTCGACAAAAACTATTACGAGAGCGAATTCTATTCCAAAGGAAAGGAAGTGGTGATGAAGGCGTTTGCGGAAGGAAAATTGGAAAAAGCCGACAATGGGGCCATTATGGTCCCGCTGAAAAAATATCATTTGCCTGACAAACCTGTTATTCGAGGGGATGGCACGACGCTTTATTTCACGCAAGATGTTTATTTGGCCATTCAGCGTTTGCAGGAGTATCCGGACTTGGAAAAAATAATCCATATTGTGGGGAATGAGCAAGAGATGCATTTCAAACAATTGTTTGCCGCGCTTGACTTAATGGGAGTGGCGGACGCGTCAAAGTTTTATCATTTGGGGTATGGGCTCTTAATGCTGCCCACCGGAAAAATGTCTTCGCGTCAAGGAACGGTCGTGAATGCGGATGATTTACTGGAAGAATTGGTGCAGATGGCGCGAGATGAATACGATAAACGCAACCCCGAGTTAGGAAGCGAAGAAATTGAGCGCAGGTCGAAAGTAATCGCACTCTCCGCACTCAAATTTTTTATGGTGAAGCAGGACGCGAAAAAGGAATTGATTTTCGACCCGAGAGAAAGTCTATCCTTTGACGGGCAGACGGGGCCGTATCTCTTGTATACGACGGCGCGCATCCTTTCTATTCTGCGAAAGAGCGTGCACTCTGCAGACGTGAAAAAAGCGGGATTGTTAACCACGCCGCTGGAAAAAGAATTGCTCACGCTGCTCTCGCAGAAAGATGAAGTGATTGCGAGTGCACTCGCCCATTATTCTCCGCACATTTTAGGACATTATCTTCTGGGAGTGGCCAACACGTTTAATACGTATTATCACGAGACCAAAATCATTCAAGAGAATGAAGACTTGGAAAAAACCCGCCTCGCGCTCGTGAACGCAGTGAGGCAAACGCTCGAGGAAGGGTTGTATTTGTTAGGCGTCGAAACCCTGCGTGAGATGTGAAACCATCCGAAGATGTAAAGTCATCGCGGGCAGTGAAACTATAAATAGGGTTGCGGCGTTTTGAGTGCATGCCAGCCAAACGAATGAAACCCCTTCCCCGAAAAGATGCGCACCGCCGCGCAGTAAATTTGGGTGCCTCGCTCGTGAGGCGAGGTGTTTCTTCTAAAGATGCCGCCCAAATATTGTTTGAGCGCTATGGTCCACATCTCGGTGCGCGTGTTCCATTTGATGTGGAGCGAAATTTTTTTTGGCGCGGACCGCAGTTGAAAAAGTTTAAGGGATTGACGCACGAAGAGGCGCGTAAATTGAGGCGAATGATTCATTCTCGTTTTGGACGATTTTCTGAAAATTTTTCCAATGAAATAGTGGGTGCAGAGCCTGAAAAAAAAGTGGTTCAAAAAAAATCTTTAATTGAACGCACCAAAAAACGCCCTCTCTCTCCAGGGCAGAAGGAAAAGTTGCGCGCCCAAAAAATGTTGGCGCTCGCGACTGCCAAAATGGATAAGGAGCCTCATTCATTATTTACGTACGCGATAAATACCATGTCTTCAATTTGGAGAGATTCTCAAATAAAACAATTTTTGGCGATCCATTCTATTAGTGAAATTAATCGAATGATGCGCGTGGAAGTTAATCGCCTGCCCGAAAAAGAACGCAAAGTTATTCGGGGTGAATTTTTTTTCAAGATGAACGATCGAGAAATAGCAGCGAATTATCATCTCAAAATGGGAGATGTTCCTACCCTGCGAAAAAATGGATTAGCGAATATTGCCTTGCGCATCATGCGACAGTCGCCCGCATATGCTCCTCCTAAAAAGAAATAACTCATTCCAAGTAAATGGCCGGTCTTCCTTTCGCGGCCTTTTTCATCTTTTCTAAGGGGTCGTGTGCGTCGTTGATTTTGATCTGGAGTTGAGTATGCTTGCTCAATGCGGCCTGGGCCTGCGTCAGCCAATCGGTTTCGTGCCCTTCTATTGAATAAATAAAGGCTATTTTAGGCTGTTTTCCGCGAACGAGCTTTCGAACGTGCTCTAAATCCTGTAAAACGCTTTCAATGAAAATTACTTGCTTTTCAATGGCAGAATTAGGCTTTCCTTGGGGTTTGGCAATGCTCATGCTGCTCACAAGTTTTCCAAAACCGGCGCGTTCTCCCACTTCTTCAGCGAGGAAGGGGGTTATCGGGGATATGAGGAGCGTCCATTCTTTCAGCACTTTTTTCACGGCAGGACTTTCATCGGCACCAAAAACTTTCTTGAATCGCTTCACTTCGTTCAACGTCTCGAAAAATGCTTTCTGTGCCGCGTACATGTATTCATATTTTTCGTACGCATCATACGCTTCGCTCAAGCGCATGCGCAAATTCTCCACCAACCACTCGTGTGCGGGCGTCAACGTGTTTTCGTTGGATTCAATGGCATGCACGAGCGTGCGTTCGAGTTCGTTTAATTTGCTCCGCACTTGCGGAACTTGACTGTCTTTCCAATCCGCGGTACGCTCGAAACTGGCGGAGGAAACAATGAATAGTCTTGTCAAATCGGCGGTGAATTCGTTCACAGCATTCTGCAGCGGAATAACATTTCCTTTGGACTTAGACATTTTTTGTCCATTGCGGTTGAGCATCTCGTTGAATGTTAGTCCGCGCGGCCAAAATTCTTGCGGAAACAAAAGCGTGTGCGTGAATAAGAAGAATGAAATGTGGTTTGAAATGTGCGCGGGAGCAGTGTGTCTCAAATCGTTGGGGTACCAATACTTTACTTCGGAAAAAATTTTGTTGGCAATTTCAGCGCGCATATCGTTTGTTGGAAGTTTTTTTCCCAGTAGTGCGGCATCGTAGAATGCTTCATCTAATTGCTCCGCGCTCAACGAGGCGTTGCGAATGTGCGTTATGGCAATGTAAAAAACCATGTAAATAGTCGAATCGGAGAGGGGTTCAATCATCCACTCATCACTCTCAACCAATGGAAACTTCGTTCCTAATCCGCGCTTTCGGATGCAGGGGCGTTTTTCCAACCAATCAATGGCCTCATGAATGGATTTTTTGAAATATTCTGGATAAACGGGCATGTGCTCAACGAGTGAGTGCGTTTTTTCCTTCCATTCCTTGGAAGAATAGTCCAAGAACCACTGGTCTTCAAGCACGGCCACCGTGACGGGATTTCCCGCGCGCGTGAATGCTCGGCGAGAGGGCTCGTGCAGCGTGTCGCCGCGCCCTTTCGCGTTCAAGTTGTGCAAAATCTTTTCTTTGGCTACTTGAACGGACATTCCCGCGAGGAAGCCATTTTTCAAATTCATTTTTCCCTCGTAAAACTCTTTTTTGTAAATCTCTTCCGTTGCGGCCTGAATACCTTCGCGGTGTTTGAGACTAGTCGCTTTGTGCGCGGCGAGGAGATTTTCTATTCCCTCAAATCCGGGCGTGTCAATGATCGTAATGGGGACAATTTTCTCCGCACCGGGATATTTTTGCTGCTTTAACTCATACAGGGCAATGAAATCCCACGGCGCGTGAGCGGGAACGGAGTACACGACACCGGTTCCTTTCTCGGCAGAAACAAATGGTGCTGGCAAGATTGGAATTTTTATTTTTTCATTCAGCGGATTGCTGACACGTGCATTAATTAGTGTTTCTCCGCTTATTTTTTCGATAATTTCAAACTTTTTTCCTTGTAAAGAAAGTTTTTCCAGTGCTTTTTCGGCGAGAATCCACTCTTCATTGTTCCAGCGTGCACGCACATACTCGACTTGCGGATTCACCCACACATTGGTGCAGCCGAACAATGTTTCCGGACGCAACGTAGAGGCCACGAGAAACGAATTGGGTTTGTCAAAAGGGAATTTGACTAAGGTGAACTCTTGGATTTGCACCTTGTCGGTGTCACCATCCTTAATGTCATCTTCCCCCACCGCATTCTTATCCGCGGGAGAATAGAGAATGGGATATTTTCCTTTGACTAATGCTCCTTTTGCAAAGAGTTTGCGAAACTGCCAGTGAATAAATTTCTGGTATTCGACATCCATTGTTGTAAACGTGGGCCGCCAATCGATAGAGCACCCTAACTTTTCAAAATCATCCCGAATGTGCGCGGCAAAATAGTGGGCCACATTGGATGGGTCGGTGAACGTTTTCAAAATACCCGCAATTTTGGCAGGGTCCTTTTCGTAAATGCCTAAATAATCGGTGTACAACTTTTTCATTTCCTCATCGCCGCGTTTCAATGCATCACTGATTGCAAGTACGGGGGTTCCCGTCACGTGAAAGCCCATGGGCCAAAAAACATTTTCTCCTTTCAAGCGGTGAAAACGTACCGTGACGTCGCCGTTTACATACGTGCGGCCGTGTCCCACATGCAATGGTCCTGTCGGGTATGCATAGGGCACGGTGAAGAAAAACTTCTTTTCTTTGGAAAGAGAGGAGGGTTCGAATACGCCCTGTGCGTGCCACTTTTGGGTCCATTTTTGTTCGCGTGAATGCATGGAAATGACCTTTATTCACGATTACACGTCAAAAAGGATTTTTAATGAACCCGCGTCGAATACATCGAAACAGGCGTTTAGGCTGAATAGAGGGCTGCTTAAAACAATTTAATGGAGGGAAACGAAGGAATAATCCGCGTCTGCTCGTTCAGTTTCTTGAAGTGCGCATCCACGGTTTTATGGTTCACATACGGGTGGTGCTGGCGAAAACCCCCGTTGAAGGAATGGGGAATGTGGAGGAGTTCATGAATGATGGTTTTGATTTGCTCTTCTTCGTTTTGCCGGTCAAATTTCTCTGAAATAAGTTCAATAGCGTAAAAGGGGGGCTGGTTCGTTCCGAGTTGAATGATTTTTGGCATCGTGTGAATGCGCGCAATGGTTCTTCGCGACTTGCTTCCCTGGGATTTGAAACAGACGACTCTATCTTCGGGAATGTGCTTGAATTCCAGCTTGCGGATGACTTCCATTGTTTTCGTCGTCCATTCGGGAGAGGGAATGTATTTCATGCGCTTTAGTTGAGTGAGGATGGAAATAAATAGGTGCGTTCAAATTTTGAAAAAACCCTTTTCAGAGACGCGTAGCGTGTCTTGTTCAAGTGAACGCTTTTCGAAAAGCAATTCTAAGAGGGCCATGCGCACGTACAATCCATTGGCGGCCTGCCTAAAATAGGCAGCGCGCGGGTCCTGGTCGATTTCAGCGGGAATTTCATTTACTCGCGGGAGGGGGTGCATGACAATAGCATCGAGAGGGAGTAATTCCATCGTGTGCGTGTTAATTGTACAACTGTCCTTGACGCGCGCGTATTCTTCCACGCTGGCAAAACGCTCTTTTTGGACGCGCGTCATGTACAGCACATCCACTTCGTTTAACGATTGAGGAAGGGTTTCGCGTTCTTCAAACGAGACATTTTTTTGAGTGAGCTCATCGCGGTACGTTTGAGGAATTTGCAGGGAGGGAGGGGAAACTAAAATGAGTTTAATGTTTTTTTGAGGAATGAGCAAACGTACAAGGGAGTGCACTGTTCGACCATACAACAAGTCGCCCATGATGAGAATAGTTAAGTCGTGCAGGCGACCTTTTTCTCGCCAGACGGTGTACGCATCTAACAGCGCTTGCGTGGGATGTTCCCCCGCACCATCGCCCGCGTTAATGATGGGAACAGTGGACACGCTCGCGGCGCGTGCTGCCGCCCCTTCTTCAGAGTGGCGCATGACAATCACATCGGAATACCCTCCAATGACCCGCACCGTGTCTTCGAGGGTTTCTCCTTTTGTGGCAGAGGAAAAGTGTCCCGCCGATTCGGTGGAAATGACGCGACCTCCCAACCTATTCATCGCCGATTCAAAGGAGAAGCGTGTGCGCGTGGAGGGTTCGTAAAACACGGCGGCCATGACTTTTCCATTCAACACGGGAAAAAGCTTCTCATTTTGAATGTTTTTTTCCATTTCTAGAGAGAGCTCGAATAAACGCTGGAGAATAAGAGGGTCGGAAAATTGCCTCGTGGAAAGAACATGATTTAATTTCATTCAAAAAAACATGAGCGTTGTTGGACTATATTAAAGCGATGGAATCGTGCGCGAGTGGGGGCGTAAAGCGAATTGTGCGGCGCGGAGTTGCAGGCTTCGCGTTATAAATGATTTTGTTTTCATTTTTATTCTGCAAAAGGAGTGGTTGAAATGCACCTAGCTAAAATTGGCCCTGGAAAAGAAGCGCCGGACATGGTTAATGTCATTATTGAAAACCCGGAAGGGGAAAACAACAAGTATGAATTTGACAAGGAATTGAACGTCATGCGCTTAGACCGCGTCATGTATTCGGCGGTGTTTTATCCCACCGACTATGGTTTTGTGCCGCAAACATTATGCGAGGACGGCGACCCCTTGGATGCATTTGTGTTAAGCACAAACCCCATTCACCCCGGCGTTTTAGTCGAAGCGCGCCCGATTGGATACATCAAAATGGTCGACGGAGGAAAACGGGACGATAAACTATTGTGCGTCCCCACCCACGATGCACGATTTGCGCACGTGAAAGATTTGAAGCACGTTTCTCCTCACGTACTGGAGGAAATTGCTCACTTTCTTTCCACGTATAAAATGCTTCAAAAGAAAAAAGTTGAAGTGGACGGTTGGCAAAATGCAGCCGCGGCCAAAAAACTCATTCGTGAATCAATAAAACTTTTCAATTCCAAAAAATAATAAAAAAATTAAGGGTGCGGAATTAATTCCGCGGGATTGAGTGCAGCGTTGAGCGTGAGCTGTACAACTACGAAGACGATGAACAAGCCAATTAGTGCAATCCCATCGCGGCGCACGAGTTTGTGTTCATCATCCAAGAATGTGGTTAGCATGAGCGCGGCGAAAACCATGAACACGGCCGCGATGCCAATGATTCCAACGTCAATACTAAATGGGAAAATAATAGCCATCACCCCAATGGAAAACGTCGCGTCCAACACGACATTTCCTAAGATATCTCCCAGCGCCACACTTTTATGACGCGCCATAATTGCTTGAACGGAAAATGTTAACTCGGGCAGGGCGGCACCTACTGAAATGAGAATGAGTCCCGCGAGTATTTCAGGGAAGTCCATGATGTGAGCAATTTCAACCGCGGATGTGACGACGAAGTGCGAACTAATGAAGATGAGAAATACCATTGCGACAAACGCAATAATGTCAGGAATTGCTTTTTGCATGGAAACAGTTTTTTTAGCGTCGTGAAGGGGTTCGTTTCGGAGCATGAGACCGAAGTAAATCACGCTCGTTAACACGAGCAGCAATCCATCGAATTGCGACAAGTAACCATCTAACATGAGTCCGAGGGGCAAACCCACGGCGAATAAGAAACCATACGAGGAAATGCGGTCGGTTTTTTGCGTGGGAATGGTTTTTCCGAGGATGGCGACAATCCCAATGACTAATGTCAAGTCCACAATGTTGTTTCCGATGAGCGTTCCAATTCCCACGTCAGGAACACCCTCTAAGGCGGAATTGACACCGATGAAAAACTCGGGAAGGATGGACACAAACCCCGCGATGAGGAAGGAGGTTACAAATTCGGAAATATTGAAGTGATCGGCAAGATTGACGATGTATTTGACCGCGAGCGAAGCGCACTTGATGAGGAGGATGGAGAATATGAGGAATACCACTCCTTGAACAAAGAGTGTGGATTCGATGCCCGCTAATTCATGGGCGGCTGGAATACTCAGGGACATGCGTTTCAACCACCCAAAACCGGCTTAAAAGGCTACCGAGGGGGTTTCACGTATGGACGCCTCCACTCATTCCATTTGCCCTCACATCGATGTGTGTGCCGGCTGCCCGATTATGCAAATACCGTATGCGCAGCAATTGGAATCAAAGAAAACGATTCTGAAAAACCTGCTCATGTATTTTGTCACGGATTTTGATATCATTCCATCCCCCCAATTGGAATTCCACCGGAACCGTGCGGATTTCTGGTACGCTCCCTCACGACAATTGGGTTTTCGAAATAAGAACAACCGCTTCGAAGGGATTTCCGTTCCGTCGTGCCAACTCGTCTCGCCGCGCGCGCAAAACGCATACGTGTTTCTCGAAAAATATGTGAAAGAAAAAAACATTCCCACGTATTCGGTGCTAGAACATACGGGCTTCCTACGTTACATATCGTTTCGCGAGTCTAAGACGAATGGGCAACTCATTATTCTGCTCAACACGTACACGAATACGAGCGAAGACGAGAAAATAATTGAAACTCTTGCGCACGAAATCATGTCCAAAAAATTGGCGGATGGTGTGGCGTGGGTGCACAATCCCACGCTCAATGATACCGTGCAAGGGGGAATTTTCAAGCAGTGGGGGAGCTGCATTCTCACCGAAAAGATGTCTGATATTTCGCTGCAATACGATGCGAACTGTTTTTTTCAAACCAACCCGCGCTCGGCGGAAAACGCTCAACGATACGTGGTGGATTTGATTCACGAGGCCAATGAAAAAGCTACGGTTATTGACTTGTATTGCGGCGTGGGATTGTTTTCTCTGCCCCTTGCGTTGCGCGGGCATTTGGTGAAAGGAATCGAATTATCCAAGGATGCGATTATTTGGGCACGAAAGAATGCGCACAATTTAGGACTGGAGGAGGTGGTCTTCGAAATAGGAGATGTGCCCGTAAAGTTGAAGGAAATGGAGAAAACTCACGAGAAATGGGAGACCATCCTCTTGGACCCCCCTCGTTCCGGACTTTCCAAAAAGATTTGGCGACGCATTTTGCGCCAAGCGCCTCAACAAATCGTTTACGTTTCGTGCAACCCCGTCGCGTTGAAACGCGACTTGGAATGGCTTTCGGAGTATGCAGAATTCCGCATTGAAAACGCGCGCGCCTTCGATTTCTTCCCGCATTCGGAACACGTGGAGATGGTCGTGGACATCCGTGTGGAAAAGATAAAAGAATTCAAGATGGGCGGGTAATTACTCAAATATTTTATGCGCTGGTTGATTATATTTTCATCAGCGCGGCGTCAATTCCATCGGTGCTCACCAACTTGGCCTGCGCGACTTTTTCCGAACCGCCGCCGCTTCCTTTGGCGTAAGCGAGGATTTGCTGAATCGCATTCTTTGCGTTAAACATGGATGCGGAGCCGCTCATAACAACAACAAACTTCGCGGGAATAGAAACCAACACCACGGCAAGAGTGGGGTTTTGATTTACAAGAAGTTGGGCGAGTTTCATTGTGTTCTCTTGCGAATGTTGAACGTGCGCAACGAGCTTGCTTCCCTTTGCCTGGGTTTTCAATTCCACGGCTTGGCGGGAAAGTTGTTCTTCCATCAATGCTTCGGCCTGCTTGCGCCACATTTTGGCTTCGTCGATGGCATTCTGCGCGGCCTTCTCCAAGTCTTGTTCGGTGGTGTTGAGTATCTTTGTTACACGGGCAAGCTTCTCTTCGCGCTCCTGCACCCACTTCAGCGCGGGTTGTCCCGTCGCATATGTGATGCGCTCAATTCCATCCTGAATGCTTTCCACTTTCATCACCTTGAAGAAACCAATCTCTTCGGTATTATTAATGTGGGTGCCGCCGCAGGCCTGAATGTCGACATTTTCAATTTGGACGAGGCGCAATTTCTTTCCAGGAACGAAGCCCCCTTGATAAATTCGGAAACCGTATTTCTGCTCCGCTTCCGTTCGGGAAACCGTAAACTTGTGCACGGGAATCTTTTTGCGAACGTGCTCCTCTACAAGCTCTTCAATTTTTTTGATTTCCTCATCCGTAATTTTCTTGTAGTGCGTCACATCCAAGTGGGCTTTCTCCGGACTCTTCTGTGCACCGGCCTGCCAAATGTGATTGCCTAATACGCGGCGACACATGGCGTTGAGTAAGTGTGTAGCGGTGTGGTTGTGCATTAAGTTTGCTCTCCGTTCACGTGAAATATATCCTTTCACGGTTTGCCCTTCGCTGAATTGAGACGGGTCCTCGACTTCGTGCAAAATTCGGTTTTGAATCTTCTGAACATTTTTTACTCCCACATCGTTGAGCGTTCCCGTGTCGAAACTTTGTCCCCCACCTTCGGGATAAAAAAGGGTTTGGTCGAGAATGACATTGTTCTCCACCACTCCCAACACTTGGGCTTGGAATTCATCCTCGTACAATTTTTCATAGTAAAGCGTTTTCGTTTCGGGAAATGCTTCCGCTCCCATGGCAAGTTTGGTTTTCTTTTCTTTCTTCTTCTCGTTTTTCACGCTCACTTGCTCGTAAAAGTCAAAGACTTCTTCCACTTGAACGCCGTTTTTCTTACCCAAATCCACGGCCATCTCATACGGAATGCCGTGCGATTCGTAGAGTGTAACGAGTTCTTTCTTTTCGAGGGGTTTGTTTTCCTTCTTCAACTTGTCAATAATCACGCGCATCTTTTTTTGCCCGGTTTCCTGCAACGCGTTAAACTTTTTCTGCTCCTCACGCACGACATCAATGGCGGTTGGCAAACCCTCCGCGAGGGAATTGTCAAACCCGTGCAACTCTTTCACGTGGTCTTGGAGAATTTTATCGTAATTCAAATTGAATGCAAACTCGGAATTGAAACCGAAAACGCGTCGCAGGAGCAAACGCAAATTGTATCCTCCCCCTCCATTCGAGGGGAGCTGGCCGTCCGTGCACGTGTATAAGATGGTTTTCAAATGGTCTGCCATGGCATAAAGGGCTTGCAGTGAGGCGATGCGCGAGAATAATTCCTTTTCATCCATTTCCAATTGCTTCGCAATCTGCAAGCGTTTCTCTTTCACATTGCCTTCTTCCATATTCAAGAGGCCGGAAAGTTTGGCGTAGCGCGCGAACAAGTCTTCGTCCAAGTGAACACCAGTGTTGCGCTTCATGTTGCGGATGACGTTTCCAAATGTGGTTTCGTAACTCGTGGGCGCCCCCGTGGTATACCACGCAAGTCGTTCCAATCCAGCGCCCATATCAATCACTTTCGTCGAGAGTTCACGTGAACTGCCGTCGTCCATCTCTTGGAATTGCATGAAGACACAGTTTCCTAATTCGATTCCATTAGCATAGTACTCAATGGAAGGGCCGTACGTTCCGCCGCCCGCCCACACGTCCTCCATGAAAATCAAATCCTCTTTTTTGACGCCGATAATTTGCGTTAAATAATTGTAATCATGTTCCAGTGCTTCATTTTTCCAATAAAACGTTCCTTTCTCGGGCGTGTTGAACGCGTGCTGTCCAAACATGACAAAACCCGTGTAATGTCTTCCAGTTACTCCAACATTCCCCACATCATTGAAGCGCAAACAATGCTGCGGCACGACTAATGGATTGGCTGGCGGTTCCACTTCTCCGGTTACCACGTACGGTTGAAAATCAATGATGGATGCATTCGTAAAATACAAATCATCACGCCAACGTGACACTACGGGAAATCGTTTGATTTCGGTGTGACCGTGTTTAGTGAAATATTCTGAAATCTTTTTCCACGTTTCAATGTAACCATAATTGTGTCCGCGCTGGCCGATGAACGCATACCCGGCACATTCCGAGTCGCCGCAAATATTTCGGTTGGAATCCAAACTCCAAAACCATTTGTGGCATTTGGAACACTGATGCCGGGTGAACCCTTTGGTGGTGAGGGTGTCGATTTGGTAGTGTTCCTTCCATTCGGCGGTAAAGCGCTTTTTGAGCTCGACTTTGTCGACCATACGCGAAAAAGGGAGGGAAAGTGCTATAAAAGGCGGACGTTTGGCATGTGGAGAGGAGGCGATTATTCGCATGATGTTAATGGTCGATGTAAATTATATTGCCATAGTCGTGGCAGCCATTGCCGCTTTTGCCGCGGGAATGGTGTGGTATTCTCCCATGATAATGGGAAAAAAATACATGAAAGTCATGGGCAAATCTGAGAAAGACATGAAGAAAGAAATGAAAGGCATGAATGGGGCGATGGTGAAGGGATTCATCATGAATCTGTTAATGGCTTACATTCTCGCCACCTTGTTTGGCATCACGGGCGTGTACACGCTCATGGATGGGTTGCAGGGCGCGTTCTGGATTTGGCTCGGATTTGTGGCGACCACTTTATACGGTGCCGTCATCTGGGAAAAGAAATCCATGGATTGGTTCATCATCTCGGCCGGACACTATTTGGTTGCGATGCTCGTGATGGGAATCGTCTTAGTATTAATGTAAGGAAAATACGTCGTGCCCCTGCGGCACGACTATTTTATTTTTTTTGAAAACATATGGCTGCTAAAAAAAAGCGTGAAGATGCGCAGTGGAGAACATCCGGCCTCGCCGGAAACATGGAATCGTTTGAAGAAGCTCCCGCGCACGCGAATGAAATAGAACCTATACGTGGAAACAAGAGAAAACACTCTTTGAGGTTGGTGCCATTTCAATATTCTCCCGCGTCCGAGAGACGTGAACGCGTGGTTTCAAATGAACCCATTGACATTTCACCCTCGCGCGTGCGTGCGCGCAAAAATGATGCGCTAACGCTTTACTCTCCTCGAAACATAGCCGTGGTGCCCCACCATGGATTTGCCAAGCCTCGCGCGGCCCTGCCATCGTCTACTGCGCGCATCGAAAGCATGGTGCGCAGCGGCCGAGGGCAAGGAAAACCGGCGTGGATGCTCATGCACGAAGCCAAGAATGGGGCTGAACGTGATGCGATTCAAAAATTATTGGCAAACCCGCCCCGAAAACGCACTGGTTTCCGCGCGCCGGGAAGCGATGTGAACTTGAATGTCCTGCGAAAACGAGCAGATGAAATAATTGAATCACGCACCTTTTCGGGGCGTGTTAAAAATTGGCGCCAAAAAGTTCGAAAATTATTGAGGCGATGAAAACAGCCGAGGGATGATTTCATCATCCCTCCATACCGAACGACCATATGGATAATTTGGGCATGCAGGAGGGCGGGATCGAACCGCCGAAGGCACTAAGCCACTGGAACCTCAATCCAGCCCGGTAGACCGCTGCGGCACTCCTGCAAATTTTTGCGAAAAATTTGATTAAAAGCGTTAGAGGACCATGAATGGTCCTCAGACTGCCTTCGTTTCGCAACACTATTTTCGGCTGGAAATGGCATATAAAGAAATCGCCTGCGCGGTGTGTTGGCTTATCGTACGCGGGGTTTGGGTTGAAAGTAGCCGTCTTTGAAAATATACCCTTTTCGGGGAGTGGCACGGAATTGCATACCTGCTTGTTGGAGTTCTGCAATGAGTGAAAAATACTCGGCAAAAAATGGCTCCACATCACCCACTCCCTCGTTATATTTACTCACCATGTCGTCAACTTTATTGAGGAGTTTAATCATTCCCCCCACGCGTGATGTTTCCTTGACAATCGTTGAAATGTCTCCTTCCCGTATGATTCGACCCATGTCGGTCTGCATGGTTTCTAATAATTTTTTTCCAATGCGCAGGGTGATAAAACCTGTTACCTTTCCTTCAGCTGAAATGGGGATGACGTGAGAGACACGCACGAACCATTCTGGTCTGTTAGCGTATTTGAGTGCATAATGTAAAAAACTACTAATATCCCAGGGAGAGGGAACGGTTGCTAATCTTCTATCCTCGATGGTGTTGTTTTCCGTTGTGTGCGTGTGGAGGCGTGAACGCGTTCTTGGCACTAAAAATCCGGGCGTGGCTGAAGCATTATTGCGCCTCATGGCATTTGCAATAATTTTTCCGCCTTCTTTCGCTTTTATCCATGTCATTTCATGCGTGCGAATATCGGGCCAGTTTTCAATAACATCATATAATTTTCCACGACTGGTGTCGTGTGCCGTCATGAAATCGTACCTTTTTGGGTTAACTGGAATGGGTGCGGGTTGTTTGGCAGCGGTTCGACACGCGGCTAAAAATGTGGCAACTAGACCCATTTTGAGTGCGGTGCGACGAGAAAATGCCGGCGGTTTAATTTGTGGTTTAGCACGCCGTAGAGTGGGTCTGCGTGCACGCCTAAAAATGTTTAATGGCATCCCTTATGCACGAATGGAAAGAATATAATGTACGTCGCCGGCCGTAAGCGGCCTTCTGTTTTATCCACATTCGCCTGAGCGTCTACTGAGAGACTTGCACGCTCCCGGCGGAGACCCGTTTCAATGCCCTGCACGCAACGTCATCTTTTCGAATCATCCTGCGCGTGCACGCAGACCGTGTCTGTGCCTCCGCAGCCGCTTCCGCAGTTCCGGGAATTTGACGCGTGGGCCGACTTTCCTCAGCGGGGGGAATTGCACCCCCTACCGTCAGTGGACCACCGGCGACGTACAACGAATAGGGTACGAATGTCCTTTATTAAGTTCCTTCACATAACGTGGATTATGGGCGTATTTGATTGGTTGAAGAAGAAAAAACCTGAAGAAAAAGCACCGGCTCCTCCTGCAACGGCGGAAGAAAACCCAACCGTTAGCGTTCCATCGAATACCTCTCCGGAGACCGCGGAAGAAATAGCCGAAAAAGTAATGATTTTGATTCCGTACATTAAGCAGTATCGCTCGCAAGGAATGTTGGATGAGGAAATTGTGGCGTTTCTCACGCAGCACGACTGGCCGGAAAGCATTGTGAAACGTGCTGTGAAGAATGCGTGATAATTAGGGCGGTATTTATTACTTGCCGAATCTACGTTCGCGCGCATCAAATTCTTTGACTGCAATACTCAAATCTTCGCGCGAGAATTCCGGCCAAAACTTTTTCATGAAATACAATTCAGAATAAACGCTTTGATACGTGAGAAAGCCTGACAACCGCTGCGTGTAGCCGGTGCGCACAATCATGTCCGGATCGGAAAAATTGGAATACAAATAATCCTTGAACGAATTTTCATTAATGGAATTCACATCCACTTTTTTCTCCGCCACATCTTGCGCGATTTTTTTTGCCGCATCCACAATTTCCGTGCGGCCGTTGTAACCAATCGCAACATTAATCACGCGCTTCGCATAATCCTGACTTCTTTCCTGAATCAAATCCATTTTTTCTCTCAAATGCGTGGGAAATTTTTCCAGTCGACCCAAAAATTTAATGGCGAATTCGGAGGATTTGTACACTTCATCTTTCAAAATTTTATCGGCTTCTTTTTCAAAAATAGAAAATAACACGCTCATTTCCGCACTTGAACGAGTGATGTTTTCCAGGGAAAGGGTGTAGAATGAAGCAACTTTAATCGAAGGATAATCATTCAACCATTGCATCACATCCCATGAGCGCTGGGTGCCGAGCTTGTAGGCCTCTGCAATGTTCATATTGGCTTGCGTGGCAAAGCGTCTGTTTCCGTCGGGAATGAATGCGATGGAGGATAGAGTCATAGTCTTTTCACATCAAGGGGGTGTAGGTTAGGTAAGATACCTCCGTTAATATTTAAAGGCCCATCTCGTGAACACGTACAACCCTCGCAGGGTGATTAATCATGCCTCGAACGAACGACTCGCAACCGCCTCCCGAGCGGGAATTAACCCCCGCCGAAAAGGAGAAACTTATCCGAGAACTGAAGGAACGGTTAAAAGAGATTGAAAAGCTGAAACGCGAACTGGGAATGGCTGTGTCTTCCGAGAATGAAAAACCCTCTCCCGAAAAAAAATCATCTCCTGCGAATGAAACCAACGAGCCCTCTCCCGCGGAGGATGATTCCGCACACCCTGTTTCCGCCGGAAGAGTGGCGGAGGAAGTGGAAGAGCTGCGCGTTCCCTCCCTTGAGATGCTGGATGATAAACCCTTGAAGAAAAAGAAAATAGGAAATGTTTCACCATGACGAGAAAAAAAACAAAAATTCTAAAATCCAAAAAAATTCTCCAATCCCAAAAAATAATTTCTATTTTGGGGAAAAAAAAGGAGATTCAATTGCTACGCGTCAAACACGCGCGCACATTCTCGGAACGATTCATGGGCCTCATGGGCGTTTCTCCGCGCGAACACGATTATGCATTACTATTTCACATGCGCGAAGAATCCGCACTCGGGGCGAGCATCCACATGCTATTCATGCGCATGCCCATTGATGTGATTTGGTTAAACGCCAAAAAAGAAGTGGTTGATTTTCAAACACTGCAACCGTGGATGTGGAATTACACTCCGCGCGCGAAAGCAAAATACGTCATTGAGTTGCCCGCCCGCACGCTGAATGAAAAAACTCCCTTTGGAATGAGAGTAGACTGGAAATAATGACCTTTTTTTCACCAAAATTTTCCCTAGGCTTTAAACCCTTGCGGAAGCGTTCCGCGTATGGCTTCCGTGCTGGGGTGGGGAATCGTTCCCGGAAATTTTTTGTTTCAGGGAGCGTGGAAACTGCTTTCAACCGAAGAAAATGAACTCGTGTGCGGGGTGTTAGAACTATTTTACACGCTCCCGCACGAAAAGCAAACCCAAAAAGATTTGGATTTCGCCCTTGAACAGTATTGCACTTCCCGAAATGTCGCGTTGGAACACGATCAGCGGGAGGATGTGCTTTCTGTTCTGCGTGCGCACGCATTGCACGCGGGACCGCTCACCCCGCTCTTGAATTGCCTAGATTTGGAAGAAATAGCCATCACGGGAATTGGACGTGAACAGAGAGTGCGCGTCTACCACGTAAACCAGGGATGGGTGGAAACACCGCTTTATTTTTCAGACGAAAACGTGCTCATCACGCTGCTCAACCGACTTATTCTCGCGAGCGGAAAACGATTGAGTGCGCACACGCCCATTGTGAATGCACAACTTTCAAATGGAAGCCGTTTGCACGCGTCCATTTTTCCCGTTTGTCCATCACGCGTTGAGGCGAGCATTCGAAAGTATGTCGTTCGCGCCGTGCGTCCAAACGATTTGCTCGCGACCAAAATAATTTCTCCGGAAGCACTGGCATATGTGGTGCTCGCCCTCCAATCGGATTGCAATTTGTTAATCGTGGGAAACACGGGGAGCGGAAAAACTACCACGCTGAATGCATTGCTCGGCAGCCTCCCCACAAACGAGCGAATGATTCTCGTGGAAGAAACGCCCGAGTTGCACGTGTCGCACGAGCACGTGGTGCGTCTCACTCCCTCGACGCAGGAAAACACTTCCATGTCGGTGTTGATTCGCGAAACCCTGCGCATGCGTCCGGATAGAGTGGTGGTGGGTGAGATTCGCTTTCCGGAAGAAGCTCGCGCGTTCATGGAATCCGTTTTAGCGGGGCAGGGAAAAGGAACGTATGGCACGTTCCACGGCCACTCCTCTCATGAGGCTCTTTCCCGAATGCGGCAATTTGGCCTCATTGAAAGTGATTTGGGGTGGGTGAATGTTATTCTCGTTCAGCGGCGGTGGAGCGAACGTTCAACAAATGGAAAAATGATAGATAGGCGCGCGGTCTGTGAAATCGCGGAATTAGTGCACGAAAAAAATAATGATTCGTGGTCGCTTCGCCCCATTTTCGAGTGGGATGCGAATGCACACAAACTTGTTTTCAAAAACGAAAGCATGATTGCGCGGGAAAAATTTGAGTGGTGCTTTCCGCGAGAAACGTGGACGAATGCCCAGCACGAACTGTTAGAGGGTTGGAAAAATACTCCCCCCAAAATTTCTTCCAGCCGAAAGAAGGGTTTCCCATGAACTTTTTGACGTTGAATATACCCGCGCGCGCTGCCAAAAGCATTCCTTTTCTCGCGTCGCGGGAAAAAGCACGCTATGAGGCGGGGCTGGATTCGTTTCTATCATTTTTAATCCTGGAATTGGAAACCCGCGCGCCATTTGAAACCGCATTCTCGCGCGCGGCGGAGAAAACACCATTCCCCTTGCGCGGCGCCCTCGAACCCGCGCTCGCTCGTTTTCGTGAAAAAGGAATGAGCATGGATGAAAGTCTTGAACTTCTCACGCGTGAAGTGGACACGCCACTCTTTACGCGCGTCGCGGGGCTATTGAGACATGTGTATGCGCATGGTTCCACACGCTCAACAATTGAAGCGCTTCGAAACATGCTGGAAGATGTGCGCGGCGCGCAGCGAACAATGTGGAAGGCGTACGCCCAAAAACTAGTATTGTTTTCGCTCGTTTTCATTGGCGTTTCCGCTCTCGTTCCCGCGCTATTTTTGGCGTTTGTCACGATTGGAAGCCGGTTTTTGGAATTGTCTCTCACGACTTGGGACATTTTGTTCACATCCTTGATTATTTTCCCCCTCGTGGATGCGGGCGTGTTGGGAATGGTTTGGCTGCAGATGCCCCCGCACGTGACACGGTTACAAGGGGAAACAAAAAAATCATTTTCCATTCGTGAATTTTATTTGCAGTTGTGCCAACGTGTAGAGGAGGTGTGCGCGGCAAATAATTGTGAAGGGGGGTTGCCCCGCCTTGTTTTTTCTTCCGCGGTGGAGGGGGCGGGGTTGTTTATCGTGGCGTGGAGTTTCTTCCTGCCCGCTCAACACGTGGATGCGTTTTGGGTGAGTATTTTTTTGTGTGCGTGCGCGGGACCGCTGATGTTCAATCTCGTGTGGCAGCTTGTTAAATTTGAAAAAAATACACATACTATCGAACAGCAGTCCGCGGACTCATTACTCGTGCTTTCATCCATTCCTTCTTCCGTGTCTTTTTTGGACCACTTGCGTTGGTTGGCGCGCGTGTCTCCGGAACCCATTCAAAATGAATGGAAAAAAATGGTTTCACGCATCGAAGCGGGAAAAAATCCCGCGCTTGCGTTAAGTGAATTGGGCGCGGGGAGAAATTCGAGCATTTTAGAATCGGTGCGCGCGCTCTTGATTAAAACGTATGAGTCGGGCACCGCATTTGGGGAGCCCTCGCGCACGCTCGCGCAGGAAATTAGCACGCATCACGCTTCCCTCCATGAACGAAGGGCGGTGTTGCTCGTGGAGAAATATACAATACTCTTGGCGGGCGGAATATTGGTGCCCTTTTTGCTGGGGATTCTTACGGGCGTTGTTTCAAGTCTTCCCTTGAGCGGCGAGTTCACGTCCCCGGACGCCCCTGCGTTGTTTGAAACCGCCTTGCTGGGAATGCGCGGGTATTTGTTCATGTATTCTATTCTTGCAGGGGTATTTGTGGGTTTTCAAGATGGGAAGCCCGCGCAATCCATTTTCTACGTACTCTTACTCATTCCGTGTTCGCAATTGGTGTATACATTAGGGGCGTGGTGGTTGAGCGGATAACCTTGTGCGTGCGCGAACGAATGTGCATCCTACGCCGGCCGGTTGAAATATAAACCCCAAAAGACTTTTTGCCTGTATGCCTCCGGCTTCTAAATCCAAATCCACGCCTACTAACATGCCTTCAGGAATGAAGCTCGCGCGCGACCACGCGATTCGATTCGTGGAAACG
>CAZGES010000002.1:0-38672 GCA_964524375.1 uncultured archaeon
CCGTCGTAGAAGGCCTCTTTTCCATCGCTTCGAAAGCCGTAGTGTTCCAAAATTTTCTTTGAATCTTCCACCGGGTCTTCGTTGAACGGTGTTCCGTCCACGGTTTTTCCGCCCAATGCAGCGGCTTTTCCCGTGAGCATTTCGAGCATGTGTCCAATGGTCATTCGCGTGGGAATCGCATGCGGATTCAAAATCAAATCCGGTCGCACGCCGCTTTCGGTAAAGGGCATGTCTTCTTCGGGGATGATTGCTCCCAAAACTCCTTTCTGTCCGTGTTTAGATGCAAACTTGTCTCCGGGCTCGGGGACCATACATGAACGAACTCTCACTTTGGCGATGCGCGCACCGGATGTTCCTTCTGTCAAAACGACGCGGTCAACCGTTCCGGGTTTTCCCTTTCGAGGGAAAAGAGAGGCTTCGCGTCTCTTTTCTTGAATAACACCAAATTCCGTAATTTCTTCTAAGAATCGCGGAGGGGAAGTCTTTCCAATAATAACATCCTTGTCCGAGACAGCGGTTTCCAATTCGGCCAAACCGTCAATTCCTAATCGCTTGTACGGCTCTTCTCCCAAGTGTCCTACTGCATCTTCGGCGGGGATTTCAAATTTGTCCACCTGACCACCAGGATAGCGTGTCTCTTCGCTTTCGTAATTGCGGAAATATGCGGCGCGTCCGAGTCCTCGGTCAACGGCACCTTTGTTCAACACAACTGAATCCAAAACGTTGAATCCCATGTAGGGCATGATTGCCACAACAAAATTCTGAATCATCGGTCGTTGATCCGTGTTCAAAAAATCCAATGTTTTCGTGCGAACAAGTTCGCGCTGAGGATAGTACAGCAAATAACTTTCCGTGTCCGTGCGCAAATTATAATTCGCGGAGGGAATTCCCAACGCTTGCTTGAACACTTTGGCACCGTGCAATGTCTTTCCCGCCAAATTGTGTTCCAAAAAAGGAATCATGGATGAAATGACCGAGAAAATTCCCATCGGATTGATTTCCAAGTGCGTCGTGTGTGCGGTAATGTCTTCGTCGCGCAGCGCAATTTGAGCGGTTTCTTCTTCTTCGGCGTCCAGGTATTCGACAAATCCCTGGTTGACTAAATCATTCCACGTGAGCTTTCCATCTTTGATTTGCTTAATCACTTCTTTCGTGACGCGCGACTTTCCGTTTTCAACAACGATAACAGGTCGTTGCACGCGTCCGGAATCCGTGTTCACGTACAATTCGAAATTATCTTCGTGGAGGGCAATGTTAACATGCGGGTCGATTTTTCCGGCGCGGCGCTTGTTAATCAAGTCTTTCGTAAGTTTGTGAATGTCCTTGTGAAAACCGACAAGTTTTCCGTTGACGAACACTTTTCCTTCTTGCGCAACCATGTTTTTCACCCCACCTTTTTTTCTCCAAAAATTATTTCAAATACACATCCATTCCTTTGATCATTTTTTCCACGGGTTCCGGCTTCACATCCTGCGTGACATCGGAAAATAATCCTAAATTTTTAACGAGTCCACATTGCGGTCCGTCCGGCGTTTCAATGCAGCACAATCGTCCCCAATGTGTACCGTGAACGTCACGTGCCTCGTACAGTTCGCGGTTCTTGTTCAGCGGCGATTTTACTTTTCGGAATTCCGTGAGCGGTCCCAAATAGTTCACGCGGTCCATGAAGCGCGAAACTCCGGTTGAACGTCCGATCCAATTTCCCGTGCTCATTCCAAACAAGATTCGTTCGGTAACCGCACCGGGTCGCACGACGGTTGAAATATTCAATTTTCGTCGGCGTGTGACGGTTCGGTCAATCTGGAATGTCAAATCTTTAATGAAATACTTGAACGAGTGTCGGAACAAGTGTTCCATTAATTTTCCTGAAAGTTCCAATCGCTTGTTTGCATAATGGTCCTTGTCGTCCTGTCCGCGCAACCCATTCGCGCGTTCAATCGCTCGCGTCGCCATCGTGGTTAAGAAATACGCTTTCGCGCGGCGGTCTTCTTTCACGTTTCCGATGTGCGGAAGTAAGAAGGCGTCAATGACTTCTTGCGCGCGGCGCAAGCGGTAATCGATAACTTGTCCGGGGGCAACGTATTTACCAATTCGGTCCAATGCTTCTTCTTCGTCCTTGACATCCATCGCTTCCATGTTGATGATAACATCATTCGCAATCTCATTGAGTGCGGGGAATGCTTCGAGGATTTCTTTTTCATTTTTCAAGCCGAGGGCCTTCAACAAAACAAATAATCGCAACTTTCTCGGCGAGGCGGGAAAACTCACGGAAAGAATTCCATCCTTTGCGCGTGTTACGCGAACGCGTCCCTTGAATGCGCCTTTCGTGGAGATAACTTCCGCGCTCGTTTTGTCATCCGCCGATTCCGTAATGAGAATTCGGTCCGAGGACAAAACTTCTTGTGCGGTCAATGCTTTTTCGCTTCCGTTAATGACAAAGTATCCGCCGAAATCCATGGGGTCTTCTCCCATCGAGATTAATTCTTCCGCGGTTTTTCCTTGCAAGTGGCACAACTTTGATTTTAACATTACAGGCAATTCACCAATGTATGTTTTCTTCACATCTTGTTCCACATCTCTTCGCAACAAGCGCATCGTGAGAAAAAGAGGAGCGGAATACGTTCGGTTTCGCATGCGTGCTTCCATAGGATAAAAATCATTTCGAGGAGAACCATCCGCTTCAATGATTCGCGGCTTCAACACTTCAATTTCTTCCAATTCAATTCGAACTTCTTCAATTTTGGGCGTAATCGTTTTGTTTTCGTGAATAATCTCGGTGAGTTTGTCGTCGACAAATTGATTGTACGAATTAATGTTCATCTGCGCAAAGTTTCTTCCTTTGAACCAGCTTTCAACGAGTGCGTATTGATCCCACGATTGCGCCATGTTAGACCACTCTCCGGTAGTACAACGTTTCTCCCGCGACAGGAGAGTTTCGAGTAATGCGAATAATGTTTCCTACTTTCGCGCCGAGTTCGGCGGCCATAGGATCTTCTTGAGAAATTTGTGGGAGTTTTTCAAAGTCAATTCCGAATTGAGAAAAAAGTTTCTGAACTTCGTCGTCGGAAAGAATCTCGTGTTTTGGAACCAAATGGTGTTCAGATAGTGACTTCAGCATGTCCCCTCAGCTCCGTTCCTCACGCGAAACGCTTGGTGAAAAAGGGTCCGCAGTTGCGGATTTCAAACGAAAAAATCGTTCCCCCACGTTAAACGTAAACCAAACCGCTTCGCAATCCTCAAAGGATACTCAAACGTCCCAAGAAACCCTTATAAAGTTGTTCATGTCCCCGGAAAATCAAGGGTAAAACAAGTGGAAAAGGGGGATTTTGGCCCTTTGAAGAGGCGGTGTTGAGCAGAATTAGCGCTTTTTTCGCTTGGTTTTGCGTTTAGCAGGCTTTTTCTCTCCGTTTCCAAACGTGGCGCGGTGGGCATGTTTCATGGGGTTGGCGAAAAGGGCGTAAAAAATGAGTGCGAGGAGAAAAACAACGAGTCCCCATTGACGATGCGTTTCCACCAAAAAGAGGGCGAGCGCGAGGATAAGCAACATGACCACACCCGCAAGATAATGTTTCATGGGTATGCTCTTTTGTTGGAGTTAAAAAAACACGCAGTTCGTGTTAAACGCAAAATAAAGCGTTTGGAAAGCCTGAAATCAAGGATAAGGTATTTATAGGCCAAACGGGTCCATTCCGCCATGAAACTCTCTCCCAACACGTCCCAAAACGAGGTTGTTGTGCTCATGCCGGCGCGCAACGAAGCTCGAAATCTTCCGTCGGCCATTTATGCGGTGCAGCATTCGCAGAATGTGGATGAAAATACGCACGTTTTAGTGGGTGCCAACGCGTGTACCGATAACACGGTGGAAGTGCTGGAAACGTTGAAACTCAAAAACAGAAATTTGGATTATGTGGTGGAAGGCGTTCCTGGAAAACCGCGCGCATTAAATGCGTTAATCGACCGCGCCGAGAAAACACGCCGAATGGGAAATGATGATTTTGTTTTATTTTTGGATGCCAATGCACACGTGCAGGAAAACACCATCGCCGATTTGACCGTCATGCTGAAACACAACAAAAAATTGAACGCAGTCACGGCGAATGATATTGCCGACGCCCCCAAAAGCGGTTCGATCATGGACCACTTGCTGTTTGGCGTGAGCGAAATTTCATTATCGTCATTAGCGCTGCGCGATCGAAAAGCATCGTGCATGGCTGTGCGCGCCAAAGCCGTGCGAGGCGTTCGCTTTCCTGAAAATGTGATGGCAGATGATTTGTGGCTGCAAATGTATTTGGGAATAGACACGGTGGAGACGCACCCCGACGCTGCAGTTACCGTGCAGGCACCCAAAACGTTTTTTCGCTTCGCCGAGTCGCGAGTAAAACACTTGATGGGAATGTATCAGCTCGAAGAATTTTTCCCCGCGCATGATGTGCGTGAAAACTTTCCCACGGGAACGCACGACCACGCGGAAGCATTGCTACGCGACGCGGAATTGCAGGATGAATTTGTTCGCTTGCCCGGAATTTATCAAGCTGCCACATTTTTGGCCATGCCCTTGCATGCTGCGTTGAAAGTAGCCGCGTGGGTAGGGTACCGAATGTCTCCGCAGGCGCGAAATAACTCAACGCCTATTCCGCAGATGACCAATTCCCACGCCTACGCCAAACACCGCCGCCCCACTCACTCATAATTGAGGAGCGGGTGCGCAGGCTAATATACTATTTTTTCATGTCATACGTGCATGAGTTTCACGTACGTGCTCTACTTAGCATTTGCCCTCGCCGGAACATTTGTGCTCATGCGCACGTTTAACGTCGCTTTGTCATCGCGGCAAAAAAAATCAATGGTGCCCGCACTGGCCGCCACTGTTATTGTTTTCACCGCTTGGGATGCGTGGGCCGTGTCGCAGGGACACTGGCAATTTGGCGTGCAAAACACGTTAAACATTTTCATCGGCAATCAGCCGCTGGAAGAAATACTATTTTTCATCGTCATTCCATTCTTCGGAATCCTCGTGTGGGAAGTTACGGGAAAATATTCAACGAAGAGTGTGAAAACAAAATGATGCAATACACGCTCGCTGTAGCTATTGGATTTTTTCTCGTGATGGCACTTGACCGGGCGCTGCGCACGCACATTATTCGCCCCACCCCCCGCATGATGCACACCACACTTACCTTCCTCGCATTCCAACTCGTTTTCGATAATTTTTTTACCGCGCAAGGATTGTGGATGTTCAACGCGCGCGAAACCATGGGAATTTTTGTTCCATTTATCCCTATTGAAAATTTGTTTTTTGGAGTGGAGATGCTGTGGTTCACATTAATACTATACACGCACTTCAGCGCGCGGAGAAACGCATGACTATCCAAAAAAGAATTTCTTTGTGGAGGAGATGGGTCAAAAATAATTGGCTCAATCCGCGCAAGCACGTGCGCCGACACATGGGAAAATACGCCGACCAAAGACTAAGCAATATTGCTGAAGTCAAGCGGTTGCAGAGTCGTGCGAATGAAATGCACGATTATGAGCGCGTGCTCCGCGAGGAAATTGGCACAAATTGGAAGAAAATGCGCGTCGATAATGAAAAATGGTCCAAGGGTTGGCGAGGCCGCCTGCGTGTGGCGCTTTCTCCAGTAGCATATTGGCGCCTGCACCACGCCCCCACTCCCGCCGAGCAGAAAAGGAAATATTTGAACGCGCGCTCGCGACTAGACCGGTTGGAAATACTCCACGACTTGTTTCACCACGGCCTCATTGAGCCGAGCGAAGGGGAGGAAATGATAAAACTTTATCGCGAGGAAAGAACGCTGCGCAGGATTGTGGAAGCATACGAGAAGGCGCAAATCAACAAAAAAACGAAATCAAAGAAGTAGTTTTTCGCACGTACGGGCAGAAATCAAAACCATGGGCATTCCTCCGCCTGGATGAGTGCTTGCGCCCACGAAAAACAAATTTTTGAATTCCTCGCTCGCTTGCTGCGGGCGGAACACGCTCGACTGGAAAAAAGTTGGAGAAAGTCCAAATGTCGCGCCAAAATTCATCCCTCCAAGCGTTTCCCAATCGTTTGGAGTGAGTATTTCCTGCATGCGAATATGATTCTTCAAATCCGTGAGGCCGTTTTTTTCCAATTGTGAAATTATTTTTTCGGCAAAAACATTTTTCGCGGCTTCCCAATCAATAGGCTGCATGTTTTTGGGGTCGTTCGAGGGAACGGGAACTAAAACATAGAGCAAGTGCTTCCCCTTCGGAGCCAGTTTAGGATTCGTGCGCGTGGGCACATTCACGTAAACACTTGGATTCGCGGGAAGAATTTTCTGCTCAAATAGTTCCTGAAAGTTTTTCAAAAAATCCTCGCAAAAGAACACATTGTGATGCAGCAATTGAGGGTAATCCACATCCACGCCCAAATAGAGCATGAACGCGGAGGAAGTGTATTTTAAATTCCTCAATTTTTGGTCCGTGTACTTCTTTCTCGTTGAGCGTGGAATCAATTTCGTATATGCCGCGGGTAAATCCACGTTGCACACTATTTTCTCCGCGTGCACGATTGAATCATTTTCCAGCCGCACGCCAACGGCAGTGTTGTTTTCAATCGCAATCTCTCTTACTCGCGTCCCATAATGAATTTTTACTCCCAATTCGCGGGCGAGCTTCTCAATTTCATCCACAATGGAGTAAATTCCATTTTTAGGATACCACACACCCTGCGCCAATTCCACGTAAGGCACAATACTGTACGTCGCGGGCGTGAGCAGGGGGCTTTGCCCCAAATACATGCTTTGGAAACTCAATGCGAGTTTCATTTTTGGATTTTCAAAAAATGAATCCATGTGGTCCCACATCGAGTGGAATCCATCCGCGCGCAAAAATGAAAAAATGCTGCGTGAAAATAGAATACCCCAAATTGATTTTGGAGAGCGCGCGATAAAATTCGCGTACACATTCTCATATACACCGTATTCATGCTCAAGGAAGCGCAGAAAACCCGGTGCATCATCTGGTGCGACGCGGCGGATTTCGTTTAACATTTCTGGGAGATTCGAACTCACATCCATGTGTTGAGCGTCCCAAAAATGCAACCGATAGGAGGGAGTGAGCAAGTTGAGCGGGAGAACCTCGCTCATTTTTTTTCCGCAGTACGTGAACAGCTCGTCAAACTCCCCTGGCATGAGGAGGAAAGTGGGCCCCAAATCAATGGTGTACCCTTTTACCTTTCGCTGCGCGGCTCTTCCGCCTGGAAACGCGTTTTTTTCAAATATTTCCACGCGCAACCCGCGTTTGGCGAGGCGGCATGCGAGAGCGAGCCCCCCAAGCCCCGCCCCCACTACCAAAACCTGCGGGGGAGGTGCTTGAACAGGAGAAATGGTTTTACGAACACGGGCCATGAAAAACTATCTACCCCCATCCCGTTTTAATGGGTGGCGATTCGTTCAGAAGCCAGGGTTTGCTCGCGCGAAATGAGTTCTTTTTTCCGGGCGTCTGAAACGTACACGCGCTGCGCGTATACGTCATAGTTGTTTCGTTCGATTTCATGAAGAATCTCGCGGTATAGCACTAAACACAACCGCATGCTCAACTGCATCGCGGCGGGAAGGTTAGAAATTCCTTTTTCGGCGCTGGAATAGTATCCCATGGCGCGCGCAATGTTGTATTTCATCAGTTTTTGGAATGATTCATTTCGAGTTTGCGCGGCAATATCATTCGTTGAATATCCGAACGCAGTCATTTCTTCCTGCGGCAAGTAGACGCGTCCCATCGAATAATCTTCGCGGATGTCGCGCAGAATATTGGTGAGCTGCATGGCCACTCCCAACTCTATCGCATGTTCTAACGCAGAGGGAGGGGCGCGCACAATGTATGCCATGAACAACCCTGGAATGGCCGCGGCGGAGAAGCAATACTCATACAAATCATCAAATGTTTGATAAGTGGTGTGCGTCAAATCGTTTTGCAATCCATCAATTAATCGAAAACCCCATTCACTGGGAACGTTATACGTGTTGCACGTGCGCACGAACGCGTGCAAAATAGGATCGGGCGATGTTTGCGTGTCAAATGCTTCTTGCAGCGCGGCGCGCCACGCGGTCAATTCATTTTTTTTTGTTTCAATCGGAGAATTGCTGTCTAAAATTTGGTCCGTGGCGCGGCAGAACCCATACATTGCATACGAGGCGTTGCGTTCTTCTTCCGGCAAATATTTTGCGGCGAGCGAAAAACTGCTGGCGTGCGTTTGGCACAACTTCTTGGATGATTCGAACCCGTCAAACTCCATATGCACAACTTGTGTTTTTGGAATTAATATACTTGCTACCAGCCGTAATGGGCCGCGCGCGAGTAGCCGAATGCGAGGAATGCATCCACGACGCCTTTTTGGTATAAATCATAGTTGTGCGAGAGGACGTTGAAACCCACTTTGGCCTTATCCACCGCGGAAAGATTAGAGAGTTCATTCGGCATGAGGTGACCGATTCTGTTCAACTCGTCTTCGGTGAATTTGTACAGCGCTTCCTTTCCTTTGATTATTTTTCCATACGATGGAAATTCGGCTTTCCATTTTTTATCATATGTTGAGAGGAAAGGTTTGTCGAATTGATTGTGTGTGAACGCGTCTTTGGCTACTTCCGCGGCCATGCGTCCGCTCACGAGTCCGAGTTGCGTTCCGCCTTCGAATAAAGGTGAAGTAAATCCTGCCGCGTCTCCTACTAACAGTATTCCATCCCCACACGTGTTTTGCACGGGTCCGGATGATGGAATCGGTCCCCCGAATGTTTTCACAATTTTTTTGTTTTGCCAACCCATCTCTTTGACGAATTGGTCCAAGTAGATTTTGGCTTTGGTGATGTCAGTAGTCACAAGCCCCACGTTTGCTCGGCCATCATTTTTGGGAATCATCCACAAATATCCGTGCGGACTCAAGCGCGGCCACAAATAAAAGTCCAAATAATCTTCGTTTGGGATGTCTAGCATTTCGTATTGAATTCCCGTTGTCACACTGAAACGCGGATTCATGTTGAGCATTCGGTTTGCCACTCCCGCGGCTCCTGATGCGTCAATGACCATTTTTGCTTTCACGGGGCCTTGACTCGTTTGAATGTCCCACACCCCATTGGTGCGTGCCAAACTTGTTACACGGGTGGACATTTCGAGTTGCGCTCCCGCGTTTTGCGCTTCGCTGGCGAGCCATTTTTCAAACGCGTGTTTTTCCAACACGTATCCTGCTTCCGTTAGTTTTACTTTGTGCGAATCCGGAAAAATGACGTTAACGCCCTTGACAGGGAGGGCAATAACTTCTTTGGGAAACTTCATGTTCACGCGCACTTCAGCAATTTCACTCAGACATTCCCCGCAGTGCACCGGGTCTCCTACCGTGGCGTGCTCTTCGAGAATAATGGTTTTCAACCCCGCTTTGGACGCGTGAATGGCCGCGCTCCCTCCCGCGGGTCCGGCGCCGACGATGGCAATATCATAGAGTGTGTTTGAATCGAGGGACATAAAATCATCCATTCAGGAAAAAGAACTTAAATCTCCGCGTTGGGAGGAGGGGAAACCCCCCCTTACAGCCCCATTTTTTCGCGCTGTTCCCACATCATGGAGTTCACAAATTTTCCTTCCGCGTGTTTCCAACTCAAATTTTTGAAAAACGCTTCAATGTAGTCCTTGCGCTTCGTTCCATAATCTAAGAAATACGCGTGCTCGTACACGTCCAAAATGAGCACCGTTGAGCAACCCCAGATTCCTCCGTGGTTGTGCACATCGCAAATGTAGTTGTGCAATTTCATGTCTTCCCAATCGAATGCGAGAACGACCCATCCGCGGGCGCACAATCCTAATGCTTTGAATTCGGCTTCCCATTTTTCATAGCTTCCAAAGTCTTTCTCAATCATTTTCAATAAGTTTCCCGTCGGTTTGCTTCCGTTTCCGCCCATCGCGGCAAAATATCCTTCGTGTAAACGGACGCCGTTCACGGCGAATCCTTCTTCGAGTTTTAGTTCGCGCAAATCCGAGTGTGTTCCATTAGCTTTCGTCAAATCCACCGTTTTCAATTTCTCGCGGATTTCATCCGTTTTTTTCACGTACCCCACGTACAACACGTCGTGGTGCTCGGCGAGCTGTTTTTCCGTTAAACCTTGCAATGCTTTGTAGGTCAGGGGTTTGGCTTCAGTCATGGTTCATCAACTCCGTAGAACGTAGAATATACCATTCTTCCGAGTCAAAATGGCTTTAAAGAAAACGGACTCGGCGTTCAACGAATTACGAACGCATGAGAAGCACAACATACCCTCCCGCAACGTGTTCGCGGGGGTCTTTCTCATGAGAAATAGGCACGGGGACGAGCACGGGTTCTACTAACACCTTGCACCCGCTTAATTCGCGCTGCGCGGTGAGGTGGCGGAGGTATTCTTCCTCTTCCCCATTCATTTCCCCCACCCATGCTGGGCGTCCGTTGAGCGTGTCGCGCATCCGAATCCACAAATACGCCCGCCCCCCAGAAGAAAGGGAACGAGCAATGCGAGGAAGTAACGTGGAAAAATGCCCCATCTCATGCAGGGCGCGAAAACTCACAATCAAATGGCAATTCGCGGGAAATGGCGTGTCCAACGCATCCCCCTGCGTGAATTCGTCCAACGAGGTTGCATCCGCGAGGGGAAGCAAGTCAATTCCAATCGTGTGCACCAAACTCCCCACATGCTGTTTGAGTTCATGCAACGCTTGACCGTTTCCGCAACCGATATCAAACACGCGACATTGACCATTTTTTTGAATGTAGTTCGCGGCAATTTTCTCGAGAGAAGTATTTTCTCCTAAGTTGTGCAAAAAAGTATTGTATTCGCGCAGCGTGTTGTCGCGGAGAATAACTCCCTGCGAATAACGGTCAACGTATTTTGAAGCGGGTGAATGAAGTGGCATTTGCAATTTGAACCGTTGAAAGATATAAAACACTAGTAACAATGCTGTTTTTTAGTTACCATCGATTACGGTTAAGCGGATTTTACCGTCTCTAGTAGCGCCTAAAACGAGGACATTTTGTTTATGAATGCGCCAAATATCCTTATCGAGAAGGGGCCAGAGATTGTGGAGTAATTCTTCGTAAGCCGCTTCCAACCTTTCCATGGTAATGCTTCGATTAACAGATTTCCCCATTAGCCGCTTGCAGAGTGTTCGTTCGAGATCTTCTCTTTTAACTTTTTTTGTCAACCATGAAAGAGGTTCGTTCGGATCGACTTTTTCTAAAAAGCGGGAAAGCGAATCCAGTGTCGGAGCATTAAATTGTTCTTGAACGAGGTATTTTTTACTATGAATGGGAAAAACAGGAACAAAATGTTTAGCAGGAGTTCTAGATAAACGATCTTTTAGAAAATCTCCAAGATTAACAGTTGCGTAAAAATCATCAGCCTTTCGTTTGTAAATGAGCCTCTTCAAATTTCCGCGTCCCACGAAAAGGTATCCATGAATTGGATCCTTTTTTACTTTCCCAAGACTTATTTCGCGAACAAATTGCGCGGCACGCCGCTCAAAGTTTCGAGCTTGTCTCTTTCGTCCTACAGGCATGTGCAATGATGAATTGTTGAGAATTTAATCAGAGCAGGGCCCTTTGCTGCGCGGCAATGGTTTCTTTGAGTTTAGAAATAGGAATCCTCCCGGTTTTTCCGGATTGTTCATCGTGGTAATAGAGAATCGTGGGCTCGTCAAACTGCCAGCAGAGTAAAATGTCTCGGTTTTCAAACTTGGAATAGAAGTCAACTAATCCTTGCGTCACATCTTTCACGTAGCAGCCCATTTTCGTCAATGCTTCCAACTCCGCAAAATATTTGAATGATAATTCATGATAGCGCTTGTTGATGTTAAGCGCGAGCAAATGCGCCTGCCAATCGAATCCATCCGAGGAAACTTTCACTCCCGCGAGGGCGGACAATTCATCGTGAATGGACATGAGCTTCTCCATGTGCAAGCGTATGCGTGGGAGCGAGGCTTCCGCCTCATTCAGCGTAAAGTACCGATGAGCCATGCTTGAATTCGCGCTCTTTTCTTTTTAATACTGCGCGCATCACCTGGAAAATTTTTGCACGATGGAACGAATTTTCTTAAACGCGGGTCTCGCCTGAATTGCTTCTTTTAATTTTGCGTCAATTTTCTTGGGTTGCGTAAGATTTTCCGCGCGGAGCAGAGTTTGCACCTCGTGCGGGAGCAACACTCCCATTCGTTGAACCGTTTCTTCAAGCGAAGAATGGGAGGCCATGGATTTTTTCACGAGAAACGCGACGATATCATATCCTAAGTACGGGTTGAGCGCGGTGGCAGTGGACATGCTCGCATTCAAAAGCGTGCGCATGCGATTGGTTGGACGTACACTTTTCAAACATTTTTCGCGGAACATTTTCAGTCCATTCGTTAACAAACCCTGCGACTCAAACAAATTGCTCGCCATGACGGGAGTCATGACATTCAATTCCAATTGCGTGGATTCGCAACTCAAGCGGATGGTTTCATTATTTCCTTGCACTTGCAACGCGATCATCTTTAACGCTTCCAAAATACTCGGATTAACCTTTGCCGGCATGATGGAACTTCCCGGCTCCGCTTCCGGCAAATGAATTTCTCCTATTCCCGCGTACGCATCCGAACCCAAAAGCACCCAATCGTTGATCCAAATGAGCAAGTCGCTTGAAAGTTCGGAGAGCGCGTTGGAATAATGCTGAAACACCGTCATGTGGCTCGTATGCAACATCTTCCGATGGCTCGGATAGAAGGGGAAGCCCGTTTCCTTTCGTAAAATTTTGACCACATTCACATCGTACCCCGGTTCAACCGTGATGCCCGTACCCACTGCCGTCCCCCCAATGGATAATTCATGCATCCCCTCTCGCGCAGAGCGAATTTTTTGCAAATTTTCGCGCAGGGACTGCGCATACACGTATAATTCCTGCCCGAAAGTAACAGGCACAGCGGTTTGAACGTGCGTTCGCCCGGTTTTGATGGTTGTGCGATACTTTTGCGACAATTCTTCCGTGACGTGAATCGTTTGAATCAATTCTTTTTCCAATTTTTGCGAAAAGTGAAGGGTCGTGAGCCGCAGCGCGGTGGGAATCACATCATTCGTGGACTGCATCATATTCACATGATTATTGGGATGCACCACAGAATACTTTCCTTTCCGCTCATGCAAAATTTCGAGCGCGCGATTCGCAATGACTTCATTCATCGTCATGTTGAGCGGCGTGCCGGCGCCGGCTTCATACACGTCCAAGTCGAAAAGCGCGTCAAATTTTCCATTTTCAACCTCGCGCGCGGCTCGAACAATAGCATTTCCTATTTTCACATCCAATCGTTTCGTGTGCGTGTGTTCCTGCGCCGCCGCACGCTTAACGAGAGCGAGTTGGTGGTAAAATAACGCGGGAAATTTCCTTGTTGAAAGTGAAAAATTCTCAGAAGCGCGCGTGTGGAATATTCCCGTGTACGCATCAAAGGGAATTTTTTTCACGCCAATGGCATCCTGCTCCATGCGCGCGCGTTTGCTCTTTTTCATGTTTTTCGCTTCCCTTTGGATGGTTGAGCGTCCCGGGCTTTTTGAATCTCCCTCATTTCGCGGATTTTATCCCCTGGTGCAATGTCTCGCGGGCAAAGATTGGCCTTTTCGAGGGAGTAATGCACGTGCAAGTGAGGCGAGAGTGCGGACAAGCGTTTCGTGTCGCCATCGCGCATTTCGTTCGCGTAACGATACGCTTTCACCAGCGCCGCAGGACCTATTTCTCCGCGCAACGAAGAATCGGCATTCGCGTTGCACAACCCGCACAAAATACACTGTTGAGCGTTGCCGAGTTTTTTGACATCGTTCACGCCCATCTTATGATTTCTTCGTTCATCGTGCGCACGCGAAACCAGCCATGGTTTGACGCGCAACAATTCATCAAAAAAAGGTTTTTCGTCCACGACCAAATCCTTAATCACGTTTTCCGTGTGAAGCGGGTCAATCCGCAACGAATGATGCGTATCCGCGACATCGCTCACCTGCGTCACGCACCCTAGCACGGGTTTTCCATTCACTTTCACGCCGCACGAACCGCATCCTCCGTATCCGCACGAACCGCGGAAAGTCAAACTCCCATCCTGCGTGTGTTTGAGCCGCGTTAATAAGTCCAGCACGCTCTCCCCTGTTTTGGGAGTAATAGAATACTCGTGCGTGCGCGCGTTAAAATCCATTTGCGGATTGTACCGTGATACGCGCACGTGTAAAATGGGCGCGGGTTCGACTGCAATAGCTCTCGAAACTTTTTGGGAAGAATTTTTCTTCACTATTTTTGTTTTTTTCTTTTTCGCGGCCATACTAGTAGTGCCTCGCTTCCGGCGCGTACCCTTTGATGGTCACCGGCTTGTAGAATAAGCGAACATTCTCCCCGTGTTGCACCGCGAAAGAGTGTTTCAACCATTTTTGATCGTTGCGCGCGGGAAAATCCGTTCGCGCATGCGAACCCCGTGTTTCGGTGCGCGCGAGTGCGCTTGCAAGAATGGATTGTGAAAATGTCACGAGGTTTTGGCACTCGAGCGCGGCAATTAAATCCGTGTTGAACGTGTGCGACTTATCATCCACGTGGATTTTCTTCGTTTCCGCGTGGAGTTTTTTCCAGGAATGCAACGCGGAGGTAAGGCCTGCTTTGCTTCGGTACACGCCGCAATCCTCCATCATGATGTGTTGAAGTTTTTCTTGAATTCGGTGCGATTTTTCCCCTTTCACGTTGGATAAAATGGTTTCAATGCGCGAACGCGCATCGTCTTCGTGGTGCGATGACAACGCATGCATTGCATGCTTTCTCGAGCGCACATACTCGGCCATTTTTTGTCCCGCGATGCGACCAAATACCAGTGTTTCAAGCAGGGAATTTCCCCCCAAACGATTGGCTCCGTGAACAGAAACGCATGCGACTTCTCCCGCGGCGTACAATCCTTCAAACGGAGTATTGTGCGCATCCGTGACTACTTGAGTGTGCACATCCGTGGGAATACCCCCCATGCTGTAATGCGCCGTCGGTATGATTGGAATGAGTTGTTTCACGCAATCAATTCCGAGTTGTTCATGAACTGTTTTTCGTATCTCGGGAATTTTTTCCATGATGGTTTTTTCTCCCAAATGTCTCACGTCCAAATACACATGGTCTTTTTTCGCACCGCATCCTCTTCCTTCCGCAATTTCACGCATAATCGCGCGCGCAATAACGTCTCGCGACGCTAGTTCCATTTTTTGCGGGGCATATTTTTTCATGAATCGTTCATTTTTTGCATTTAACAAATAGGCTCCTTCTCCCCGCGAGGCTTCGCTTACCAAAAATCCTTTTCCGTACATTCCACTTGGATGAAATTGCACAAATTCCATATCCTCAAGGGGCAAACCCGCATTGTAGGCGAGCGCCAATCCGTCTCCGGTGCATATTCTCGCATTCGTGGTCGTGGAGAATGCTCTTCCATATCCGCCAGTGGCCAAAAGAACGGCTTTGGCACGTGCAACAACCAGTTTTCCTTTTTCCATATCCCACAAAACCGCTCCGTGACAAGACTGGTCTTCCATGATGAGGGAAAGGGCATAATATTCAGGGTAAACCGTTGGGTGTGCTTTCATGAGCTGGTCATACGTCGTATGCAAGAGCATGTGCCCAGTTCGATCGGATGCGTAACATGTGCGCGGGGTGGTTTGCCCTCCGAAGGGGCGCTGGGCGATTTCCCCTTTGTTGGTACGCGAAAAAACAACACCCCAGGATTCCATTTCCAACACACGCGAGGGAGCGTCTTTGCATAATGTTTCAATCGCATCCTGGTCTCCGAGAAAATCGCTTCCGTACACCGTGTCGCGGAAATGCGCTTTCCAATCATCTCCGGCACCTAATGAGGCATTGATTCCTCCCGCCGCGGCAACGGAGTGTGAACGCACCGGATGCACTTTCGAAACGATTCCCACATCCATTCCTTGTTTGCGCGCTTCAATCGCCGCGCGCTGTCCCGCTAAGCCGGCGCCGATAATGAGAACGTCGTGGGAAAGGGATGGCATAGACGGACCAATAATCGAGGGAATTTAAGGCTTATATTAGTCAAGACCATTGCTCACGCATGCGCGCCGCGAATTGGTTCAAACGCAAGTGGAAACGCCTCTTTTTCCGTTTGGGCACGAGACCTGTATTTCGGGATCGCCGAGCCCATTTCCCATTTTTGCCGCGTATTATTTGGAGAACACCCCATGTGCGCGGAAAACGCCTCGCACTTAAACGATGGGAAGAAGTAAAGACGATTACTGAAAGAAGAGGAATAACCGACACTACGCGACGCACGTGGAATGCGATCATGGACTATCACCGTTCTATTACCCCCCAATCCTATGAGTTGATGGCAGCCAAACAATTTCCGCCCATGCGTGGGAAAAGAGTGCAAATCTATTATGATCGTCCATCATTGCGGGACCTGCTGGACATGAAACAGAACCGAAGGACGAGAGAATTTCTCCGCGCAAACAAAATGACTTTTCAAGAAGCACACGATCAAGCGGTCAAAGTGTTTGAAGAATTGGACCAGAATATTTACAAGGTCACGCAACTCTGGCTAAAAACAGAACCTGATTATGATTTGAATATCGGAGACCAATTCATTATAGATTCGAAGACGAATGGTAAACTTCGCGTGGTCATGGTCGATATTTAGATTGGGTTTGCGTGTATAATTTCAACCACTCTTTGGCAATGGCCTTTTTACTGTAGGATTTGACCCACTTTTTCGCATTCAATGTGAGTTTCTTCTGCAGCGCGGGATTTTTCATCAATTTCTCAATCTTTTCCGCGCAATCTTCCACATTATTGGTTTCAAATAAGAGTCCGCGCTCGTTTTTTCCTAACGCAACCGGAATGGCGCGCGCATTTGCCCCCACCACACACAAACCGGCGGCCATGGCCTCTAACACATACAATCCTTGCGTTTCCATGGGCGAAGGCGCAACAAGAATGTGATTTTGTTTCACCACGTGAGCGAGTTCCTTTCCGCGCTTGGGTCCAAGAAAATGCACATACTTTTCAATGCCGAGTTCGCGCGCTTGTCTTTTCAATGATTCTTCCGCGGGGCCGGAACCGATGATGTTCATTTCCACATTTGAATATTTTTTTCGCAACAAAAAAAGTGCCTCGAGCGCAATGTCAATTCGCTTTTCAAAACTCACGCGTCCAAAATAGCACAAATTAATTTTCTTTCCAATCGTTTTCGTTTTTCCGCGCGAAAATTGCTCATAATCAATGGCATTCGTGAGCACGTTAACATTCTTGAAACCATTTTCATGCAATTCATCCGCCAATACTTTCGTCGGGGTAGTAATGACGTCGCAGCGCTTATAGAAATGCTGCGTATACACCCACGTTAATTGTTTCATGATGGGGTTGTGCTTGATTTTTGGAATAGGAACGTATTCTAAAAACTCTGAAACGAGAGTGTGAAACGTGCCTATCACAGGTGTGCGCGCGCGTTTAGCGTAAGTGATTCCTTTTTCCGCCACAAAAAAGGGCGTGTGAACGTGAACAATGTCCGCGTGAAAATCTTTGAACGCCTTTTTGGCGGACGGCGGTACAAGGTAGGCGATGAGGTAATCCGTATACGTGGGAAGCGGCTCCGCGGGGAGCCAAATGATGCGCGTGTTTTTCAATTGGGGCTCCGGCCCGGGAAAAGATTTGGGTTTGGGAGCGAAAATAATGAAATGGTGCCCTTGCGAAGAAAGCTGACTCACCGTGTTGAGGATACTCGTCGTGACGCCGTTGATTTGCGGCCAAAAAGAATCGGTGAAAATGGCGATGCGCATGCAGGTTTCATTCCATTCGGGCTTTTTAATGCGCGGTTACTCCCGCACGTCCTCGTATTTTCGCGCGGCCTTGCCGGTGAGATGATAACCCACTCCATTCATGAGGTGAAAACCCACGTATTTCAAATAGCCCCATTTTTTGACGCGGCGCGCCGAGACATAGTGTTTCAATTGTTTGTGATAGTGGAGTTTTCCATGTTTGCCGGCGCGCTTTCCCAAATCTAAATCCTCGCACGTAATATAATTCGTGTCAAACCCTCCAATGGTTTCAAACACATCCCGGCGAATCGCCAAGTTGCTTCCAATGGGATTGTGCATGCGCAAAATACTCATGAGGTGCAAAAATTTGGGCATGAAGAAGGTGGAAATCCACTGCTCATTCGCCGAAACGTCCGAGTAAAAGACTGGACCGTAAATGAGCGACACTTGCGTATTTTTTTCAAACGTTTCGTGGATTTTTCGCACCCAATCGCGGGGAGCTTTCGAATCTGCGTCCGTGAATGCAATTATTTTTCCGCGCGCTTCGCGTGCACCCGCTTGTCTTTCGTAAGCGATGCTGCGTTTCTTTTCTACTACGATTTTGTCCGCTAGAGGTTTGGCCAGCGCTCGCGTTTGGTCTTCGGAATTGCCGTCCGCGACAATAATTTCATAATTCCCTTTGAAGTCTTGAGCGCGCAACGCACGCAAACAACCCACAATGTTCTTTTCCTCGTTGAGCGTGCACACCACAATGGAAACGTCAACTAATTTTGGAGATGCCATATAGACTAGCCACCATTAAATGGAATTAAAACCCTCTGGGACAGAATCCGAAAGGTCATCTAAGCCAAAAGGACTTTCAAATAGAACATGGGCGAGATGAAGGACTTGCGCGCTTCCTCATTCACGAGCATTCCTGAGATCGTGTCGCGGATTTCCTTGCTGCGCGAGGCTTTTCCAATGACTAAATTCAACAGCCACTTGTGTCGGCCCATTTTTTGGAGCATCAAACTTGTTTGCAGCTCGGGGCCGATTTCCGCCCACAAGCGGGTGTCGTATTGCGCCATGTGTTCAAGTGAAAAATCATTCTTCTTGAATGCTTCATCAATAACCTCTGACACGTATTTTGCCGAAGTCATAGCATTTCCAATTCCTTCTCCGGAGAACGGGTCTACTAAACTCGCGGCGTCTCCCACGAGGAACCATCCCTTACCGTGCAGCGTGCGTCGGAAGCTTCCAAAGGGCAGTGTCCATCCTTTGATATCATTGAGTTTCACCGCGTCCTTGAATCGTTCTTTGAACAAGGGGTGTTCCTTAATCACGCGCTCGGTTTCCGCGACCAAATTCACGCCTTTCTTTTGCCTGTCTGAGGAGACCATTCCCAATCCCACGTTGGCCTTTCCATCTTCGAGGGGGAAAATCCAAAAGTAGCCCGGCATTACCGAGTCAATGAAATGAATTTCAATGTTGGGAGTCATTCCTGAAATGCCTTGGTAGTACACGCGCGTCGCCATGCACAAATGGTCGTCGGGGATTTTTTCCGCGTGGACTTTGTTGGCAACAATAGATGTAGCGCCGTCCGCGCCAATCACAAACTTCGCGCGAAACTCGTGGGCTTGTTTCGTGGTCATGTCCATTCCTTTGACTCCAACCACGGCATCATTTTCAAAAATCAAATCTGAAACGGCAAATTCTTCTTTCACGTCCACCATTTTTTTGGCGTGTGAAAACAAAAAGTTATCAAAAACTAGGCGTCGGCAAACGTATCCGCGCGCTTTCGTTTGTCCTTCGCCGTCTTTCACCGGGAAAGGAATTTCGAGCATCTTTCCTTCGGGAGAGGAAAAAACGAGTCCGTATACTTTGGCATTGTCAATTTTTTCCATTTCGTCGACAATCCCTAACTCGCGTAACATTCCCACACTTTTACCTGAAACCGCGTCCCCGCAAATCTTGTCGCGAGGATATTTTGCTTTTTCGAGTAGGAGGACGTTGTACCCCTTTTTCTTCAAAAACATCGCCGAAGCCGAGCCGCCGGGACCGCCGCCCACGATGATTACATCGTATGTCTTCGTTTTCGGGGCGGAAGGAGTATTTTCAGTCGTCATGAAGAATGGGGCCTGGAAAAAGGATATAAAGCGTGGCGGTGCAGGGGGGAAAAACCCCCTTGGAGAGGAAATTTAGACCCTTTTCGCCGCTATTTGGCTTTCAATTCGTGGACTTTAGCATTCATCACGGCCTCTAAGTCCTGCAACTGCCTAATCTGGCCCATGTTCGTGACAAATGTAATGGAAACACCCTTCTTTCCCTTTCGGGCAGTGCGGCCGATGCGGTGCACATACGTTTCATTTTCTTCCGGGAAGTCAAAATTAATGACGTGAGTAATGTCCTCAATGTGGATTCCTCGCGCGGCAATATTCGTTGCGAGCAAAAGCGAGTATTTTCCCGCTTCAAAGTCCGCAAGGTTGCGCTGGCGCTGAACTTGAGATAAGTCACCATGAATTTCTCCCGCGGAAATGCCATGGTGATGCAGTTGTCGCGCCAACCAATCAACCGTTCTTTTGGTGGAGCAGAAAACAATTCCCCTGGTGATGTTAAAATGCTGGATCAATCCTAACAACATAGTCACGCGTTCGCGCGGGTCCACATTCAAGAAGTATTGCGTGATTCCTTCTACGGTGAGCGTGTCTTCGCTCAGATTAATTTCCTTGTATTCGCGCAAATATTTTTTGGCCAATGATTTAATCGCAGGAGGCATCGTCGCAGAGAACAAGAGAATCTGTCTCTCGTCTGGCAATTGAGAAAAAATCATTTCAATATCGTCTTTGAAACCCATGTCCAACATCTTATCGGCTTCATCCAACACAGCCATTTTGATGTGGGATAAGTCTAATGTTCCGCGTCGCATGAAATCCATGAGTCTTCCGGGCGTACCCACAATAATCGCGGGACCGCGCTGCAATCCTTCCGCTTGCATGTTCATGCTCGCGCCGCCGAACACCGCGAGAACGCGCGCGTGCGTATGTTTGCCAATATTTTCCATTTCGTCGCGCACTTGCAACGCGAGCTCGCGCGTGGGCACAATAATAATCGCTTGCGGCGCGTGCGTGTTCGCATCCACGTGCATGAAAATAGGAATTCCAAACGCGGCGGTTTTCCCCGTGCCTGTTTTGGCTTGACCGAGAACATTTTTTCCCGAAAGGATAATGGGAATCGTCTCCGCTTGAATGGGTGTTGGTTGAACGTAATTCAGTTCATTCAAACCGCGCATAATCGCAGGAGGGAGACGCATGTCCGCGAAACGAATCCCGCTTTCGTGCGACGCGGGAGCGTGCGCAGGTTGAGAGTGGTGAGCGGCAACGGGAGCGTGATGCGTTTCCGCGCTTTTTTCTTCCGCGGATGCAATCGCTGGAATCGCACCCTTATGCGGCTCCGCGAGGGGAATCTTGCGTGTTCGCACGCGCGGAGGAAAGTTTCCAGGCTTTCCTTTGGTGGTTTTTCCTGTTTTTTTAGGGACAGCCATACTAGAACACCCTCGAGGAAGGGAACATAAAGGAATAGCCTGCCTCACCTTTTTTTAGCACGTCTGCGGACGGGCTTGGCTTTCGTTTCACGGGGATTCGCCTTCTTTTTAGGGTGTTTTCGCGCGGGAGATTTCCCTTGTTTACGCTTCCGTTGAGCGTGCTTCGTTTTCGTTTCGGGGAGGAGAAACGCAGGAGTAATTTTTTGCCGCGTTGAGCGTAAAATGTGCGCCAAATCTTCCACGGGAAGGACACCCGTAACAGGCAGGTGGTTGATCAGGTAGGTGGGCACGCCGCGCACCCCATTTAGTTTGGCAACGCGCGTTAATTCTTCCACGCGCGCGTGGTTTTTTTCATCTTGAATAAACAAAAGAAATTTTTCCACATCAAAATGAAGCTTGATTGCAATTCGACGAAGCACGGCAAACGAAGAAATATCCATCGTGTGCTCAAATGCGTGCGCGAACACTTCATCCAAATATTTTTCGCCCTTATTTTCATGTTGCGCGTACAAAAAACCAATGAGCGCGCGTTTGGAACTCGCTTCATATTTAGGATGAAAGATTTGGATATTTTCCCGCGCCCCTAAAGGATGAAGTTGCGCATACGCCTCATTCAGACGCGAGTGGCCGATAATTCGTTCACGTTCCACGCGGTGATTTTCGTTGTGCGCGTAAAGTTCAAACGGCACCCAATTAATTTCCGCGTGAATATGCTCACGTTTGAGCGCGTGCGTTAAACGCGCCCTTCCTAAATATGACCACGGACACATGAAATCAAAGTACGCGGTGATGTGAATGGGGACAGAAGCGCGTGTTGAGCGTGAATGAGAGGACATTTCAAACGAAATCAAAGGGCGTTTTTAAGGACGAGCAACCCAACCCGGACTTATGTATAATTTATCGTGTCTTTTTGAACACTTCCACGTGTTAACCAAAAATGAAAATAAGTCAAATCCCCCCTCATTTGCGCCCGCGCGAGCGAGCGTGGAACGAAGGCGTTGAACGTCTCTCCGACGCGGAATTGCTCGCGATTATTTTGCGTTCGGGAAAACAGGGGCACAGCGCCCTCGACCAAGCGCACGAAATTCTTTCTCTTGTTCAAGGGGACTTGTCCGCGCTTCAAAAAATGGACGCGGCTGGTTTGGTCAAACGTGGCATTGGAAAAGTTCAATCGTTGAGCGTGCACGCCTCACTTGAATTAGGTTCGCGTCTCCACCGCGCGACGCGAGAACCCTTGTTCATGGAAGACGCGGTCGTGAACGTTTCATCGTACATTCGAAATGAGAATAAAGAATTTTTTTATTTGATTTGCATTGACATGCGTGGCAAATGCATCGGCGCCCCGTTACGTTTGAATCAGGGCTCTCGTTTCCGCGTTCACGTAGACGCGCGCGAAGTCATGAACAAAGCTATTCAGCGCGAAAGTGGAAAAATTCTCGTGATGCACAACCACCCATCAAATATCGCCGAACCTTCGCCCGCAGACATTATTCTTACGAAACAAATTTTGGAAGCGAGCAAGTGGATGGACATCGAACTCGTGGATCATGTGATTGTTACACAAAATGAAATGTTCAGCATGCGCGCGAATGGCATGCTGGACTAATTGAAATTATTCTTCGAGATTCACAGGAAAGGCCGTTCACGTGTACGCACATTCTTCGCCAACGCACGCTTCTCCGCCCGCGGGCATCGTTCCGCCGGCAGCGGAGTCATCGGTTTCCTTTACGGGATACACTTGACTCTTTTCCGCGTCAAATGCGTACGAGAGTTTTCCAAATCCGTAGGGCGTCACATGAGTTTCCGCCCATTCGGGAACGGTAATAAGTACGCCCAACCCCGAATCGGTGCCGCAGCTTCCTGTTACTGAAACACCTACTTTGTGGATAGTAGGTTTAGCATACGATGGAATGCCCGAGTCGGTTAGCCATCGGAGAACGCTCTCCACCACTTCAGATTCGTTTCCCACACTCAAATCGGGTGTTCCCCAGGGCGGGGCTTGGCAGAATTTTGTTTTGAACAAGTATTGTATAGAATCCGTTTCCTCAAACAATGTAAATTTTTTGGTTTGTTGTGGACCTGCGACCACAAATCCGACCGTGGACAAAATATCCATACTCTCTTGGTCGGTCACCGCTACGCCGTATTTGTCGGTTGAAAGTTTAGTGCACTGCTGGCTCAAACTTACTCCGCGGATAAATCCTAAATAGGTTATTTTTACTCCCTTTTCTTCTAACCATTCTTTCATGAGCGTGAAGTCCCTCTCAATGTTTCGCACGGGTTCCTTTTTCACATTCCATTTGTTGGCGAAGCACTGGTAGGGGGTGTACACGTGCCACGTCGCCTCGGCAAACGCAGGTGTTTCCGCCGGCCATGCGTACGAGTCTACGAAAACAAATCCTAATGCTTCCGCTGCTGTTTGTTGTTCCGGCGAAACAATGATGCGATACGTTTCTCCGCTCGCGCACGAACACGCTAAACACACGGCCAAATCGTTGGGCGCGGGAACGTATTCCACGTGATAGGGTGTAATTCCTTTTTCTCCTAACCATTGCGTGAAGGCTACTTTGTCTTCCGTGAGGATGAGTTCATTCGTGTCCACTTGCCACGGGTTGGATAAGCATTGTTTCAACCCGTACGTCATCGCTACCGCTTCGCTGAACGTACTTGAGGAAAACAAAAATGAATTGGAGAAAATAGTCTTCTCGCTCGTACACGCGGCTTGCGATAAAGGTTCGTCTGCGTTACAACCGACTCCGTATCCGACAGCCACGTTGTACGTTCCATTCTTTTCTACTTGTGCGTCAAATGAAATGCTTTTCCCCGCTTCTAAAGTAGTCGGAATTCCTTCCCAAATACATGTTTTGGGAGGCATGGGAATGGCTTCTCCATTCACTATTTTTTGAGGCACGTATTCGTTGCATCCGCCGTAGAAAATAGTTTCGTTGGAAGCATTCACCAGCGTAATCGTGTACGTTCCCGTGGCGGAAACATTCTTCACGTAAACAAACGGTTCATTCACCAGCGTAAATCCCGCTTCGAGTAATTTGGCCTTGCTCGCGTCGTCACTCGCGTTCACAAGTAAATAATCTCCGCGCGGACAGTTTAACGCGTCGCACGTTATTTCATCGTGCGGTACAAAAACCGCATCAGTAAAATTAATTCCAATGCTCGACAACCATGCTTGTGCACGTTCGAGTTCGGTGGGAGCGACAATAAATTGAATGTCCGCGACCTGCCACGGATTCGTAGGGGCTTGAACCGGTTTGTAAACGTACCATCCCAACCCAGCAGGGGGGTTTGTTCCCGGAGGATTCGTTCCCGGCGGCTGTGTCGAAACGCATCCCGCGGCGAGGAGGAATAGCACAAGTACTATTCCGAGCATCATATTGTTGGTTGATTTCATTTTCGTCATATCCTACATCACTTCCCCTGAGTTTTTAACCTAAGACTTTTTGGATAGTTTTTCTCCGCCGTGTTGCGAGTTGAAAAAATGCTTCGTCGCGCTCTCCGTGGCCTTCCACTTGAATGACGGATCAAGTTCCTGCGACGCGGCGGCTAAAATTGATTTGAGTGCAGGAAACCGTACACGTTTGATGGACGCATCAAAATCCAACCACTCAAACGCGGTGTGTTCATGTGAAAGTGTAATGTCTCCTGTTTTGCTTTCCGCGAGGAAAAAAATAACGTGTCGTTCAACTCGCTTCGCGCCGCGGAACATAGGATAAATGTTTACTTTTCTAAATCGCGGAACAAAAACCAAGTTTTTCAATCCCGTTTCTTCAAACGCTTCCCTGCGTGCAGTCTCTTCTTCCGTTTCTTTTCCTTCCACTTGCCCCCCGGGGAATGTCCAGTTTCTCGAATACGCATTTTTGATGAGCAAAAACTTTTTTCCTCGGTAAACAATGGCCACACACGCCTTCTCGATGGGGAGTTTTTCCCGGTCATGGTGCGCGGGTTTGGGAGTAGAAGGCATGGTGGAAATAGAATAGTCAGGGATTTAATCCTAGCCCTGACCGGTAACCTCCGGTCGTGCGGAAGGACTACTATCGGGGATTCTTCGAATCCCCATGTAGGCTTTTAATCAAATTTTTTGCAAAAATTTGGTTTCCATTATAAACAAGGGATTTTTCCTTGCACCTAACAAGGGCCGTATGGTCTGTGTATCTGGAGGAGTTTGATATGATTGATTTTGTGGAGGCTGTTAAGCGTCCGTGGAAAACCGACCCCATTACGATTGTGTTGGGCACGTTGTTCGCAATATTCACCCCCCTGCGACCGCTGTTGCACGGATTAGGAGTCGAGAGTGCTCGCCGCACGCAGAGTGGAAATGAAACCATGCCCCATTTTTCTGATTTTGTGGACATGTATCTTTCAGGCTTGTTAGTCATTGTCATTGGAATTTTGTATTTCATTCCCGCAATACTGGTTCTTTTGGCCGGCGCATTAGTTTCCTTACCCTTAATTGGAAACATTTTCATGAGCATGGCGCAGAACCCCATTTTGTCGGCGCAGAGTTTCTTGGGTTTGTTAGTGAATGGTGCAGTGTATGGCGCTCTTGCGCTCGTGCTCATTTTCTTAGCCACATTAATGGCCCCCATCGGAATTCAATTGTTTGCGCACGATAAGAAAATTGCTTCCGCGTTCCAGTTTTCTAAAATCTGGAAAGTTGTTTCCATGGCAGACTATTGGGTTACTTGGTTGTTGCTCATGGCCTATGGTGTAGTCTTAGTCGGCTTCGTAGCCATTCTCTCCATCCCTTCTTTCAACTCCCTCTCGGGATTGTTTTTGGGTGTTGCCGGGTACATGTGGTGGATGACCTCCTACATCATGTTTGGAGAAGTCACGAAAGACGCGGGCATTTTGAAAACGCACGCAGGAAACAGACACGCTCCTCAAAAGGAAGCCAAGCGCTCGTTTGCCAAAAAGAAAAAGCGATAAATACTTTTTTTGCCCCGCGCAGGGGCACTCTATTTTTTCCTGTTAAAACTGCATCACCCAGCGCAGGTTTAAATCTCTCATAATAATGATGAGTGTATGCCCCGCCGCCGCATTCGAAAACTTCCTCCAATAGGAGACCCGGCACGGCTTATTTTTCTAGTTGGACACGGTAATCACGCAGCAAAGTTAAGGGCAAGCGCCATTCGCGAAGCGGCACGCGGAAAATTCTTTCGTACAAAAGCAATGAAAGAAGCCGTCGCTGCGATATCTGCTGAAATGTCTTCAGCAATGAATAAAATTACAACAGAAGAATTGGCGCCTGTTGAAAAAAAAGAGGCCCTAGAACTTCTAAAAAAGGGATTCCGCGCGTTTCCGTTTTATGCTATGGAAAAAAAACATGAAGATGTTGCTACCAGCGAAATTGACCGTTTAATTGATTTTTTTCCGCCGGATAAAACGATTGGTGAGTTAGATCAAATGCGAAACATATACAAGGATAGTTTCGTTGATTTTTTGCATAAATATGAACCAATGGTGAATAATCTCCGCACGACAGTTGGGTTGTCAATCATCTATCAGCGCCAACTGCGCGCAAAAAAAATCAACGTGCCTCTGCAAATGGTGTATGATGCCATTTCGCTTCGTGTGAAAGCACCCCTTCTGACAGACCTTGTAGAAAAGGGCGACCTTTATGACAAAACAGAATCCGCCATTATCCGTCAGTTAAAAGCCGCCCGAACCGCTAAATTGGAACAACGTGCTGATGCAAATAGAGAAATTTCTTCCATGCGAAAAAAAATAGGACGGTTTGAAATATCCCGAGCCGAGCGAAAAAGTCTGTTGAGCGAATCGCGCGAGCGCATCGATTCTCACGCCACAGGAATATCGGATTGGACAGTTGTGCGGGCATTCAAGCGCGCACGCCTCTCGCTGCGCGAGCGTTTACAACGCCTGCATCTCAATCCAGATACCATTTTTTCAGAACTTGAAATTGATAAAGAGAACGAAATCGGAATGAAACGCCTGAAAGTATTGACAACCGTTCTGCGCTCCGCTAAAACGGACGAGGAAAGAATACAACTCGTTGAGCGGATGGTCAAAAAATACCGCACGAATCCTCAATCGCACAATCAACCATTAAGCGAAACCCGTTTTACGCGGGTCGCACAGCCCATTAATCCTCGAAAAGTAGAATCTAGACGCGCACGCGCCGAAGCTAGGAAAAATGCCGAAACGTCGCCCAAACCCTCAAATGGCGCACCCAAAAAAGTGTTTCCATCCACTGCAGGAGGGTTTGCCTCTCTTTTTGGAAAAGAGAAGCGCATCACGGGCGAGATGGCAATAGCGCTCAACAAGTTTTTACAACGAGTGCGTCCCCGGCAATATCCAGATGCTCAAATTGACCAATTAATGGAACACCAAATTCTCACCATCATTTCGACGCAATTTCAAAAATCGGGTCGTGTTAGTGAGACAGGCTTGCGTGAATTAACTACTGCTCCGCTGCTGATTGAAAACTTTAAACGCGCCTTGCGCAGTTTAATAAAAAAGAATTATTTAGAGTATGAGGCACATGCCGGCCGTAGCGACTATGTTTCCATTAAGGAAAGCGCTGCAAACAAAATTTTGGGAAAATACAACACGAAGATTGCACGCCTCCACGAGAATGACGGATAAAAATAGAAAAAGTAATTTGGGAATAATTAATTCCCAAATCGAATGAGAAGAATTCTACTGCTATTCATCGTCAGCGTTTTCCGCTGCCGGTGCTTCTTCGCTCGTGGCTTCTCCCACGACTTCTCCGAATGAAACTTTTCCGCGCACCGCGGTGATGCGGACTTTGACGCGCTGCCCTTGCTGGGTTTTAGGCACGACAATCACAAATCCTTGAATCTTGGCGATCCCATCTCCCTTTTCTCCGATACCTTCAATGGTAACGTCGTAGGTTTCTCCTTCCTTCACGGGAACAGGGCCAAAGCCTTGTCTTCGCTGCGGTCGGCTGTCGTAGTTGCTGTCTGAATTATTCATCATATGTGGGACCTCCAAATTGGAAATGCGTGAACGTTTTACACGAAACGTTCGAAAAGTAGCAAGTTGTGAGCGAGAAATCGAATGTAAAATTTTCTGTATGCATGACTATTCCCTGAAAGACTGAACTAATCTTGGGTTGCTTCCATTAAAAAACCTGCCTTTCACCGGTAACCTCCGGTCGAGCGGAAGGACGGAGGAGATTTGCTACGCAAATCCCCTGGCAGCTTTCATTCGTTCAATTTCATTTGAACGAACGTATTACTTTTTGGGAGCCGCTCGTTGCGAGTGAAATCGTCCCATTTTTGGTGCCGGTGCGGGAGGCGCGCGGTTGGGCAACACGTAAATGTACGCATACACCACAATGGCAATCAGCAAAACCAAGAGGGAAAAAAGCAACGTGATTCCCGTGTTGGGTTCAATGGCTTCAATCGTGGCGGATTGACAATTCGTCGTGAGCGTGGGATCGGCATTCGGAGACAAATAACATCCTAGGGTGTATATTCCGGGTTTGGAAAACGTTACCGTAAAATTTTGCGTCACCGCTTTAGCGGGGGAGAGTGAATCAATCGTTGTTGACGATGGGTTAATCGTTCCTTCCGGATACACCGTGTACGTGGCTTTAACCCCATTCACCGCAACAATTCCATCGTTCTGCGCGACCCATTGCACTTGAACAGGTTCATTCACGTTCACGCGGATTTGCGGAACCAAAAATGCAGCGCGAACATTAAACTCGGGCCCTTCCACGAGCAAGTAAGGGCGTGTGCTTTCTTGTACAATTTTTTCGCCGAAAATATTCGTGTACGTTAGCACCGCTGGCGGCAAAAGAATAGAAACCGCGCGCAAAGGTTTGATATTGTAGGAAAGTTTCTTCGTTTCGCCCGGAAGAATAGTTCCCGTAAAACCGGTTTCTCCTTTCAACAAGGGAACGTAGTCTAATTCGTATTTGCGATAATCAATATTCACGTTCACGGCTTCTCCGCCCAAGTTTGTCAAATACAATTCAATATCAATCGGTTCCCCTAACTCGGGTTTGGTTCCCGCAATGAGTGTTTGAAACGAGTTGATCGTGTTGAATCGCGGCTGCTGATACAATCCTATTTTCGTGTCCCTGCTCACGCGCAACGATTGTGATTCGGATGATGTCGCGCCGCACACGCGAATCGTATTCGTTTCGCTCACTTGGTTTTCGGCGGGAATCAAAATGTGAATGTTTCCGTTTTCGAGCAAATCGCGCGAGTAAATGGTTTGAAACTTTTCATCATTCAAAAAAACCGTCACATTCGAATCCGGGTCACTCACGGGATTGGTTTCCACGTTCAACGTGAGCACCGTGTCATTCCCTTCTGCCGTGTACGCTGTAAAGGGAGTAAACGTAAAATCATCGCACACTGTTTGCGAGGGCCCTGTGAGAATAAGCCCATTGAAACCACTTGTTGAGAGTGTGGTTTCGCTCAAAACGAGTGCGTGCGCGCCCGTGGCGAGCAGCGCGATGGTTGCTAAAATAAACAAGATATTTTTTCTCACTTCAAAATCCCCCTTACTGTGTTGTATTCGTCCGAATCCAACGCATCACAGTACGCTTAACCCCTTTTTTAGGGCGATGGGTGGACACGTTTAACGTGGGCGTGCGGGGGTAATTCTTTTTCACGGCCTTTCCACAATAATCTTCTTCCTCACAGTATACATTTTCTTGAATTTTCACCTGCGAATACCCTCTCGTTGAAAGTCTTTTTTCCAATGTTGAACGCGGCGCGTGCGTCACGATGACCGCACTCACGGGAAGGCGAATATCACACGAAAGATGTCCTTCAATAATCAAATTATGTTTTGTTTTTCGTATGCGTGAAAGCAATTCTTTCCGCAGCGCGGGCAAGTCCACATCAAACTCTTTCGTTTTCGCATCCCACGTTCCAACGCCCTTCTTTTTCATCAATGATTTTTCGGAAATAATTTTGGCTTTCAAAGGGCGTACAAGTTCACGTGCGAGGGTTGTTTTACCCGTGCCCGGGACGCCGGTCAAAACGATGGTTATGTATCTTTTTGCAACATGCTTTGATGGCATAACAAAAAATGGAATCGCGAGTTGATAAACCTAAGCCGGAAAAAAAGTTCGTCTGGGTTCCAACCCATTTTGATCAACCTTTTTCTAAAAGGTTGGGACCCTAACTCCGGCAGCCGATCGGAAGCGGTAAAAGAAAGGTGGAGCGGCCGCAGGGGGTGCCGACCGCAACACCAAAGTGTTAATTGGGGTGGAGAGTGTGGCGAGGGGAAGGGCCTTCCAGAGCGGGGGAGCTCGGGGAACCCGTTTCCTTTCCTCTACCAACCTTCTTTGCCCATGCGAGGACTGAATCCGCGACCTTCAAACCCGGTTGTTGAACCAGGGAGGGCGATTCAGAGTACGCCTTCTCCGACGACGAACTTGACTTTTCTTGAGGGGAATTTGTCGCCATCAGAGAAACCTCGTGCCATCTAGAAAACGCCCAAGTATATATACCTTTCGGAAACGGAGTAAAAATAGGGCTTTTTAGGGGATAAGCGGTTTTTCAGCACCCCAGCAAGGCAAAAGAAGGTCAATTTAGCCACCGTTTCTTATGTGGAAGCATAAAACAGGGAAAAAATCTTTTGGCGCGCGCGAGGAAAAAAGAGTTTTAGTAAAATGGCGTTATGTAATTCGATTTTGGGGAAAAAGATTCTTTTTGAAAAAAACGAATAAGTTATGTAATTTGCACACGGCAAAACAAATGAACGAAAAAAAGTTATGTAATTCAACCCAAAAATTAACAAAAAACTACAAAACTTTGCTAAATTATTTTTTGGTAAGCGCTTAGCGCAATCGCAACGTGTCTAAGTTTCGTATCGCCATGGAGGAGATTCCAAACTTCTGCGTGATGAACTTGGCAAACGCAATGGTTTTGAGTTTGTTTCCGTGATCAATTACCACACGCTTAGGTTTGGGGTTTATGTTGCGAAGGTAGTTCAATAATTGTCCGCGGTCCGAGTGTCCAGAATACCCTTCTAAGTTTTCCACGCGCAGCGCGACATTCAATTCCTTCGTTCGTCCTTTTTCATCCGCAATGGGAACTTTTCGAATGCCCCCTTGCAGCTTTCGTCCGAGGGTTTGGTCCCCTTGATATCCCGTGAAAACGAGCGCATTCTTGGGGTCTTCGGCCATTTTGTAAAAATATGCCAAACTCGCTCCCCCGCTCAGCATTCCGCTGGATGCCAAAATAATGGCCTTCCCATCCTTCAAAATTTGGTCCCTATCCTGTCCCGTGACGTTGTTGAAAACCGGAGACGTGAACGGAGAGTCATTGGAAAGAATTCGGCGCTGAATGTTTTGTCTCAAATACTCCGGATACGCGGTATGTATCGCACTCGCTTCGCGGGTGAGCCCATCCACATAAACTTTGGCATTAGGCAAAAGTCCTTTTCGGTAAAAATCCTCAATCACCAGAGAAACTTCTTGTCCGCGTCCAATAGCAAACACCGGAATGAGCACGTTCCCCCCATTCTCAATCGTTTCGGAGATAATCTTCAATAATTTTAAGTCATCCGCCTCTCGCGGGGGTTGGAAGTCATTCTCTCCGCTGTACGTGGATTCCATAATGAGTGTTTCAACGCGAGGATAGTGCAAATCCATCGGGTCGAACAGGCGTGTGAGTCCATACTTCATATCCCCCGAATAAACCAAATTATGCGCCCCGTCCCCAATATGCAAGTGCACGCTCGCACTTCCCAAAATGTGCGAGGCGTTGTAAAATGTCACGCGCATATCCGGAGTAATGTCCGTGGTTTCACGATAATCGCGCACAATCACGTGTTTCAACAATTCCTTCACATCTTTCTCCGAATACGGGGGTTCCTTTCCCTGTTTCAATGCCACATCCACGTAATCGAACTGCAACAATCCCATCAAGTCGCGCGTGGGTTCGGTACAATACAGCGGTCCTCGGTACCCCATTCGATACAAATACGGCGCAAATCCCTGGTGGTCGTTGTGCGCGTGCGAAATAACCAACGCATCCAACTCCGACAAGGGGAAATTAAGCGCATCCAAATACGGATATGGTTCTTCCGCATTCCCGGGGTTAATTCCACAATCCAACATGACTTTCGAAAGCGGTGTGTCCACGAGCATGCACGATCGTCCAATCTCTCTGAACGCTCCCAACCCTGTCAAACGCACCCAATCGTGTTTGGAGCTTGTTTCACGATAAATTTTTTTGGAAACATCCTGCAAAAACTTTTTTCGTTCCGCGGCGTGCTTGTTCAAGTGATATCGTATACCTTGCAAAAAGTCCGAGTCACTCGACGGGGCGCGCAAAATCTTGGGCGTCCAACCGGTTTGCATGATAATGGCTTTGCTCGTTTCCCCTCCCTTTCCAATGACTATTCCAGGTTTATCCGCTTCAATGACCACTTGGCAAAACGGTTCTACAAACGTAATGTTCTTCACTCCCGCCTCCGCGGGAATGAGTCCTTCAATTGTTCGCTTCGCGTTGCTCGGGTCTTGTAAAAGAGACTTGTCCGCGCGCACGCTGATTTTTTTCTTCAATTCGAATGCAATTTTTGCCACGTAATTGTCGGTTCCCGCAAAAAATGCTTTGGGATTTTTCGTGTACAAAATAATTTCCGGCCCCTCAAAATCAACGTTCGTAACTTGGCATGTTTTGGGCAAGCTTTCCCATACTTTTTTTTCTAGCGATTCAATTGTCTGAATCTTTTTCACCGGTGCCACAGGCTGTCCGTTTTCGTCTACTGGTTTCAAATTTTTTTTAATCATGTTTTTTTCTTTTCCGTATTTTTTTATTTTATTTTCAACCCTTTTGAGTGAAAAGGTCGGCTGGCAAACCTTTTGGGTTTGCTAAAAATGGTAAAAAGAAAGAGAAATGCGAAAAAAAATCCTCGTGTTTAAAGCGCGGTGACCATTTTCTCAATGTCTTTCTTGGATAATTCTTGCACGCCATTCGAATCAATGACGGTTATCGTAAAGCTGTGTCCGCCCGACATGACGTCGCGTTTCTTCGCGGCTTGCACGGCCTTAATGGCAAGTTTGATGACATCATCCTTCTTCATCGTGGAATGGTAATGCGAGTCTAACACACCCATCGCGAATTCGCTTCCGCTTCCCGACACAGTGTAGTCTTCCACCGGCGCAATACTTCCTACCGCGTCCATGGAATACATTTGCGGCGTTCCCGTGTGTCCGCCGATGATGAATTGAATCATGAAGGGGTAATAGCGATTTCCGCTCAAGATGTTGGCGATAAACGTTACAAGTGCCTTCGTCGTGATTTGGTTGTCGCGTTCAACCTCGAACAATTTGGCTTGCGAGCGGAGAAAACGTACGAGTGTTTGGGCGTCTCCCATTCCACCCGCGATGGTTAATGCAATTCGGTCCGTGAGCTTGTACACTTTCTGCGCGTCCAAGTCCGCAGCAAAATATCCCATCGTGGCCTTTTGGTCCGCGGCAAGTACGATACATTCTTTCGTACGAATACCCACCGTCGTCGTGCCCGTTTTCATTATCGCAGTATGGTCTTTCGTGTTTTCCATGCGTTTTCAGTCCGTAAACGTTTGTTAAAAGCAGAACTCTATACATGTTAAGAGTCCTAGAATCTTTAAAAAGGCCACTCCTAAAACGAGGCTACATTACCACTTAGGGGAATTTTGACGAATACCACACAATAACACTCGTTTAGTGCGAGTGCCCGTGTTTGGAATGGTCATGCCCTTCGTGGCCTTCATGATCCATTTCTTCGCCGTGCGGCGCGTCATTCGAATGAATCATCCCGTCTTCGTGAACGTGGGTGTTTTCCACGTCTTTCTTCTCAACTAACGAGGACAAGTTGACTTTCTTCACGCTCTTCACGGTTTCTAAAACGAGTTTAGAAAACAACGCTAAGTTTCGCGTGTAGCGTGTCATCAACGCCACATTTCCAGAGACAGTTAACACTTCTCCATTTCGTTCAACGCGCGGTTTTTCTTTTCCTCTAAACATTTTGTCGGTTAATGCTTGCAATTGTTCTTTTTCTTCGGTGAAGTGTTTAATTATTTTCAAATCATACTCCACGGTTTTCCCCGCCAAGTCCGGGTTGAAATCCACGCGCACGCGTCCGCCGCTCACACTCTGAACTTTTCCCATCATGTCATTGGCGTTCACAACCGTTCCCGGCACCGCGGGAACATTGTTTTTCTTAAAATCGCTCAAGGGGAGAACCTTAATGAGTTGAGCATTCCGGTTTCCAAATGCTTTTTCCGGAGAGAGTTCCAATTTTTTGCTTTCGCCCACTTTCATGTGCAACAGCGCTTCATCGATTCCGCGCAGCACTTCTCCATTGCCCGCAACAATGACCACTGGACCGTATTCTCTTCCTTCGGTTTCAAGTCCTTCTTTTTCCGCGACTTTCTTGTCAGTCGTATCAAAGACTTTTCCTGAACTGGTTTCTCGTCCCGTAAACTCAATTGAAATAATATCTCCGGCGTGCATGGTCTATACCTCGTATACAGAGTTTCCCCGAACAAACTTTTATAATACGGCCCAGGTTTTCAACCGTTCAAATGGGGCTATTTTTAACTCTTTACGGACTTTTTCAGCCAGAGAGGACTTCCCCATGCCTGACACTGCCCCCACTACAAAAACAACGAATTCTACTGTCAAATGGGGTGCACTATTCATCATCGTCCTCATGCTACTCTCAGGTGTAGCCGTTTTTTTCGGTTCGCAGACCGCTACTCAACCCACGCCCAATGACACCACGCCGCAAAACGTCGAACAATTCACGGGGGAAGACGTTCAAGGAACGATTGTTGAAGTTTTTTCCTCCGCCATTGTGGGTGGACAAACGTCGGATGGTGACAAAACAGAAATTGATGCGCTCTTGCAAACCATTTCGGGTGTGCAAAGCATCACGTCCCAATTCTCACCCCTTCAACAAGATGGAAGTGTGACCTACATTGCCAACCTCACTCTTTCCGTGGATGTGGACCGCGCCGCGTTTGCGGAAGACGTGTTAGCGCTCGAATTATTCGATGCTCCTGAAATTTATTTCCAAGCATCCGTTCAAGTTGAGTCGGAACACGAAGTCCTTAATTCAAAAGGACAGCTCACGCGCATCACCCTTCCTTCAAGTCAAATTCAATCCATCGTTTCCCCTCTCACAACAAAGGGGGACGTTATCTCTGGCACGCTCGCGGCTACTTTCCAAGGAACCAAAATGGTTTCCGCGTATTTGTTGGAAACCCAAAACATCACCGCCTCGCCCACCCCCATTTCATTTTCGGGAGAGTATTCCATTCAGTCCCTCACTCCCACGCTTTCCATTACCGGAGAAGTGGATTATTTCCCCGGCCTCTCCGCAGAATCATTGAGTGGCGATGTCGAATCCATTGCCGGCGTGAGCGGCGTTACGGTCCCCTATTTCCCGGCCGTGGACAACACTCTCCTCGTTGAATACTCTGACATCAACCGCTTGGCGTCTGATTTGAACACGTTTGTTTCTACTCACCCGGAGTCATTTGACACGTTCACACGCACAACGAGTGGTTTTTCGGTTCGCTTAACCAACGCGACGGTAAGCGAGGCGAAAACTCTTCTTTCGCAGAAAATAAATGAATTGTCGGCGTCGAACATTCTTCTCTCGTTCACCGCTCCGCGCACCCAATTCTTAATCGATGCCAACACGCTCGACGCGAGCAATGAAGATGTTTCTCTCCTCGTGGAAAATTATTTTGATTCGCTGGACGCCAATGCTTCCATTGAAGTGTACCAGAATGGAACCATTTCCGCGTCCGCGATTACGGCCCCCGACACCGGAGAAAGCTACTCCGTTTCCTCCGGCGCTATTGACGTTTCTGTCTCCCCCGGTCACGACGTGAATGATATCATTACCATTTACATCAACGCCATCGCCCTGCGCGGAGAATTAGTATACGTAAACGGGGTCGAAACCCCCGAAAATGGGCTGCAGGTTTAAATTCGCCCATTTTTTCCTTGCGTGCGAGGTGCACGCATGCTATATTTTTTCAGTCTCGCAGAATTATTGATTTTCTTAGGACAAACCGTTTCAATCGTGTTGAGCGTGTTGATTCTTTTCCGCCTCGCGCGACACCATGGGAAGCAGAGGCGATAATTCATGGAAATTTTTGCCGGACGGCCGGATTTGATGCTTCTTTTCTTGACTCAAATTGCTTTCATCATCGTGCAGATTCTAATCTATTTGCGCATCTCCCGCGACGAGAAACGCTCAACCCATTACGCGCATGAAATGAAAACAGAGAAAAGCTCCGCGGAGAAAAATAAATCCAAAAGTACGAAAACGGCGAAGCGAAAACTAAGCCGCCGTTGAAAATAATTAATTTTCAAACTAATTTAATCTTCTTTTTTCAACGCAGAAATAGCCGCAGCCAAATCCCCATCATTTTCTTCCAATGCTTTCCTCGCGTCTTCCGCACTTACGTTCGCCTGCTCCGCCACCATATCCACATCCTCATCCGTGAACGCGGGCGCTTGTTCACGTACTTCACGCGCGTCGCCCGTAATGGTATACGTTTTACTCCCCTTCATATCCACCGCATTCACTTGAGGAGAATCAAAAACCAATTTCGTCCCATCCGTCAACTCAATGGTGGCGGTCTTCACATCCAAGTCTTCGCTCTTGATGCCCAGCTGTCGCATCATTGCTTTCATTTGCGCGGGGTTCATTCCGCCCAATCCTGGAATCATTCCATTATTCTGTCGGCATTCCTTTTTATGGCTACCCGGCTACTCTTTCAAATAGTTGACAAGACGATTAATCGCATAGAAAATGTTCTGTGGTCGCGAAAAAATACTTTTTAATTTTGAAAATAATGGTCGCCGAGCCAGGGCTGCTGTTAATTCGCGCTCTTCCATAAAAGTCCTTTCTTTTTTGCCGGAATAGCGCGCGATTATTTCTTCATTGTACCCTGGAAACTTATTTAGTTCTGTTTTGATGAATTCAAAAACAATAATAGCATCAATTTTTTTCAAATATTCTCGCAGCAGCTCTTGTTGTCTTTCTTTTGTAAGTAATTCAAATCGAGGATAATGAATTTCCAGGAAATCTCCCACATTAATGGCATCCACTTCAGGCGTCTTAATATCTTTGGCATATTCAGACAAGACTCTTTGATGCATTCCCGCTTTGTCTTTGGCAGTAATAACCATCAAATCAATTATTTTTTCTTGCGTCTCGCGTCGTTTGAATGAATGGTCAACCAGCGCGTTCTCAACGGCAGTAAGCGCCCAATCGAATTTCGATAAGGTGTGCCCTTCTCCTTCGGTATTGATTCGAGAAAGCAATCCTCGACTGGTCATGGCAGGAAATTTTTCGCGGATTTTCTGCATCATCAGATATTTTTCGGCGAGCCGCTTTGCGTCAGCGGGTGTTTTTCCTGCTCTCCTGAATCGACGATACACGTGGCTCAACTTCAAGGAGGGCGTCGGATACCGTGGCATACAAGCGATATTCTCGCCGTCCATTAAAAAGTATGTTTACCCAGAGAATGTATGAGTGTAGAAGTTTTTGATAGTTTAGAAAAAATAAAAGTCCGTTTTGCCGGAGCGCCTTTCCTGAATACGAATCCCCGCCGCACGAAGGCGTTGGAGCACTATTTTTCCAAGCGCGGAATTGTACAGTTAGACACCGAAGTAAAATCCGGAAAGTGGCCCGCTATTTCGTACCCGCACGCCGAAAAGTTGCAGGCGCAAATCGGCGAACTAACGGAAAAGCACCGCGACCACACCAGTAAAAAGTGGCATTGGCAAATGACTCACTTGAAAGCCTCGTCGAAAGAAATGGTGGCGCACGCACAGAAAGTAACCGACCCTTTGTATTGGAAACATTTGGCCAAATCCGCCACCGATGGACAATACCGCGACGACGCACGCGCAATAGACTTGCATGCGTCCTTAATTTCCGACAAAAAATACCGACCTATGATTGAGGCATTCGTGCAAAATCCCGATTATCGCAAACAACTCACGGAAACTGTGAAAACATCCATTGTGTACAAGGACCACAAAGGATTAGCAAAACACGCGGATGACCGCCGTCAATTACAAATGGATGTGTCCAAATCATTAGTTGCCAAAACCCACGAACAAGTGGTGGATTCCCAAGCACAGCTTTTCGCGCTTAAAGAATTGCTCAAATGGTCGCAAGAAAAGTAGGATTAAATAGCACAAGACATTATTCCACGCATGCCAGCCCCTCGCCGCAGACGAAAACCCATCCCTCCTGCACTCAATAGCCAGCGTACGGGAAATCAATTAGGAAGAAAAATCAACCAAGAAATCATTGAAATGCTCGCCAACGAATACCATGGCCTCGCTGGAGAAAAACCTCAAACATTAAT
>CAZGES010000002.1:38682-60681 GCA_964524375.1 uncultured archaeon
TTAGCTTGGACCCCAATAAAGTATTCGCACTCGAACGCAGGGCCATAAAGCGAAAACACAATGTAGAAGACCGGAAAAAGTAGTTCAAGCCCCACTCCCTTAACGGCGACGCCCTCCCCTTTTGGATTATAACCCTATTTCGCCCCTTTCCTTGCGTATGTCAACTGTCCCCGACTTCGTGAAAGAGGCTAATGGTTTCTCTACATTCAATCCGATGCAGCAGAAAGTCTTAGACGCGCCGTGGACGACGCACAACCTTGTAGTAGCCTCCCCCACCGCGTCCGGAAAAACCATTATCGCCGAACTCGTGGGCCTTGAATCTATCCTCACTCGTAAAAAGAAAGCCATGTATACCGGCCCCCTGCGCGCGTTGGCGAGCGAACACTACAACGACCTCAAAAAAAAATACGCGGAAAAACATCAAATAAAATTTGCCGTGTCAACCGGTGAATTAGATTCATCATCCAAATATTTGTCCAACTTCGATTTCATTTTCTCCACATTTGAAAAGTTGGATAGTTTGCTCATTCACCGCGCCGAGTGGTTGCAGCAAATTGGCGTGCTCATCATTGATGAAGTGCATGAGTTGGATTCCGACCGCGGTGCGACGCTGGAAATGATCATCACCAAGTTGCGAATTCTCAATCCCAAAATCCAAATCGTCGCCCTTTCCGCAACCATACCAAACGCCGACGAGCTCGCCACGTGGTTGAAAGCCGAACTCGTGGAATCCACCTACCGCCCCGTCCCACTGAAAGAAGGCGTGCATTTCCACCAAACCATCGTCTTCAAAGGCGATGAACAAATCGAACTCGCGCACGAAGACCCTTTCGAAGGACTCTTGAGTGACACGTTAAAGCAAAAAAAGCAAGCCCTCGTTTTTGCTAACACGCGCCCGCGCGCGGAAAGCCTGGCAAAACAAACCGCAGTCATCATTTCCCCCCTCATTTCTCCGGAAGAAAAAAAACAATTGGAAAAACTCTCATTAAAAGTGGAAAACGCGCTGGAGATTCCCACTGAGCAATGCAAAAAACTCTCTTTCCTCATCAAACAAGGCGTGGCGTTCCATCACGCAGGATTAGTTGCACGTCAACGCGAACTTGTCGAAGATAATTTTCGAAGTGGCCTCATCAAAACCATCTCCGCCACGCCCACATTAGCGGCGGGGGTTAATCTTCCCTCGTTTCGCGTCATTATTACGTCCGTTCAGCGCTTTGATTTTGCGGGAATGAAAAATATTCCCGTGCGCGAGTATAGGCAAATGGCCGGCCGCGCAGGCCGTCCACGTTACGACAAAGCAGGCGAGTCCATCGTGCTTTGCAAGACGGAAATGGATGCAGAAGAGGTCATGCGCAATTACATTTTAGGAGAAATGGAGAATATTGAATCTAAATTAGGCGTGCAGCCCGTGCTGCGCATGCACTTGCTCGCACTCATCGCCTCGAAATACATTTTTGATGTGGATTCAATGGATGATTTTTTCGCGCGCACATTCTACGCTCAACAATATCATGATTTAGACAATTTGAAACGCATGCTCCGCGGTCTCATTAAGGAATTGTACGAATTAGAGTTCATTGACGGCGAAGAAAATCGTTTTTGGGCCACAAAGATTGGTCAGCGCGTCGCGGAGTTGTATCTGGACCCCCTCTCAGCGAGTGCGCTCATCAAAAAACTCAAGCGCGAAAAGCTGAACACATTCTCTATATTGTTTGCCCTCACTGACACCACTGAAATCCGCCCCTACGTGAATGTGTCCGCGAAAAAGGAGCCCGAAATTTGGGAAGAAATTCAAACGCGCTGGGAAGATATGCCGCTAGATGATCCTAATTCCATTTTCTCCGATGGGCAAATCGCAGATAAGTTTCAAACCGCCAAGTTTTTGGAAGCGTGGATGAGTGAAATGCCCGAGCAGGAGTTGTTAGAGCAATACAATGTGGCTCCCGGACTCATTCGCCACAAATTGCAGAAGGGCGATTGGCTCTTGTATGCCATGAGCGAACTCTCTCCATTAGTGGGGAAACACGTTCATGTTCACCTCATTGCTAAAATGCGCAAGCGTTTAGACAGCGGAATCAAGGAAGAACTTATTTTGCTGTGCGAACTCCGCGGCATTGGAAGAGTTCGTGCGCGGCGCTTGTTTAATGTGGGCATCAAGAACGTGAGTGATGTCAAAAACGCCACCGTTGAGAACCTGGCGAAAGTCATTGGCGTGGGAGCGGCGATGCAAGTGAAGAAACAGCTCGGCGACGAGCACGAGAAAGGAACGAAGAAGAAACTCGAATATAAACTCCGAGAACAAAAAACATTGTTTGATGCCCCTTAAAAAAAATTTTTCAGTACCATACGATGACCTCCCCGATCCAGTAAGAAATGCGCTGAGAGATGTTATTGAGCATCAACGCGCCCTGCGTATTAACACGCTCTTGCACATCCCTATAGGCCTCTTTATCATCACGCTACCCACCCTGTCCATCAAATTTTCGTCGCATAATAAAATGCTCCGTTTGGAATACTTGCGTCTCGTTCGTGAAATTCAAAAAAACCGCAACCATGCGTCCATTCGCAAACTTCTCGCACAAAAAGACGCCAACTGGTTAATTATCAATCGCGACCAATCCATTGGGACTCGAAAAACGTCACCCTTTCTCACTCGACCACCATTAGGATATGTTCCCATTCCTAATCCACTCGACAAAAAACGCATGCGAGAATGGAGAAAGAAAAAATTAGTGAGAAGATACTAAAATTTTCATTAAAAAAAAATAATATCCATTTTGCGACGGGGAAAAAAACCATTTGATTAACAAAATTAGTTACGCGCCCATAAATTCTTTTTCTAAAACATCCTTAATCTTCTGCGCATCCACTTTCAGCTTGATGAATCGCGTTTGTCCCTTCACGCCCGGCCCGCTTTGCGTGGTCACAATCATTCCGTACATTTCCAGCTGGTTGATGTACTCGCGATACCATCGCGCGGAAACAGGGTCGTTGAACTTGAATTTTTTCGCGGTGCGTTCGTATTCCTCATACACTTCTCCCGAATACAAAACGCCTTCCGCTTTCGTCCCGGAGAGTGTTTGGATGGGTCTGCGTTGAAGGGTGAGCGCGGCAATGGTGTAAAGTACGAGTTTCTCGTGCTCTGGCAGTAGAGTCACGTGTTCCATAATAATTTCCTGCTCCACACTCGAACGAGCGTTTTTGACATGTGCATCCGTGACTTTCACGGACTTTTCCTCGTCCGCGAGTTCCCCCGCCCTTAACATTAATTTGATCGCCGTGCGCGCGTCTCCTGATTCCTGCGCCGCAATCGCGGACGCCAAACTGATGGCTCCAGATTCCACCGCTTCCGGGCGGAATGCCTCTTGCACGCGCTGCTCAATAATCGTGTGCAGTTGTTCCGCGTTATATGGAGGAAAAATCATTTCCTGCTGGCACAAGGAAGATTTCGTTCGCGGGTCCAATGCATCTTTGAATAATAAATTGTTGGAAATTCCAATGACGGAAATCCCTCCCTTCGGCAATTCATCATTCGAACGTGACGTGGAATAAATCAATTCGTCCAAGTCGCGGACTTTATCCAGCTCATCCAGCACCAAAATCAAATGCGTTTCCGAGTCGCGCACAAAACTTACGAGTTTCTCATACAAGTACGCGGCCGAATATCCCTGAAACGCTTTGTCCGGTTCATTCGGATACAATTCGCGCAGGCATTTCAACAAAACTTTGTATTTTTTGTTGTGCGTGCGGCAATTGATATAGACATGTTTAATTTTCAGCTCTTTTTTCGCTGCGAAAGTGGAGAGTTCGTCCATCACGTGCCGCGCGGAAGACGTTTTTCCCGTTCCTGGTTTACCGTAAATGAAAAGATTCTCCGGCCGCTGGCCGCGCAACGCCGCCGCAACGACCCGCGTTATGTCGCCCAATTGTTTTTCTCGAAAGGGCATCGTGTTGGGGGTATAATGCGGCATGATTTTGTTTCGGTCCGAGAAAACGGATGGTTTGGAAAACTCGGCCTCGAATGCGTTTTGTAGACTCATGGGTTCAACCCTCACTTCCACTACTCCTATTGGTTAACACTCATCCTGCATTTTAAGGTTCCGGGTTTGCTTTTCCACCTGTACGTTTAAGAACTTCAAAAGGACAATATAGACAACGCAGTTTTTTTGAAAACGAAAAAGCTGAGGGTTTAAGCCTTTAAACCAAAAAAATGAGGGGGATTTACCATGGGCTTCTTAGACAAAGTATTCACGAGTCAAACCGAACAAGTAGATGTTGAGGATTTTTTGAATAATATGGATGTGGAAGAAGAATCCACATTCGAAGACGCGGATGCGTATGTTAAACCTATTACCTTGCGCGGCGCCGAAGATATGTCCGCGGTGGAACACGAATTGAAAGAAGGAAACTTGATTTTGTTGAACATCGAGGATGCCCAGAAGCGAAACCCCAAGGGTTTGCGAGACATGGTCATTTCCATCAAAGACCTCGTGTCACGCATCGATGGCGACATTGCGGGAATTGCCCAGGGACGCTTGTTAGTTACCCCGGCGCGCGTCAAAATCATGAAGCGAAAAGTTCCTCAGCAGTAGTAACTTCTTTTTTTAGTAAGGGGAAGCGTTTCCCCTTCTTTTTCTATTTTTCTTTTTTGGGACGATATTATTTCTTCTTTTTCTTGAACCATTTTTCGTGCCAATTCTTCCCCGATAAAATATACGCGGCTGCAAAGGGGGCAAGTGCGTGTGCGGTTCCTAAGACATCCAGTCTAAGATAGAACAAATTTTGGATAATTGGTAAGAGAGTACCATTATAGAGGTGTAGAACTAGTGTGGCCCCCGCCAAAACGATTGCTACGCGAGGGTATACGCGGTGAGTCAGCAAGAGGATGAACGCGACGCCCACTACTAAGGTAAGGAGTATCGCACTCCAAGATGAGAGAATAGGATCCCAATAGATTCCCGACCCATTTGTCGGACCGTGGATAAATGACAATGCAAAAACCGTTGACAGGAGAACCAGCATTCCCGCGAACTGAAAGGCCAGCAAAATAATAGTAATAGCACGCCCAATCATTCAAGGGTTGGGAATGTCGAGTATATAACGATTACCTCCACGAACCTTTTTGAACCCCTAGCGGTTGCTTCCTTCTATGGCCAAACTTGAAATCCCCGCCCTTCCGCTGAAAGTAAAAGTAGAAGAGGCCAATGAACTCGTTCAAGAAGAGTTAGACGCCAATAATTGGGGCGAGGTTGAAATTCCCTTGCCTGAGTTGGAACTCATTTCGTATTACGTGTTCAATTACGATTCCTTTTCAGAAGCCGAAGAAGAGGGAACGAAAATTCGCAACGTTAACGAGGCGAGCAAAGGCACCAGTTCCTTGAACGCCATCAAAAATGAGTTGGATGAAGTTATTGCGGAGATGGTTCACCCCGAAATTATTACTCAATCGTTCGCGGAACCGCCCAAAGTAAAAGTGAGTGTGAAAAATCCCCGTTTTACTCTTGAAGAGGCTAAAGGCGCCGCGCAAATCAAAATCGCCGCGCAGGAACACGTTGCACGAGCAAATGTTCACGTGCACGGCATGTACTTAGTCTACGTCCCCTTCTGGGTGTACAAAATTACGTTAGACGAGGACAACGACATCAAGCTCCGCATCAATGCTTTTTCAGGCGAATTCGAAGGAGAGGAAACCGGCATGCCCTACCAAGGAAGCACTGCGACTGAACTCGCCAAGGAAACGCTCTCCAACCTGCGTACCGCGGAAGGGTGGACCACTTTTATCAGCGGTTGGATTAACGATTTCGCCCTCCTTTTTCAACCCGGCAAAGAGCACCCCAACAAGTGGCTCATCATTTTCATTCTCATCGTGGTCGCGCTCTTCCTGCTTGCGTTAGGTTTCATTAATCTCCCCACGCCGAAGTAAGGCCTACTGAGGCATTGAAAATGCCTCGATGTAGTCCGGCGAACGACCATATGCATAATTTGGTCAGGCGAATTCAAAAAGACTTTTTTGCGTCTGCTTTTCAGGAGGAAACACCGCATTAATTTCCGTTTCCGCCAAACTAATGCGTTGTTTCAAATACGTTGACAAATCGTGCGTGTGAATCATGTCTTTGGCAATTTCCAAATATTTTCGAACGCTCCCTTGGGCAATCGTGAGGATAATGTTCCCCCCTTCGCACTTGAAACAGTTTCCCGTAAGCGGTATGCGTCTATACGAGGCGTTGCATTTGGTGCAGCGGAACGTTTGTCGCGAAAACGCGCGCGTGTTTCCAATAATATCCGGAAAAAGATGTGATACAATGACGCGTTCAAGTGAATCCTTGAACTCAATCGAAACAAGTTTGGTTTGCAGCTTCGCTTGCATCTTCAATTTCTCTTCCATACTCTTCAACTTCGTGTACGAACTCTGCGTGGGGCCGAAATCGAATTGCTTGGTGGTGTGCGAAAAATGCAACCCAGTATATTGGTGTTCTTTTCCTAGTTTTTTCTTCACGACGGGAACCTCTTCTACTTTGGGTTCGGAAAATGTCTGCGTTTTATCGTAGAATGTGGGGGGATATGCGCTGCAGGTTTCCATCTCATACACTTCATCATCAATCTCTTGCGGATTGAGGGCAATCGTAAACACTAATGGTGCGTCCATCCTCCCTCCACGTGATTTGCTCAAATACGTGTGCGAAAAGTTGAGCAACGCATCCATGAGCAGCATGACTGAATCCTGATCCCCATCAATGTTTCGGCGTTTACACATGACAAAATACGGGTGCCCCCACCCCAAACGTGTTTTCGTGTATCCAATCACACGCGCAACGATGCCCGCACTCGTGTGCGGCGCCAAACCAATGACGAGTTGTCCAATAATGTCCTGCCGCGTCTTCGCATTGTAGTAAGGCTTCAACTTGTAGAATTTGGAAAGCAAATCGTCCACAAAATGCGTTCCGCGGAGCAGCCAATCTCCGCACCCTTCATTCACAATAATGTCCTGCACAAACATTTCCACGAGTTGATCATCTCGTTCAAGTACATTTCCTTCCGCGTCGTGCGAGTATCCTAATTCGCGTGCTTTCTCAACGCTCATTCCAATTTCTCTCGGGTAAAAATGCGTAATCGGCGCGTTGAGCAACTCGAAACGACCGGTGCCGTCGCGGAACACGTGCAAATCATGCTTCGCGCGCAGCACGCCCTTTTCCAATGGCTCAGGAATTTTCTCATCCGAAATAAGTCCTTTCACTCCCTTCACGGGCTCAGGAATGCGCTCGTTCAAATTTTTCGCCGCATACTCGATTTCATTCCGCATGTTAATCGTGTATTCCGTCCCCTGCTTCGCGGGAAAACCGCACCGGTCGCATTTTGAGGTAGTGTTCAAGGCCAAACATTCTTTGTTGCTGCACACATACGCGGGAAGTGTTTTCGTTTGACACTTGATGCAGTATCGCCGCGCATTCACATCGTGGCATTGCGGGCACTTGAACACGCCTATTTCTACATTCACCTTTCCCGTTTTCTCCGAAAATCCTTTTCCTTTTACAGTAACAAGTCCGGCCGCGCGGTTGATGCTTCGTGTCGCGCCCCCCGCTAATCCGATGGGGAACAACACGTGCGGATTTCCTTTCATCGTTCGCGGAACCGCCGCTTCCGGCCTCCCCATTCGTCCGCCAGAGAAAAACCCTACTTTGTCTTTGATTTCTATTCCCGCGGCGCGCGAAAGAATAGTTAACGTCGTGTCCTCATCCGAAATGGGTTCCACATTGTTTCTCGTAAAAAGCCTCAGCGCATCCGACACGTCTTCGTCGAAATAAATCCACTCGCTATCCACGCGGTGCGGCATGCAAATGTGTTCAAGCCCCTTCTTCATTTCCGCCGAGAGTGGAATTCGCAGGAGTCCAAGCCCCATTCCCTCTTCGTTGGCTTTTTTCACCACATCAATAACCTTTTTCGCCTCGCTCACGTCCCATCCTTTGTAAAACCACGTGAAATTTGGGTGCAATGGAACTCCTAATTCTTCCGAGATGCACACCGCGTCCGAAAATGAAATAGAATCGTATGGTTTCGTCAAATAGTGCGCCGCATTCACGCGCGTGGTTTTCCCTGCCTCCAATTCTTTTTTCACGAGCTGCACCCACCATTCCGCAACGAATGGCGAGGGGGTGAGCGGGTGCGCAGCCTTTCGATAATCCCCTAACGTGACGAGCATGTCCCCCACCCACAAAATTTTGTCCACAAGGGGCCGCACTCTCAAGGCTTCTTCCGCCGTGTTAATCTGTTTCACACTTCCATCCTTCAACAAAACAGTTGGCCCTTCAATCGTTTCCACGGGAAAAAGTTGTGCCGCCTTTCCCGGGCGTTCAATTCGAACGTGAGTACCAACCGCGATGAATTCATCCATCAAATACATGAACGCGGGATTAACGCCCTTTCCAGCGCACCCCGTGTTCCGTGAGCGGCCATAACGTAAACGAAAACCCCCCCACGCGGAAGGGTAGGCAATGAGTGGACGGCCTGCCGCCACTCCTTCTAAATATTTCCAATTGGGTTTCAATTCTACCACCTGGTCGGCTTTTTTTTCTACTTTAATTATTTTTTCCAAAAAACTCCAGTCTAATCCCAATTGTTTCGCCCACGTTAATACTTTCAGCGCTTTCAACCCAATTCCTTCCGTGATGACCAGTGCCATTCCCCCGCGTACGCGATTCGAAGGAACGCGCGGCAGGTTTCTCCACGCCGTCACTTCCAAATCTTCGGTGGGAATCCCATTCACGCACACGGGACAACCCGCTGCAATGACTCTCAACTCGTCCAGCGTCATTTTGATTTGACGTGACACCACATCCGTTTGATAAATATCCACTTCCTCCGCATAACGCTCAATTTCATCGTGCGTCGGTTGATACTTTCCCAAGTTGAGAAGTTTTTGCGCATAGTCTCCCAAAATGAGTGGAAGCACGGCCGCACTCGCTCCCGCCGCTCGAATGGGTCCGGCGAAATAAATGTCCACGTATTTTGTTCCATCCGGATTATCGGCGAGTTTCACGTGAGGCAAACCATCCAGCGGCGCAACTACTACTCCTTCCGTCATAATCACGAGGCACGTTTTGATTCCCTGCTCAACTCGTTTCTCCATCGAGGGTTCGTGGTACCATTCCGCTTCTTCTAACACAATTTCTTTGAACAGTTGAAAGAGTGCCTTCATTCGGTCCCCTTTATTCTGTTCCAACACCGCACGAAAATGCGCCGCCACGCCTAATGGTCCGGCTAATTTTTCCGTACGATCGGCTAAGTCCGTCACCGGAATACATTCTACTTTGGAACACACGTCAAAACCCGTCTCCCTTGCCTGCGTCGCGAGGACAAATTGGTCGTCAATCTGTTTGGTTAAGCGCAGGAAGTATTTTCCCGTGCGTTCGTCCGTGGTTAAAAGTTCGAGCGGGTTCATTTCAACACACCCTCTTCCATAAATTTCGTGGGCACGGGTTCGCTCTTGTCAAACCTACTCTCACGAATAGTTGCGGTGTTCAAATTGAATTGGGGAACTCTTCCGGGAGTGTTGATGAATCCTTTCGATGCGGCGTACGCACTCGTGGTTTGCCAGCATCCGTTGTTGATGATCGTTGTTCCGCGATATTGCGCGTACGCATTGTAATGATTATCCCCCCCAATGTACAAGTCAGGATGTTCGCGCACGAGCATGTACGCTTTCGGCTCGGGCGCGTACGGATGTTTGGTTCCGTACACAGACATCAAATCCCGCTTAATCAAAAGCTCCTTGATGACTTCCTCCGGCTTCGTGGGGGGCAAATTCATGGCAAACATTCCCCCAATCAATCCCGAACCGTGATAAATCAAGGTTTTTTGTCCTTCAATTTCCAACCACGCGGGAGAGGGGAGAAAGTGCACATTCTTTTGCTTGTACAAGTTTGGCGTCATGTCTTTCAATATGGGCGGTTGCGGGTCGTGCCACCTGCACGGGTCGTGATTGCCAGGAGTAATGAATATTTCTAAATAATCCGGCAGTTGTTGCAAGTAATTTTCGAATTGTCTATATTGTTCGTAAATGTCTTTCACTTCCAACTCATTAATTTGATTAGGATACACTCCAATTCCATCCACTAAATCCCCTGCGATAACCAAATACTTCAATTTTCCCACGCGCGCCTTCTCCGCGTCACTGCCCACTTCCCTATTCATCCACGACACAAACTTCTCCCACCACGGTCGAATGAATAATTTGCTCCCGATGTGAATGTCACTTGTAATCGTAATTCCCAAATCCACGTCACTTGTTTTAGCTTTGCGCTGCGGCAAGTCCGGCCACGAAAAATCTTTGACAATCATCAATTCTCCCGTCCGTGCAAGTTTGCACTTCATCCCAATCACATCATCCACCGTCAAGCGCTTCGCCTTGGTGATTAACTCTTCATCCGATGCAGGGATGAGTGCTTTGGCCTGTCCTTCCATGTCATCAATACTCAACAAGACGTGTCCATTTTTCGTATTTGTTTTTTCGGACACCATTACAATGACATCAAATTCCGAATCGCGCCCTTGCCGGTCAATTTTGGCGAGTGAACGCGGCTGGTATCCTCGATTTTTGAGTTCACCCTGCAAAAACGTGTATTTGTCTTGGAATAGTTTGAGAAAATCCTCCGCTTTTCCTTTGGATTCCGATGCGCCGTTGTAATTCAAGTGGTGCAAAATGCGATAATTGGGAGAATATTCCGCCGCAAGAGGTTTGGGAGCGGAGGGCACGCTTTCAAGGGCAGTGGATGATGGTTCTGGTGCGGAGGGATAGAGTTTCAGCGGCGTGTGCGTCTTAATTTTTCGCTCCACATGCAAATGGGTCACCATGAACGTGTTTTCGTTGGCGAGCGCGTCGAGAATAGAGGCAAAATGGTGCGTCGTCGTGAGTAATTCCAACGCTTCCGGATGAATCATCAACCCCTTTTTTTCCGCATGAGAGAGAATGCGTTCACGCGACGACACGGTTGTCGTTTCGGGCGAAATAGTATTAGTTGGTGTAAGCGCTGCTTCCGCTGGCGCAGGAGTATTTTGCTTCTCCGTGGTGAGTGTGGTTTCCTTGTTCACGTCAATTACCCGAACTTTTCTTTCAATGTCTCGAGTTCGGAAATAATCGTCCACAAGTCCGTGCGCGAATGAGAAGGTAAATTGATGTCGTTGCTCACGTCATCCAGCAAGTATATCGCGCGCGATATCGCCACGTCGTCCGTTGCGGACACAATGACTTTTTTCGCTTCATCCACGGCTGCACGAATGTTTCGCGGCACGGCGTTATCTTCCGTCACGCTCGCCATAAGTTCAGCGATGGCTGCAATGTCGCTCTGTACTTTTTGGATGTCTATTTTCTTTTTGGGCATAATAGGTATTCACCTACTCCACTTGACTTGGTAACGAGTTTCGCCGATGTCAAGGCATAGTGTCCAGTAAAAGGGCACCAAAAGATGAATGATTCCTCGTTTCTTAAACCTGCCTTTCCGCCCACAGATGAGCGGGCCTTACGTTCATCGTTACGGGTACGTTCCACATGCTTCTTGACTGGGGGCGCTTTCGACCCATTGTCCTTGAATGTTAGCCGCCGTACTTACGCGATAGCAGTAGTAGGTTCCGGAAGTCGCAGCGGGAGTGCTCCACGCCCCATCTACAAACGTCACAATTCCATTCGCGATATGAAGCGCCGGTTCTGAAGCGTTTCCGGTAAAAATCTTCGTGGCAGTATTGGGGGTAAATCCTTGTGCGGTCGATCGGTAAATATTTTGAGAAACCAATCCGTAAAGCATCGAAGGAGTAAATGTCAGCGCCAATTCATTTTGAATGGGGGCAGAAATGAACGTATCAATAGGCGCTAGCGGCGGAGTAACGAATGCCGTCAGCGGTTGTACGGCACATGCGCTGGGAGTGGTTCCCGCGAGTGATTTCATCGAGAGATAATACGTGGAACCCGGCGTCAAGTTGGTTGCCGTGTCGCTGGTCACATTTCCGGTCACTGTTTTGAAAAGCGTCGTGCAGGGAGTTGATGACGTGGTGCTCAAGAAAATTTGATAACCGTCCACTAAAATCGACGTGCTCGGCGTCCATGCTATTGTAGCGGAAGTGGACGTTACGTTCGACGAGTGAATATTCGAAGGTGGCGCAATTCCCGGTGTTCCGATAAACCCGTAGGTTTCGTTACTCGGGTCGCTGAACGTTTTAACCGTAATAGCGTGGAGTGTAATGTTCAATTCCTCGACGACTTTGTAGTAGTAAACCGTTCCCGGGACGGCAGTGGTATCGGAATATGTCAAGTAGGCTCCCAATCCTGAAAACGAGGCGCGGTAGATTAAGTTCGATGAATCGGGTTGAAATCCCGGAGTGGTAGAGCGGTGAATATTTTGAAAGGTCGCTCCGCCAGTAAGAGTCCAGGAGAGTTTTAGATCAGTTGCTCCTTGCGTGGCAGCGAGAGTCGTTACTGCTTTGGGAGCGGTTGCCACGTAGACCTTGGGCGTGCACGCGCCAGTACCGTTCGCGTTAACCGCTTGCATCGATAGGGTGGATAACACTCCAGGGTATAGTCCGGACAGCGTATCACTTACGGCGGTTCCACTAACTGTTTTGAAATAGTGAACACATCCTGCCGTGTCGTACATATTTCCTAAATAAATTTTGTACTCTGTCACCGGAACCGAAGTACCGGGCGTCCATGCGATTTGAATGGAATTCGAAGTGTATGACGTTGAATGAAGGGATAACGGCGGAGACGGAGGGGAAGCAAGCGTTGTGAAGTATCCGGCATCTCCGTTTGAAAAAGAGCTGGTAGCATTGTCCATGTCCACTCCTTTGACCGAGTACGTGTACACGACATCGTGCATCGCCATGGTGTCGTGGAAGATGGTTTGAGTCGTGTTTCCAATTTTGGTAGTATCGCGATACACGTCATAACTACTAGAATTTTCAGAAGAATCCCACACGATGATTGTTTCTGCGACTAATCCATCGGTAGCGGAAAGATTTTCGGGCGGCATTGGCAGGATGACGGATCCTTCATTATCAGCAAGTCGTTTGGCAATCGTTTTGCCCCCATAGGATGTTGTGAGGTTCCGTGCATTGTTTTGCGTCGGCCCCCCAATATTATTTCCATTGATAGGGGTATTGGGATTCGAATAATATCCAATATACGGACACCACGGGACGGTGGGGCAATCGTACGCCATGATTGTGCGAAACATTTCACTGGGATCATGGTATCCGCGCGAGTAGGAAAAAAATCCATCTCCACCATGGCTGGGATCGTGGTCCATTCCCATGTTGTGGCCCAATTCGTGAGGAAAAATCTGAAAAGTGGACAAGTTCGGCCACGAAGTTACAACGCTAAACCCCCTCATGTAAACGGTTCCATAATAAACCATGCTCGGCGACAATATCCAGGCAATACCCCCCCTATCATGATCCAATCGCCCCGTGAGTAACACGACTAAATCCGCCCCGCGCGCGTGGCGTATGGCGTGGACTTCATCCATGTAATTATCATGTTTGCTCGTGAGTCGGTCCAAATTTTGTTGCATTTTTTTTCCTTCCGTGAAGGTTGTTTCGTATTTGTACACGACTCGAATCTGCGTATTGGTATTTCCGGCTAGTAGCGCGTTGTTGGTTTGTGCCTCATAGAGATTAATTTCCGTTTCAATCGGATGGGGAGTGGTTCCAAAGCGGAGCATGGCGGTGTGCGTGTACGCCACTAATACGTCAATCACAACCGGCACCGCCTGAAATTCCGCCGTCACTTTTGGAATGGAAAATAATTTGGTTGAAAAGAATGCTGGTTTTTTTCCAGTAGTTGATGTTGTTTCTGCAATTGTTTCACTCGAAGGAACAGAAGCATCTTCCGAAGTGATTTCAGTAATTGATCCACTATCACTGTCGCTAGATTCCGAAGAAGAAGTTTCTTCGTTCGCGACAGGCTCTTCAGCCGGCGGTTCAATGGCGTCTTCGCCTAACACCGGGCTCTTCGTCGGATCGCTTTCAATGGCAATTCCTTTTCCGGGAGACGAATGAGCACTAATCGAATAGTTGCGATAGTCTCCGTTTGCATTTCGTTTAGCCGTGACAAAGGACGCCGCCACGTATCCATTGTTCCAAACAAAAATGACCGTGGACAAAGGATCTTCCACATCTTTTCCCACCCATGTTTTCATTTCTCCATTGTCCGCGTACTCCGCGCGTTCGCGCGTCAAGTTGAATGTTTTAGGATTGGTTGCGAAAGGAAAAATAAATGAAAACGATTCTTCGGTTTGAAAAGGAACAGGGTTTACATCCATAACGACCCACCGCACGACAGATGAATCTTTCAACGATTCCAAAACGTCCATTGAGAGGTCCGAGCGTGAGACGGATCCGCCAATCGCTAGCCCTTGATTGTTGAACGTGGAAAAAGCAAGAACCGCGGCGAGCATGACGACGGTTCCGATGACCACAAATGGAAAATTATATCGCAGTTGTTTCACAAATTTGAATAATTACGCAGAGTATATAATGGCGGGGGTAATTCGAAATTGCTAACGGCCAAACCCTAACGCGCGCCAGAGTTTGTCTTTCAAATTGCTTTCCATTCCGTCACCCTCGCGCACCGCATCCACACCAAACGTGGTTTGTGCGGCCTCTAATTGTTCCGGCGTGGCGAGGTCGCACTTGTTAATCACTACAATGAAAGGAACGGAAAATTGTTTCTGCAATTTTTCGAATAAGTGAATTTGTTTTTCTAATGTATAACCGGACGCGGGCGTGGGGTCAACCACAAAAACGCAACAGGTTGCGAGATGTCTCAACGCCGCGAGGGCTTTCTTTTCAATAGGATTGTAGTTCGAATCTTCGCGGTCAAGCAAACCCGGCGTGTCCATCACTTGCAACTCGCGATACTTCATCGAAAAATATCCCAATTGTAAAGACTTTGTCGTGAACGGATACGAAGCAATCTGCGCCTTGCTTCCCGTCAAGCGTTTCAACATGGTTGTCTTTCCCGTGTTGGGGAAACCTGCGAGGATGAGCGTGGGCATGTCCACGCGAACATCCGGAACTTCTTTCATCATCTGATTCGCGTTTTGCAACAATTCAATATTTTTTTTCAAACTTTTTACAATGCTCGCACAGCGGCCGAAAAATTTCGCGCTCGCGGCGTGCATGTGCGCAATGGCGTCAGTAGCGGGAGAGTGCATGTTGCGTTTCCCTTCAATGATTTGTCTTTTCAAAAGTCGGCGCACGCTCACGATTTGCGACGCCGCTTGCTTAATTTTCCCCACATCCATCGTTTCGGGCAATAATTCCTGATAAAACGGATGCAGCGTGTCAAACTTGGGCACACTCACTTCCATTCGTTCGAGTTGTTTGTCCAAATACTCGTAAAACGATTCCATCTTTCGCACAACTTTTTCCTTTCGGTTTTGCACCGCCGAATTTCGTGCGCGTTTCATGGGCGGAAGCTTCCGTGCATGCGTAAAAGCGCTTTCAATCAGCTTTTCGGGGGCTTCAATCGAGTAGAACTGCATTACATGAAAGGGCAGAAGAGTCGTTTTAAAGCCCGCCGGACAACCTCGCGGGAAACGCCATAAAATGCCTTTATTCGGGCAATGAAGAGGTGTCAATGGGCGTGTTAAACCGCCCTTTTTCGCCCCCCCCATTCAACACCCGTGGAGAAAAAGCCAAATTATAAGCTTTTGGAACGTTTACTCCTTGTTCAGGGGATCATTCATGGCTTTCAAATTGTACGATAAAAACTACAAACGTCTCATCCTCCTTCCCGCGGCGCTAACCCTCATTTTTCTTTTCATCTTGTTTGTGTATCCTAAAGTCACCTTAGGATTGGACTTCATCGGCGGCACGCGTGTCATTGTGAGTGCGGAAAACCTCGATGAAAAACAAGTCACGGATTTACTTACCAACACGCTCAACATTTCCGAAGTTAAAGTCACGAGCGTCACCTCTCCATTAGGAAGCAGCACGCGCATTGAATATGCGGAACCCAAAAATGTGAGTGATGCGCGCACACTCTTAGACCGCGCACTCACAAACAAAGACACCGCTCCCGCGTCCGCGGTGGAAGATTTGTCGGCTGCGCTCGCATTGTTGAACAAAACACCCGCCTCCTCGAATGTGAGTGAGTTAGTCACGCAGACCGCGCAAGCCATTAATGAAGAATCGCAGCGCATTTCTGCAAGTGTTCGCGACGCGCTCATTTCAACGTTTGACCTGCCCACAACCACTCCCTTTACAACAGAAGAAGTTGCTCCTTCCGTGGGAAAAGATTTTTTGCTTAACTCCTTGCAAGTTGCTATTGCATCCATTGTTTTGCTTACCATCGTTGTTTTCGTTTTCTTCCGCGAATTCATTCCTTCTCTCGCAATCGTGGAAGCCGCGCTCTTTGACATGCTCACCGCAGTCGCCATAGCCACGTTGCTCGGATTTTCATTCACACTCTCCACGGTTGCCTCGCTGTTGATGCTCGTGGGCTTCTCCATTGACACGGACATTTTACTCACGACGCGCGTACTCAAGCGCAAAGACAAATCCGTCCTCGCGCGCTGCAATGACACCCTGCTCACCGGACTCACCGTCACCTCTACGGTAATGGGCGCCGCGCTCGTCATGTTAGTCGTTTCATACTTTGCTCAAATCACCGTTATTTTTGAAATCGCCGCCATTGTTTTGTTCGGAATGATCGGCGATATTGTCGCGACGTGGTTTACCAACGCGCCCATTTTGTTGTGGTATTGGGAAAAGAAATACGGAAACATCACGGAAGGTAGTTGAACGTGGCAACCAAAAAATGGTATTCAAGTTGGAAAGTCTGGCTGTGGGCTCTCGTCATGGTCATTAGTTTGCTCACGGTTGTGCGCGTCGATTTTACCAATGGTTTTGCGTTGGAGCACAATCTCAAATTGGGAAGCGAGTTCGAAGGAGGCACCCTCTTTCAACTCCAGCTCGCCGAACCCGCTACATCTGAACAGTTGAGTGAAATACGCTTGATTGTAGAGAAACGTTTGAACCCCACGGGAATCAAAGATGTTACAGTGTCCAACACGGGAAACACCCTCATCCTTGCTCAAGTCGCGGAGACTGACCCCGCCGCGGTGTCGCAGTTGCAATCCTTATTGTTGAAGCAAGGTCGCTTCGAATCTTTTTTGAATGGTGAAATGATTTTTGACGGTGGAGAAATTGTTCAAGTGGTAGAGAGCGCGCAGCAAGGCTACGGCGCCCACCCCACCGGAATTGGAGATAGTTACGCGTGGACCCTCCCCTTCTTGCTCACCGATTCAGCCGCGCAGCACTTTTCCAATTCGGCCTTCCACCAGTGTACGCAAACGGGTTTCACGGGCACGGAAGCGGAGTGGAGTTGCGCCTACACGTATTTCTTCATTGACCGCCCCACGAATGCCATCATTGTGTATCCTTCATCGTTGCACGCCGCGGACGATAAAATAATTGATTTGCAAAGCGAATTACCCTCCGATGTTTCAGTGAATGAGATTCTCACCAACGCCGATTTGGATTTGATTTCATTCGATGGAAACGCATTCACGGCCGAACAGATCTCAACTATTCAAAACGCGGATTCGAGTGTGAAATCCATTATCGTTCCCTCCACGTTAAGTGAAGAGCTCGTTCAAGTTCTCGACGCTCAAACAACTATTCCAATCGTAAAAGTTCCCGTCAATACTACTACCGCATGGATTGCTGACGTTTCAGGACTGCGCGACGCCATCGCACTCTCGCCCAGCATTACGGGCAACGACCCTTTCATCGCTACGAAAGAAGAGCTCAAGCCCTTGCAATTTTTAGTCATTCAAGGCACCGCTCCCAACGCAGCTATTGCCAAACAGCGTTTAGATGATTTGCGCATCCTGTTGAAAAGCGGTTCATTGCCCATTCCCATTATTGCGATTAACAAGCAAACCGTTTCTCCTGCGCTCGGAGAACAATTTTTGACGAACGTTTGGATTATGGGTTTGCTCTCCCTTCTCGTCGTTTCATTAATCGTTTTCATCCGCTACCGCAAGTGGAAAGTCGTTGCCCCCTTGTTAGTCGTGGGCTTGTCGGAAGTGCTGATGATTCTCGGCTTCGCCGCACTCGTGAAATGGAACTTAGACTTGGCCTCCATGGCTGGAATTCTCGCCGCGGTGGGAACAGGCGTTGATAGTGAAGTCATCATGACCGATGAAATTTTGCAGGGAGAGAGTGAAGAAAACACGGATGAGAAAGGATGGCTGGCAAAGGCCAAGCGCGCATTCTTTATCGTTGCAACGTCAGCCGCGACAGGAATCGCGGTCATCATCCCCTTATTTGTGTTAGGAAGCGGAATTGGAAAGTTATCCGGATTCGCCCTCACCACAATTATTGGAATTCTCTTAGGTGTGCTCATTTCCCGACCTGCGTTTCAGGAAATTATTAAACATGTTCTCGCGCCCAAAAAGCATCACGAGCACGCGCACGAAAACGCGCACACCAATTAGTTTACCACTAGAATGGGCAAGTCATCTGAACGGATTTATTTTCCATTCAGCAAAAACTGCGCAATCTTTTCCGAGTTGCGCGTCTTCAAATGCACGCTCAACAGCGCATACCACGCACCCAAAACCAGCGCACTCATGATAAACCACGTGAGAGTGTGAAGCGTGTCCACCGCCACAAATGAATAATGTGTTCCCGCGTACACAATTCCCACCAAGCGAAAAAAGTTCACCAAAATAATTCCGCCCAGCCCAAACAACGCGTATTTTATTTTTTTTACTCCTCGCGGGAATGAAAAACCATACAACAATCCTAACCACAACCCCCACGTGGACAAACCCGTGCAGAATGCGCTGATTTCAAACGCAAACCCATTCACATAAATGAAAATCCCCTGCGAGGAAAGTCCTAACACTCCCGCAACGGATGACGCGAGCCATTGCTGATAATGAATGGGCGGAAAAATAGTGAGAAAGACTTCCACTAATGCAAACACGGCAAAAAATCGAAACAAAAATTTTCGTATGGTTGGGCGTAAAATAAATGAAACCATGTTCCACACTAAAATTTACTTCTTTTTAATGATTCCAAGCTAATGCGCAATCATCAAATTGATTTGCAACGCACTCAAGTGAGGGTTTGCTGTTTGATAGAGCGTTCGAATGTGATTAACTAAAACTTGCGCATCGCGAACTTTTTCTTTTCCCACTACGCGCGTTGGAACGGGAGAACGAATACCATTCCCTTTGGCTGCGTTGCGTCGTTTGGCGGGAGTCCCCCACTTGGCGCGCTGGTTGGTTGTTGTCGACTCTTAGACATGATTTACCAATGAATTCGAAGTATATAGCCGTTTACCACGGCACATTCTTTATTTTCAGCATGAACGCTAAGCGGTTGAATGCAAGATGCATGAACGGCGTAATCATGATGAGTAAAATGAGTCCCGTCCACTCGGGTTTGGAAATGGCAATGCTGAAAAGCACTCCCCCCACGACAAAGTCAAGTTGGTCTAACACATGTGCAGGCTGTCCGCGCTGAATGTTCATTCGCCGCTTGATGAAACTCCCCACCAAATCTCCCACAATCGCTCCAAGTGAAAGTAAGAATGCATACGCCACATACTCATTCGAGACTTGAAACGCAAACATGGGAAAAAAATACTCGAGGAGAAAACCCGTGAATGTTCCAATGAGCACGCCCATCCCTGTTCCCTTCCACGTTTTTCCTTTTCCAAAAAGCGGTCGCCCATCGCTCCAATATCGATTCCCATCAATCGCCGTCTTTCCGCCGAAAACCATAGCAGAAGCGTTGGCCATATACAGCGGCAGCGCCGTGAAGAACAGGTAAATCCAGAGCGGGTCCATACACGTTGAGAGTGATAAAGCCCATTAAAAGGAAATGTGTCGTTAATGGTATATCGTTGAATTGAGGCAGGCACATGACTACTTCCCCCAAGCAAACCGGACCATGGAACAAGCCCCGCGTGGAAAACGACCCGCGCGTAACACCGTGGTCGGATGAAGAATACTCGGAAACGCTCCCTCAGCAGCCTCCTCGAAAGCGCGCGCGTTCACTTCGCGATTGGGCAGTGCTCGCCCTTGCCTTTTTGCTTATCTTTTACGTGGTAATGTTCCTCATTGGCGGTTTAGTCGTCTCCAACGCCAATAGCGCGACCAACACCACTTCCTCCGGAAGCCGTTTTTCATTCCTTTCTGGGGGAGAAATCGCGGTTATTCCCATTCACGGAGAAATTTCCTCCGCGACAAGTAAAGATAGTGTAGGCTACGCCGATGTTATTGCCGCGCTCGAAGACGCAGACGCGGACCCTGCGATTAGTGTTATTTTCCTCGACATCAGTTCCGGCGGCGGGGGCGTTGTTCCGAGCAAGCAGATTGTTTCAAAAATTCGCGAAGTCGAAAAGCCTGTGGTGAGTTGGATTGGCGAAGTGGGCGCGAGCGGAGCGTACTACATTGCCGCGTCCTCGGATTACATTCTCGCGGACGGCGACTCTATAACGGGAAGCATTGGCGTGATTTCCATGCTCCCTTCCTTTGATGAGTTGATGCAAAAGATCGGCGTGAAAATGAACACCGTCAAAACAGGCGAACTGAAAGACGCGGGTTCTCCCTTCAACGAGTTCACGGAAGAAGAACGTGCCATCTTTCAAACGATTGTGGATGAAGCCTTTGACGCGTTCAAAAGTGATGTTCAATCCTTCCGCGGAGAAAAATTGAACGCGGTAAAGTTCCCGGAAGTCTTGGATGGACGCATCCTCTCCGGAAGACAAGCGTTAAGTGTAGGCCTCATCGACGAATTGGGAACGCGTGAACAAGCCATTGCCAAAGCCGCTGCGTTAGGACAAATTGACGGCAAACCTACCCTAGTATACTATTTGCAGCGCACCCCCACATTAATGGATTTGCTTTTCTCCGCGGGCGCATCCTTCGGAAGCGGAATCGAGAGTAAAATAAATCCTCTTGCAAAAAACGAAAACGGCGCCATTCAAGCGAAATAAAAAAATTATTTAAAAAAAAGAAATGAAATGTTCCTGCCTAAAACATCAGCGCGAAAAACAATCCCACGCTCAGCGAGGAAATGAAATTAACCAAATTATTGTCCAAATATCCCCAGTTTTGGAGGGTAGCACCCAGCACACTATCAAAAACCGAACCAAATACTCCCGCGGCAAACAAAATAGCCGCGAAGAAAATGCTCCCACTTACGGCGAAACCAATAATCGCGAAAATAATTCCCCCTAACGCGGCGCCGGCAAATCCAAGCGTGGAAACCCCTCCATCCGTACCCGGTGCAACAGGTTTGAGCGTGGTAATCATCAGCGGCCGTTCACGTGAGAGAACGCCAATTTCACTTGACAATGTATCGGCGAACGCCGCTGCAAGGGAGGCAAAAAACATCACGTTGAAAGGAGTAGGATTAATCGCCAGCGCAATAATTGCCGGGCCGATATTCCCTACAATGTTACTCGTTGAGCGTGTTCCGTGTTTTTTTTCCGCGTGCTTATTCCTAATCATGCGTGTCACGAATTCTCCAACTAAGAAGAATAAAATAATCGCAAAAAAAGAACCTAATCCCCCGCGCCACGCCACAAACAACGCAGTAAGGAGTCCGGTGGCCACCGCAGTGGGTTTCAACAATCCCTTGCGCAAAATGAGAACTAAAACAAGTGCAAGGACAACAAAGACAATGAACCATTCTTCCAAAGACATGGGGAATGGTTCACTTCCTTAGTTACTCCGCGAGGCGCGTGACTTTCAACACGTCCACGCGCTTCATCGGGGCAATTTTTCGAGCTTTGTCAATGGCTTTCGCAATCGGGTCGCTCGTCGCGCACAAATTTAGCACGGCTTCGAAATCCGTTGCGGCGGCAAACTCTGCGGCTTCCGCGTGCAAAATCCTTCGGACAGCGGCTTGCTGCGGTCGCGAGATTTTGTTCGCAGACAATGCCACACTCTTAATGCGGGCGCGCACACCATCTTTGCACATCACGTC
>CAZGES010000003.1:0-52977 GCA_964524375.1 uncultured archaeon
AAGCGTGTAGAGGCGGTCGAGCATCTGCTCGTAGGACAGTTCCATAACGTAAAACGCTGAAAAACCCTTAAAAAGACCCTAGAATGTTCCCCTTTCCTTGTCCGCTAGGGCGTGTTAGAGGTATTCCCTTTCCACGTTGATTTCCGCCGCGGAAATGAACTCGTTGGGCGTGTTTTCCGCGGGTTTGACGGTTTTTATCTCCGTTTTCACGAGTTTTGGTTCCGGTCTCACGAATGGTTTGAGTTCATTCAACCCCGCGTGTTCCTGCGTCAACCGCTCCCACTCAATACTCGTTTGTCTCACACAAAATTCCTTTTCCAGCTCATCAATCATTCGAATCCACTTGCACGCCAGCACATTCCTTCCGTCCGGCTGCGCGGAAATGATTCCATACGCGCGCACGTTCATGTTTTCACTCAGCACGGGGGCGTTTCTTTCTTCAATGAACCCTTCCCATTCTCCTTTTTCATCTTTCACACGCAGGCTTATTTCTCCATTGCGGGTTTTGAGCTCCATGAGTTTTCCGTGCGCAAAGACCATTTTGTTTTCAATGGTTGAGCGCGGATACAAGGCGGGAGAGAATACGAATCGCACACCGGAAGTCATGATACTATACTACGTCGCGTTGGTTTTTATCCAAATAACACGGATGCTTTGAGAATCCCGTACATGAGGACCATTAACCCCACTTGCAAGGGCAGCGCGGGGAGGGCTTTTCCCACATTCTTGCTCCCGTAATCGAGTGTAAAGGCCAGTCCTGCAAACGATGCTAACAGCACAGCGAGGGAAGGTATGACCGCATACGGCCAAATCCATCCAGCGTCTAATGATTCTCCTAAAATGGCCACGCTGAAGACAAGCGGCATGACCAAATCTCCCGTGCCTAATTCAAATTGGTGCTTACTGGTTGGAAGCGCAAACGTGAAACTCAAATTTTTTTTCGCCACCGCTTTGGCCATCGTCACCATGTGTTTGGTTCTAAACACGGCGACGTAATCATACACGGCTAACAAAACCAAAAATACAATCACCGGCCACACGCCAATGCTCGCTCCTAATAGCGCGCCCACTCCCACCGTGGCAAGTGTAGAAGAAACGTTTCTCCAAATCAAGTATTGCGGGAAAAATATTCGAATGACAATAATGACAAACGCTAAAAATATGGCGAATTCTTCCGGGAGAAATGCAATCATCACAATAACCGTACTAAAGAGCAGGGCCATGGCCTCCAATCCCTTGAGGAACCAATACAATACTTTGTCCGGGAAAAATTTAATCGCTGCGAGAATGACAAGCGTTCCCACGAGCATGTATCCTAAAAGTCCAAATGAATTCACCACATCATTCGGGTCATCATTGATGATAGTCGGTTGAACGTCCTGCAGAATCAAATAATGCCCCACAAACAGTCCAAGCAAATTGACAATCAAAAAATACCCCGCGAGCTGGGCAATGAGTCTTGTGTCCATGCGTCTAAGAACGCGTCAAGGGCTTTTAATGGTTGGTCAGGCCGCTCGTTTTTTGTTCAGGTTTCCAAAGCGTCCTTGAATAATTCTTCCATAGACCGGCCTCTGAACAGGCTCTTTTCTTCCTGTTTCACTTTTCATTGCGCGCGCTTCTCCTTCCACAAAAATTCCTTTCCCTGCTTCGAGCGCCGCTCCCATGCTTTGCGTGTACACGCGCTGCATCATTTCCGCGCGTTTCTTTCCAATGCGTTGTTCCACTTCTCTCCATGTGCGCGCATTTACTAATGCGTTTCGTGTTTCATTTCCAAATATTCCCGCCGCGCGGAATGCGCGCGTGAGTGCGAAGCGGTGATTCGTTGAGCGTATGCGTCCAAACATCGTATTCGCTGTTTCGTTCGCGCGCGGCGTGTTCAGGTTTTGCCGCACTGCCTCATGCGCGCCATGCACCGGCCGTTGAAGTTTTGTTTGCGCCTCTGGAATGGAAATAGGTTTTTGCGCGCGCCGTGAAATAATCCACTTTTGAATAAACCGTTTGAGTGGGCGCGGCATGCTATCTCCTCTTGATGGGTGGAAATAAATTTTCGATGAGTATCGCATTCTTTCCATTTCGAACGCGGTCCGCGTTAATCACGCGGAGGTATTTTTGCGCGCTCGCCATTATTCCAAGCAGTTCTTTCTTGATTTTGGGGTCTGAATTGCCATTCATCTTTTTCTTCCAAATTTTTGCAATCTCAATATGTTCGTCCAGCATCGCTTTGGCGTTGGCCAGTTTTACATACGCTCTCGGCCGAGTATTTCCCTCTCCTCCAAAACGCGCTGAATTTCTTCTTGGAGGATTTGTTTTTCGTCGTCGGGGGGTTGGCATCGTCTTTTCACTCTCTTTCTCGGATGAGTTCTTCTAATTCGTTGAACGTCAATGGTTTTTTTCCGCGTTTTTTTCGCTCAATATTTACTGCGGCTAAAAATGTTCTCGCCTGTTTTAATTCGGAGTCCATGGCGTGCCTCCATTCGTTTTCTTTGATTCTTCGCTGTTCTTTCGTCCATTTTCCTTCGATGGGGTCCTTTACACTCTCATTGAATTTTCTTCCCCATCGTGCGGCGTGTCGGTACGTTTGAACCATTTGTTCATCGGGTGATTTAGGTCCGGAGCGATTGGATTGGAGTCTTCGCGGCTTTCGGTTCGATGTCATTCAAACCGTGCGGTTTTCATGTTTATTAACATGCTCACATCGCTTTCAGGAAGCCGTGCGAGGGTTCGTAAATATCTCCCGCTTTCTTGAGTTTGGTGATGAGTTCGCGCACCTTTTCTTCTTCAATTCCGCGTGAAAGTGCTTCTGCCACCACATCTTGAATGGGGACCTTGTCCATTTCCTTGCTCTTTGCTCTAATAATATCCGTGATTGTGCGCATGTGGTCGCGCGAGGATTGTGTTTGCCCACTTGTAACGATGTCAATGTCAATTCTTCCCGTCTCCGGGTCCTTCACCACATCTTCCAACGACGCTCGTACGAGGCGCATGGCGCGTTCTGCATCCTCCTGTAAAACTTCATCACTCAATCGCACGCGTGCACTCGCTTCCGCCAATCGTACGAGTCCTTCCAATTGTCTCGCCGTCGCGGAGTAGCTTCCAGCCTGTCTTCCTTGGTCGCGCAGCCCCACATAAAAATCTTGTATCATTTGCGTGGCTTCTAAACTCAAAATGGGGAACACGCGCTGGCGCGAGTAGGAGATGTATTTTCTCAAGAGTTCCGTGTCAATAATCGGCGTGACTTTTTCTTCCATGCGGAGCATTTCTTCCGTGTATCCTTTCTTTCCCGCGCGCTGCATTTGTAACATTTGCTCCCCCACCTTGTGCGAGGACAAAATGTGCGCCGCAATCATTTCATCTCGTTCCTTGTTCAACGTATCGTGAATCATGAAAAACAAATCAAATCGTGAAATTAAGGATGGGGGCAAATCAATTTGTTCAAAGAATGGCTTGAATTTATCAAAGCGCGAGAGTTTAGGATTGGCCGCCGCGAGAACACTCGTGTCCGTTTTGAATCGCGTCACCATTCCCGCTTTTGCCACGCTCACCATTCCCTGTTCCATCGCTTCGTGCATCGCCGACCGGTCTTCCGGTTCCATCTTATCAAACTCATCCACCATTACCATTCCGCCGCTGGCAAGAACGAGTGCACCTGCCTTGAGGGTCCATCCACCCTCGCCGAAGTCATCTTTGACAGCCGAGGCGGTCAGTCCCGCCGAGCTCGACCCTTTTCCTGAAACATACACACTCTTCGGCGCAATCTTATCAGTAGCCTGCAGCAAAATGGACTTTCCCGTTCCCGGGTCGCCCACTAACAACACGTGAATGTTCCCGCGAATTTTCATATCTCCCGGGAGGGTTTTTTTGACGCCGCCAAATAATTGGAGTGAAATGGATTCTTTGGCAATGTCATGCCCGTGAATGGTTGGCGCAATGGATTGAATGAGTATTTCATAAATCTTAGGATTTTTTGCAATCTCCTTAATTTTTTCCTCATCCTCCTCGTTAATCGTCACATCCTCAAATTCTTTTTCGGTTTCTTCTAAGTGAATGGCTTCAAGATAACGGCCGTACACATTTTTCTTATCCTTGTTCGGCGGATACAATCTCAAAATTCCCGTAATTTGCGTGCGGTTCCCCGGATACACACGATTGACAAAATCATCTTCAATGTACACGTCCAAATTCACCGCTTGCTCGCTTCCTTTGAGCATTTCCAGCGGTTCTTGAATCTGAATCTTTTGATAGTCCACGAATGTACTCTCTTCCGGAACCAATTCAAAATCCCTATGTTTGCAATTGCAAAACGCCGGCTTGCGCTGCTGGTGCCCATCTTGCTCTAACACGTATTGGTTTCCGCACCGCTTGCAACGCCACGTCGCGCTTTTCAATTTTGGCATCACTTCAGTAACCTGTCGAATAACTCCTTCCACGGCAAACAGTTTTCCCAATTGTTGCGCGGAAATATCTCTCACGAGGGGGGTTTTGTCTTTGGGCAATCCACGAAAACGTACATTGGGAGAAAATTTGTCTAACTGTAACACCGGCACTTCAATTTTTTGCACCGCTAATTCCGCGGCTTCAATGAGCAAGTCCGGGTGAGCCATTAATTCTTCCGCGAGTTGATAGTCAAACGAATCCACATCGTTGTAATCCACGATCAACGATTTGTTTTGCGGATATTCGTGCGCCAATTTTTCAATTTTCTTTTTGTATTCTAACGTAGAAAAAAATTCTTCAAATTTGGGGATGAATGGGTTTGCCGCCCCTTTGAGCGGGGTCTGTGCGATTTCCGTTTCTTCCGGTTTGTGGAAGCTCTTTGCTTCCTCGTATCCAAATCCTTCCCCTTCCATAAATGGCTCACGTCTTTCGAGGTTTAAAGCCCTGTCCTAAGCAAAGCGCCGGACTCGACCCAACCTATTTTCGATTAACCCAACCTTATTTCTATTCTATTCTGCTCGTATTGGATACGTAAAAGGAGTCTATACTCAACGCCCCGCCAGTACTTAACCCAATTGAGTTTGGGAAGCGAACCCTCCCTGGTTGTGCGTGTTTTAGTTTTTGAACTCCCCACACTAGCCCGTTTTTAATCCATTTTACCCGTTAAACGTGTGTATGTCCAAAGGTTTCTTTATCACGTGCGCGATTGACTATCCCAATGCAAAGTTGCACATGGGCCACGTCTATGAAAAAACCGTCGCCGATGTGATTGCGCGCGTCCACCGCTTGAATGGGGAGAAAGTCTTGTTTACCGTTGGCACGGACGAGCACGGGGAAAAGATTGCCGAATCGGCCAAGCACGCGAACATTCCCCCCAAACAATTTGTGGATGAAATGTCCCAAGAGTTTCAAAAATTAATGGACCTTGCATCCATTTCCTACGATCGTTTTGTCCGCACCACCGACAAAGATCACGTGAAAGCCGCGCAGCATTTTTTTCAAACGCTGTGGGACAACGATGATATCTATCCTGACTTGTATGAGGGGTGGTATTGCGTTTCGGACGAAACATTCTGGATGGAGAAAGACACGGTTGAAAAACTCGGCAAGCGTTTTTGTCCGAATGAGCATTGCGGAAAAGAATTGAAGAAAGTCAAAGAGGAAAGCTATTTTTTCAAGTGGTCAGCGTACCAAAAAAAGTTGGAAGAATGGTACGCGCAAACAAACGGAAACGTTTTTCCCGAATTTAGAAAAAAAGAAATGGAAAATTTCATGAAAAACGGTTTGCGTGATGTTTCATTCTCGCGAAAATCCATTAAGTGGGGCATTCCCACGCCCATGAATCCAGAGCACACCATTTACGTGTGGAGCGATGCCCTGGTGAACTATTTAACCGTCTGCGGTTACCCGGATAAAAAATATTTGGACTATTGGCCCGCCGATGTCCACGTGATTGGAATGGACATCAACCGCTTCCACTCTCTTTTATGGCCCGCCATGCTGATGAGCGCCAACATCGCGTTGCCCAAGCAAGTGTTAGTGCACGGTTTCATTAATGATGAAAATGGCGTGAAAATGTCCAAGTCATTAGGAAATGTGGTGGACCCCCTTGCAATTATTCCCAAATACGGCATCGAGGCGCTGCGCTATTATTTGCTGCGCGAAGCCCCGTTAGGAAATGATATTTCGTTTTCGGAAAAAAACCTCGTGGAGCGTGCCAATTCGGAGTTGGCTGATTCGCTAGGAAATCTTGTTTTCCGTGTGTTATCCATGTTGGAAAAATACACGAATGGAGTAATCCCTGCTGCCGTGTTGAATGAACCCGTTCTTCACCAGGCTCGCGTCTCCGCGCAGGAAGCGTATCGCTTATACCTCTCTCACGACATTCAAAACGCCCTTGCTCACACTATGAAAGTTTCTGCGGTCGGAAACAAATTCATCGCCGACACGGAACCGTGGAAATTGATGAAAGAAGGAAAGCGTGCGGAAGTCGAATCACTTTTAACAACGGAAATTGAAATCATCCGTGTGCTCAGCATCCTCCTCGCTCCCGCCCTTCCCCTAACGTGTGAAAAAATTTGTTCGCAATTTGGTTTTTCCAAACCCTTGTTTTCCGCGCTCAACTCTGCTCCCTCATTGAGCGGAAAGAAAGTTGTTAAAGGAATGGTTTTGTTTCCAAAGTTTGAAGCAGAAAAAGAAAAGAAATAATTTTTTCCCCGTCATCCAAAAAGTTTAGATTCTATTTTTCAATTTTTATTTTTCTTTCCGCGCGGAAAAAAATAACCATCCCAAAACAATGCTCAATGTGAACATGCTCATCCACGCGGGAAAATCCGGAATGGATACTGCTTGCGGCGGTTCAAAGGATGTGAATGTTTTGAAACCGTTGTTGTTTGCCGTAAATGTTTCGCTCTCGTCGAATGGAACTGGAGTCCCATCCACGTATGGTTGCACCGTCGCATAAATAGCATACGTTTCTCCTTCGTTGAATGTACATACTGTTCCCGTCGTGGCGCCGCAGGGGGGTTGCAGTGGAATGGTTATGACGGTTGTTGCTCCCGGCACGGTTAATGTTGCAGGAATGATGGCGGGGTCAAACCCGATTACTTTTGTCCCTTTCGAGTCGCGGATGAGCACGCTGACAGTCACATTCTCCGATTGCGGGAGTGCGGTGTTTCTATTTTCGATTGTCACTTCCGCAAACACGGTTCCGCTTCGGAAAGTGTTCGGCACGACTAAGTCTTTCAGCACGTACACATCGCCTGCCGTTCCTGTGACGGGTGGTGTGGTTGGCGCTGTGACGTCAAATACAAATGTCTGGATGTTGTTTCGGCGATAACTCACTTCTTCTATTCCATTGACAATGGCGGGCGAGGATAATGTGTAATCAAATTCTGCGCGGTAAGATATCGTAAAAAATTTGTATGTGCTACCCGGCGTCATGTTGAGTGCGGCCGGCGTGAAATTGTATTGGTATGAAGTAACGGCGCTCGGCAAATCTTCTAGATTCGTTGGGAAAAATTGTCCCGGTATTCCCTGCGTGAGAGTGAGGTCGGTGTAAATTGTATCAAATGCAGTTCCTGAACCATACTTATTTACGCGCATCGATCCCGGAACAATGAATGTTGCTCCCGTCGCGATGAAATTGGTTATTTCTCCTTCCACATTATCATATCCTGCTCCCGTCGGCACAATGTTCTGGCACGCCACATCTGCCATGTCGCATATTCCCGAAATCTGGAGCGTGGTCATTTCATCGTATCCCGCTGAACCAAATACCATGTCTCGCATCGGCACGGTTATTGTTCCCGGATTGTTAGACGAGAGCGGCGGGTTTGGAATCGCAGGGGGTGATGCGCCCGGCAAGTTGTGCGTTAGCGGGTCAATTTGCACTAAATCTTCCGGCACGTACGGTCCCGCTCCTCCTGTGGGGTCGTATCCCGCGCAAATAATGATAGGATAATTCGTCAGCCCCGGAATTTCCATGTGCGCGTTCGTCAGCGAAGACAAGCGCACGACTTCGGTGTAGGGAAAACTGGCTCCAATGTTAGCGCACGTTTGTCCGAGGGCGGTGTTGCGCACGCGCACGTTAATCGTTCCAGTAATGCTATTGTCTCCCATCGCTATAGGAATAGTATACCCCATCGGCTGTCCCGGTTCTTCTCCGTGTGCATTGGTTGTGCTTGAAAGCCGCATCAATGTGACAGGGTTGCTTTGTCCTGGTCCCACTAAAACGCCGGTCGTTTCGCGGCATCGAATCTCATGCAGCGTGTACCCTGCCGGAATGTGACTTGTTGACTCTCCGTGCGCATTCGTCTGTCCAGACAATCGCAAAATGGTTGTTCCGCCCGCCAAATTTTCAGCGCATTGCAATACCGCATGCCCGCTCGCTGCGAGAAAAAGGATTGCCAGCAAAAAAAGGAATGGCGCGGCGGAGCGGGGGGGCTTCATGCACGTCAAAATCGTTCATTGTTTATATACTTCGGCCTTTTTTTGCGCTGAAAAACAGCCACCCAAAAATAATACTAAACACGAGCACGCTCATCCAGGCAGGAAAGTCTGGAATCGAATACGATTGTGGCGTCGCGAGCACGGTGAATGTTTTGAATGCACTATTATTGCTCGTTTCGGTTTCACCTGCGAAAGGTTCAATGGTCGCATACAGCGTGTACGTTTCCCCCTCATTCAAAAATGGAGTGCTGTTGGCGAGCTGAATGTCAATTTGCATCGTTTGAATTTCTCCGCTTGAAAAATCTGGGAGTGAAAATGTGCGCACTCCCCATGCTGCGACTGAAACGCCTTTGGAATCGCGCATCGTGGTTGTTACCATTTCTCCAGGCTGAGGGTTTGTCAAAAATAAATTATTGTCAATCGTCACATTGGCAAAAACATTATTTCCCGCATACACGTTTGGGAAGGAAATATCTTTGAGCGTGTACACGTCCAACGTCGCCGCCCATCCACTGGAAGCAAATAAAAGAAAACTAATTAGAAAAATTGTCTTTGCAGGTGTGTATGCCACATTCATTCCCACCCCACCTTTTTCGTGTTTATATGGTTAGCCGTGTGGAAACTCGTTTTTTATAAAATTTTTCAAAACAGGACAACTATGTCGTGGCGGTGCGTTTGCGCAAAATCTTCAAATTGGTTCCGAAGCGCAAATACTCTACTTCGTCCCCGCTCGTCAAATCTTTCAATTCCGCGGGTTTGGGAACGTTGTGGGTTTCATACGTGGCGACGTCCATAATCTGAATCTGTCCGCCCATGACTGCCACCACTTGCGCGTTTCCTCGGTCCACAATGGGAACTTCCGCATCCGCGTGGACGGGTGCCATGAGGTTTCTTTTTTGGTTGTCAAACAATCCATTGGCGGTTATTCGCGCTTTTGCCGCACCGTGCTTTCCGGGTTTTGACTTTTCCATCGTCTTAATCTGGCAGACGAAGCCGTCGATCATCACATATCCGCCTTCGCGGAGTTGTCCAACGTGGGTAAATTTGATTTCAGACATGTTTGGTACACCTTCGTGTTTAACGTACAAGTCTGGTGGCGGACGCTTTTTAAGTGTACGCGTCGGCGTGGCGTCTGGTTGCCATCCTTCCCCTGCGCGCGCCCTCAATGCTTAATAACGCCCGCGCCCTGAGGGTACCGTTGAGCGTGTGATAAACCATGAATTTACCCGCAGGCGTGACCCGTGTTATTGGAAAAAGCGTCAAGACGTTTGACGCAAAGAAAGATTTGGATGACCTCTCCGCGGCGGGTTTTTCCGGCTATGTGGTTGAATCCTTATTCGGAGAGAATGGCGTGGAAGAGTCTGCTATCATTTACCGCCAAGGACAGGGCATGGGTGCCGTGTACGAGTATTATGGCCTCCAACAAACCTTGCAGGGGGACGAAGCCCTTGTTCATGTCATGAATGGTTTTCTCTCCAATTTTGGCGTGCTGGACATGGTTGACTTGTCAATACAACAAGTCGATTTAGTCACCGCGTTCAACTCCAAAATTAAATTATCCAAACCCATCTTGAAAGGACAGTTCAAGCCGCTCGTGAAGGATTCATTTGATGCCAATTTATCCAAAAAAATGGGTCCTGCGAAAGCAGTTGAGTCTGCGTCCAAGGAATCGCTGTTCAAGCGTTTCGGTTTGGCGGGGATTGAAGGTCGTTAGTTTAACAATGGAATGAAGGTGAATGGATTATGGTCATGGGAAAAGTCAAACGATTAGTTCGCGGCGTCACGAAGCGCGTGTTGGATGTGGAAGATAATCACACGCCGCAGGAACAGATGAAATTGTTGAACACTTTCCTCTCGCGCCACAAACTCGAACTCAACACGACGTCCATTCAAGAGCTTGTTCAATCCATGAAGAAAAAACATTTGGTGGATTCCATTTGTATTTGTTCCCCCAACGGAAGCATTGTCATTTCCACGGACGAGAATGATTTTTCGGAAGCCATTATTGGTTCCGCAATGTTCAATTACATCAAGACCGAACTCCCCGAGAGTGAAACCATCCTTGTGAAAGACAAAGAGAATTGGTTCATGATTTTTCCCTTTAATGGAAAAATTTACATTGTCCGCGCCGCGAGCGACCTTACAAGAGTAGAGTTGCAGGTCTTGGCGAAAGAAATCGAATCCTTCTTGAAAGCGCACGGGGACTAACCTTAATGAGCCGATTGCCCCTTTGTTCACGCGTGCCTTTAAATGCCTAAACCACGTTTAGGTTGTTATTCCGTAGGTTATTCGGTGGAATCAGCATGGGTCGAAGTATAGCAATCGTTTCAGGAAAGGGTGGCGTTGGAAAGACGTCTATTTGCGCCAACCTCGGTATTGCCCTTGCGCAGCGCGGCGTGTCCGTTTGTTTAGTGGACGCGGACATTGCCATGGCAAATCTTTCTCTTTTACTCGGAATGCAATCCTCTCCCATAACCCTACATGATGTGTTGTTAGGAGAAGCGGGAATCCAAGACGCTATTTACGATGGCCCCAATGGGTTGAAATTCATCCCCTCCGGATTATCACTCGAAAACTACCGCAGAGTAGACGCAGACAGATTGGCAACGGTTATCAAAACCATTCAACCCAAATTCGATTTTGTTTTGTTAGATGGTCCTGCTGGAATTGAAAAAAGTGTTCTCGCCACCATCGCTTCCACGGAAGAAAGTTTGCTCATCGCCACGCCCGACTCGCCGAGCATTGCGGATGTGTTGAAAACAAAAATTGTTGCTCAACGACTGGGAAACAAGCCCTTGGGTGTTGTGCTCAACATGGTTCGTTTCGAAAAGGGCGAAATCGGAAAGGATGAAGTTTCGCGCATGATGGAATTGCCCGTGTACGCTACCGTTCCCTACGATGATGAAATGAGACATTCGTTTCAACGCGACAAAGCCGTTCCCGTGATGCTGCGCAACACGCAAGCAAAGTCTTCCATTGAAGTGCAAAAACTCGCCGCACGCTTAGCCGGTCTTCCGGTGCAATTTGATGAAAAGAAATCCTCTTCCGGATTCTTCGGTTCCATTTTCGGTTTCTTCGCTCGCTTATTCGGCGGAGGAAAGAAATCCTCTTCTGGAAAAGGGATGGAAGAAATGAAAGTGTAATGTTAGTATTGTTATTAGGAGCTGAAAACCATGACTACGAATACCCCCACTGCCTCGCGCCCGTTTGATTTGCTGAGCGACAGCATTGGCAAAAACGTTTTAGTCGAGCTGAAGGGAGGGTGGTCCTTCCGCGGTTCGTTGAAAGCATTTGACGTGCACATGAACATCGTCATGGAAAACGCCGAGAGTTGGGAAAACGGCCAGCCCAAGACAAAATACGGGAAAATTATTCTGCGCGGCGATAATATTTTGCTTATTTCGCCGTAGGAAATAGAATGTCTTTAATCGAATGTTTTGATGTCGGCGGAACATCCATCCGCGGCGCGATGATTGAAAACGAGAAAATTCTTTTTCAAAAAACGATTCCAAGCACACAAAATGGTTTTTCCGCGCTGGTTTCATTAATCAAAAATCTTTCAAATGAAATTCGCAGTGGTGCCCAAAAATCGAATGTGGATTGCACCGTTATTGGTCTCCCGGGCCCGATTCAGGAAAATATCCTCCTCAACTCCGGTCCGCTGGGTATTCTCTCTCCCACGCCGCTCAACCCCCTCCTCGAAGCGTTTCCCAATCGCGTAAAAATTGAAAATGATTTGAATCTCGCCGTCAACGCAGAGTTTTTTCGCGGGCAAGGAAAGGGACTGGATTCATTCTACGTGCTCGCCATCAGTACCGGAATGGGCGCCGGTTTAGTCTGGGACCAAAAAGTTGTGGAAGGAACAATGGGCGAATTTGGCCACATGATTTTGGACGCGCAACCAACTGCTCCCGCGTGCGCGCTCAACCATCGCGGCTGTTGGTTTTCATTTTCCTCCGGAAAAGGTATTCATTCCTTGTCCGGAAAATCTCCCGAAGAAGTTTTTTCACATGCAAAAAGCGGAGATGAAAAAGCAAAAAAAATTATTGCGCAGGCGCGTGCCGCGAATGCACACGGTTTAGGAACAATGTTGAACGTTTTCGCGGTGCAAAAAATTATTATCATGGGCAGCGTCGGCGTGTCGCAATTTGCTGAAGTTATTCCAACCGAAAAAGAAATTCAACCATTCACACTCCACCCTATCCCTCCCATCGTCTCAACAAAATTGGGCGATGACATTGGTTTGTGGGGCGCGTATTACTCTGGCGTTTCTGCTCTAAAAAAAGAATAAATGCGGATGCTGGGAGTCGAACCCAGCCCCCGACCTTGGAAGGGTCGAATACTACCGATATACGACATCCGCATTTCTCTACAAGAAATGGTTTCCCATCTCTTTTTATTTGACCAATATTATTGGCCAGTGGACGCTGGGGGATTTGAACCCCCAACCTCTTCCATGCCATGGAAGCGCGCTACCGTTGCGCCAAGCGCCCGAACTTTTGCAAAAGTTCGATCAAAAAGCCGTTCTTTTAGCCTTTCTTCAAGGAAATGGCCAGGAAACGATTAAAAATGGGGCTTTTGGCGGGTTATTTCTTGAATGGATTAAACCCGCTTTTCTTGGTTGTTTTCTGCTCTTCCGCCGCGTGGTCAGCTGCCGCGTTCGCATTCGCGGTGTTTTGCGCCTGCTGTCCTTTCCATTGTGATAGAAGCACGCTCAACTCTCCCACGACCGCGTCCAATTGTTTCAATCGTTGATCGATAATCGCTACCTTCTCATCCGCGCGCGCGTCAAACGAATCAATTTTCTTTTTGAGAATTCCCATTAATTCTTCCCGTTCAAAGTTGCTTTTTTTGAGTGTTTCCAAAAATTGGCGTTGGAATCCGTCCAGTCCCTGCATGCGCGTTTCCGTTTCGAGTAATTTTTGGGCTAATTCTTTTTTCAGCGAGTTAACGTCCATGGACTGCGTGTCCACTTTTTTTGAGAATGATTGTTCTTTTTCCCTTACGAGCGAATCCATTTTTGTATTGACAATTTTTTCCACGTTGACGAGTTTGTCTTCAATCATCTTGTCTACTTCTCTCGCTTTTTGCTCCACGAGTTCATCTACTCCCTTTTTTGTTTTCTCCATCTTTTCATTCATCTCTTTGAATTCTTCAACCACTCCCTGAATGTCTTTCGATGCTAAATCCGCTCCCAATTTTTTGAGTTCAATAATCTCTTTCTTGATTTCCATGCGCAAGTCTTCCACTTTTGCCTCGACAATTTTGTTGGCCTGCTCTTCCATCTGCGAACTCAAATTGGATGTAATTTTTTCTTCGAGTTCAAGTGTTTTCGTCGCGCGATTCTCCACTTCTCTCATGCGGGATTCGGTTTCGCTCACTAACTCATCCACTTTCTCCTGCAAGTCTTCCAATTTTTGTCCCGTGTCATCAATAATGGCCTTTTTTGTCGCGTCCAATGCAATGGATTTGTTCTCCAAATCCTTCGCCAAATCCTCAATAATCATTTTCTGTCCCTTGATGCGCTGCAAGTCTTCTTGTGTCGAGAGGTTCAATGTTTTAATGTCATTAATTTTTTGGTCCAGAATATCTTCCACTTCCTTCGTCTTCGCATTCAGTTCCGCGTCCATTTTGAATTTGTATAATTGTCGCTGCGCGTCAAACAGTGCTTCTAATTTTTTTTCCATGGAATCATAATGCACCTGAATTCGTTTTTCCATTTCATCATCTAATTCTTTCTTCAATCGTTCCATTTGCGCCAAACGTGCATCCACGGTTGCGAGTATTCCTTTCTCCCACAGTTTTTCGGTGGCGAGCGGCGCACTAGGTTGTGCGGGCGGAGAAGGAGGAACGTACGTGCTTGAGGAAATGGTCGGTGCTGCGAGTGCATGTTCACGCGTTTGCGGAGTTGGCTGATTCGAATACGGTGCGTTTTGCGCTTGGTGCGCTTCGCGAACCCATCGTTCGGCTTGAAAGCGCGGGATGCCCAAATGGTCCAGCTGCGTAATGAGTTCTTCGCCGTGCAAACCCATGCTTTCGAGCTTGCGGATGTTCTCAATGATGGCTTGCTGGTTGGGCATACCACGATTGGCATTTGGTGGAATAAAAGAGAGATGGCAAAAAGAGTTATTTGAAGGATAGCCCCGGGCAGAATCGAACTGCCCCCTCCACCATGTCAAGGTGGCATCCTAGCCGATAGACAACGGGGCCGGATAACTAGAATTGGCACGGGAATCCATTTAAGGGAAAGCGTTGGGCGGCGCTATTGCAAGATGGGCAGCCCGTTTCCGGGTTTGCGTTTTCCCATCGCATTAATCTGCCCCGGCGAAAGGGTTTGAGACAATTCCCCCGCGTCGCGGATGCGTGTTTCATATTTGCACGCCTGGCACACGGGTTGCGAACTCAAATCGCCGCATCTCTCGCACATCTGCAGATTGGTTTCCGTTTCCATTTTTTGCAGTAAAGGTTTCATCTCCAAGAATGATTTAATCATCGCGAATTTGCTTCCAGGCTTTTTCATTTCCAACTGGTCGGTCATCAAGCGATACACGTTTCGGTCCGCTCCGTGTGAAAACGGGCAGCACATTTCATTGTAGTGGGGGTATTTTTTCATTTGCGCGAACAATTCCACTTCTTCCTCGGGAGACGTGTACAATGGTTTCACGCGCGGCACCCACCCCTTCACATTCACGTGCTCCACTTTGGGTCCCATGCGTGACAAGCGTTCCACTTGACTTGTAAAGAGGTTCATTGTGATGCTTTGCACTTCATCATCTAAATTGTGTCCCGTTACAAGTTTGTCCGCGCCCATTTCGCGCGCCGCTTGGTTGATGTACTTACGCCGGAACACTCCGCAAAACGTGCACGAGTTTTCATTCCATTTGTTTTCGTGTGTTTTTTGCACGATTTCTTGCATCGAATTTCCAATTTCTTTTTTCAGGGAAATAATTTTGTAGTCGACATCCAATAGTTCATAATTTTTCACCGCTTCGTCAATGGCTTTGTTTCGGTACCCGTCAATCCCTTCATCGATGGATATTCCCACAATCTCATTTTGCGGCATGATTTGTTTGACTAAATTTAACGCAACCACCGAGTCTTTTCCTCCCGACACCGCCACGGCAATTTTTTCGTTTACATTAAACATTTTTTGCGCGCGGGTGAATTGTTTCACGCGGTTTTCAAAAAATTGTTCAAAATGGTCTTGACAAAAGGCGTGCGGTCCGTATGCTAGACGGATAACTGCTTCTTTCGTGCATCGCTGGCATGCGGAGTTGCTCATACTCAAAACCCCCACATTTGGGTTAAAAACCGCCACTTGTTTAACGTGAAAAAGCGGGTCTTAAATACTCTTGAATGTCTTCTCCCTGCATAGGAGTGGTACCATGAACCCTAAAATCCTCGGAATATCTATTTTGCTTTTCATCGGACTCGTTTTGTCCGGCTGCGTCCAATCGGCCGCGCCAGTAACCAATCAAACAACGAATAACGATGATTCCGTTGTCACTACTCCTAACCCCAATGAAACGCTCCCCGAAAACGTAATTGAAATTACGGTTTCTCCTGCTGCGCCTAAAGCGGGTGATAACGTGGCTTTTTCCGCCGCGGTCATGTCTCCCTATGAGTTGAATTGGGAGCAGCAGTTCTCCTTTGAATTATGGGTTCGACAGTTTGGTAATTGGGCCAAAACAAGTTGTTATGAATCACCCTGCAATTACGTCTTAGACGCCGCGTCGCAGGGAACGGTTGAATACAAGATTGTTCGTACCTCCAAGAGTGGTGTGGTCACGGAAGAAGGATCATACTACTTAGACGTTGTCTCCACCACCCAAACAGGAGACACGCTCGGTCCTACAGTAACAGTGTCTCACTCTCCTCAGAATCCTAAAGTGGGTCAAGAGGTAACCATTATTGCCCTCGTGAATGACATCTCCTCCTTGAATGGAGTGGAATTGTACAACGCGGGTGCCGTGCTCAAGTCCTGTGCTCAAAAGGTGAAAATTATGACCTGCCAAGCTACTGTCACCGTCACTGAGCAAGGAACGTTTGAGTATTACGTGGTAGCAGAAGACACGTTTGGAAACACCACTCAAACAACGCCCCAAACGTACTCGGTTGCCCTAAACTAGGCGCCCGGGGAACCGGTTTAAAAGCGTTTACCCAGCGTTTTTGCTTAGTATGACCTTTGCCAAGCGTTTAACGGAAACCATCCAGAAGGAATGGGCTCGCGAGAGAACAGAAGACACGGATTATGGTACCCTTTTCCGCTCTCGAATGATGGAATACCGCAAAGAGGACAAGGCCGTTGTTCCCGTGGACAAACCGTACAATATTATTCGCGCCCGCGCGTTGGGATACAAAGCCAAGCCCGGAATAGTTGTTGCGCGTGTTCGAATTCGACGCGGCGGAGGATTATTCATTCGCCCGCGCCGCGCACGTAAACCTAAACGAATGCAAGTTGCTTCCGCCACACGAAGAAAGAGTGCGCAAGTCATGGCCGAAGGTCGTGCTCAAACACACTTCCCCAACATGGAAGTTTTGAACTCGTATAAAGTGGGTCAAGACGGAAAGAATCAATATTTTGAAGTTATTTTAGTCGACCCGCGCAATTCAAGTGTGCTCGCCGACAAAGACATGAAGTGGATTGCGGAACCCCAGCACGGTGGCCGCGTCTTCCGAGGAAAAACTTCCGCCGGACAAAAATCTCGCGGCTTGCACAACCCGGTTGGTTCACGCGGTTCGGAAAAAGTCCGCCCCGGTGCGCGCGCCAACGATCGAAAGAGCAAGTGATTGCTTCACAGCAAAGGATTATTTACCACGCATCCATCTCCTCTGAATGCCTATTGAACGCCGTCACACGCCCCGCGCTCGTTTCTATATTCAGTTGCGTCGGAAGAATGTTCCCAAAGACAAAGCGAAAGGGCAATCCCTCTTCATGTCGGAAATCTATCCGGATTTGAACAGGTTGAAAAAAAAAGACTATCCTAGTTCGAACGCATTTATGGGTGCCAAAACCATTGCGAGTGCGCGTAACATTCAAGATTTAGCGGCGGTCCAGCATCAAAAAGTATCCATTCACGAAGCCCGTGACCTTCTATTGTTCAATAGAAATTTCGCGACGTTACTGCATAATCACCCAGCGCTCTGGCATAAAATTCCGGGGAACGAATTGATATTCCCCATGATTGCACTTTATTGCATGGTGCGTCAGAAAAGATCTCATCCGCACACCGTGAAAGAAGCGCGCGCGTTCGTTGAAAACATGGCTCAACTCATTTTTGGGCGATTGACTCCTCGACAACGCCGATCACTATTGTCAGAACCCATTGAACTATCGGCTGGTCTCGAAGAAGGAATCATTGTTGACCTGCCCGAATTCTATGAGCGAGTAGTGCGGGAGAGTGCACGCAATAAACCCCGCGAGGGATTGGAAAGTCTTCCAAATCAAAAACGCGGAATCGAATTGGCATTTAATCTCATGATAAATGCTGATCAGGCGTGGATAAAGACCGTTTCCTCTTTCATCAAACGCTTGAATGCGCCACCACACGAAGAAGAATTGGAACAGCTGCGTAAACGAATTCGAAATTTTGATGACCGTAAATCCGAACAAAAGGAATTGGTGCGGGGTTATCGCATGCGCGTGTTAGGAAACGCGCTCGCCGATGCGTTGGATTTTGTGATAAAAAACTCCGGCATGGACACGGACGTGAAAGCATGGATAGGGTCCTCGCTCAAAAATCCTGAAAATAAAAAATTCCTTGCCGATAAAGCCATTGAATGGATGGGTGTGGGACCTTCCAAATTGAGCTGATATCCAAATCCAATTAAACTCCTCGTTCAACGTATACATTTATGCGCCTCCAATCAGTTGTTGATGTTGTGTATCCTTCCGGCGCCGCGGGAGAAGCCAATCCATTAGGAATTTTGTATACGAGCGCTGCGGAGGCGCAGAAAGATAATTTTGTTCAGCACCAAAAAATGGTTTTTTTGACGCAAACAAACCGAGAAGAAATCCAACGCTGCGCTTCGCAAAAAATCCCCGTCATTTTGCAATTGCATAATTTGCAATCTTCGTTTGACGTGTTCAAAATGGGTGCTGTAAAAATTATTTTTGTCGCGCCGCGCGGAAACGCTCCCATCATTGATTTCGGTTGGATGGGAAAAGCCTTTGAAGAAAGAAAAAGTGTCGTGTTTTCGTTGAAAGAATTGCAGCGCGCGTTCATGTCGAAAGATTCTTCTTCGTTGCAGGAGTATCGCAAGCTCGCTCAGCTTTTGCAAAAATCCAAAATTCCTTTGGGGGTGGCGAGTTTTGCCTCGCACGAGAATGAGCGTTTGTCAAACGAGGACAATGCCGCGTGGGCGGGGTATTTGGGCGTTCCCGCGTTGAGCGTGCAATGGTTTCTTTAACGAGAAGACGCGTTGAGAGTGTATGAAGATGCAAAAGAAATCCGTGTCCACGATTCCATTGAGCATGCGCGGAAAAAAAAGGTATATTGTATTCACCCTCTCCGTGGAAGGACTTTCCTTCGTTCCCAAAGAGGAGTTTTCCAAAGTCCTCAAGCAGCACATGCTGCACTGCTTCGGCGTGCTCGGTTTGCCGCTGCATCGCGTCAAATTAATCGTCTTCGACTCCAAACAGGGAAAGGGTATCGTGCGCTGCGCCCACACGTCCAAAGATTCCATCATTTCCGCCCTCACCCTGCTCTCGGATTTCAACGGGAAAAAAGCCGTGGTGCGAACCAAACTCACGAGCGGCACGCTCAAAACGCTTCGGCCGGGTTTTTACGAAGGGAAGTAGCGTTTTCGTTCCGTCATCAAAAAGCCATCTTTAAAAAGGAATAGCGACTTCATAGGTTATTGTTCCAATTAAGAATCTGAAAAAAATGGGTTGAGTTCCCGTAGCGAGTGTGAGTTATCATGTATCCTGGTTCCGCAAAAAGTGCTGCATACGACCGTTCCGCCACCATGTTTAGTCCGGATGGGCGATTATACCAAGTTGAGTATGCGTCAAAAATCGTTCAACAAGGAACAACTGGCGCCGCGTGCGTGTACAAGAATGGTGTCGTTTTCGGCGCGGACAAAAATGTTACCAGCAAACTCATGCTTCCGGATTCCATTGAAAAATTATTCAAAATCGACGACCACATTGGTGCCGTTTCCGCCGGATTAGTGGGGGACGCTCGAAGACTTATTCAAGACGCGCGTGCGCGTGCGCAAGAAAACGTCATGCATTACGATGAGCCCATTCACATTGAAACACTTTCAAAAGACATTTCGGGAAACATGCAAGCCGTGACACAATACGGTGGAACCCGCCCGTTTGGAGTTTCATTCATTATTGGCGGCGTCGATGAAACCGGCGCGCGATTATTCGAAACCGAACCCTCGGGTGCGTTAGCCGAGTACATGGCGGTTGCTATTGGCGCCGGCCGAAAAGAAGCCATGGAGTTTTTTGAGAAAAACTTCCAATCAAACTTAACCCGCGAGCAAGCCGTGAAATTGGTATTCGGAGCTCTCGAACAAGGCTTGCCTAAGAATCAAAAGTTAAGCTTGGACCGCGTCGACTTTGGCTTTGTGGACAAAGACAAAGCGTTCGTGCGCATGGACAAGAATGAGTTGAAAGCCGTAGTGGGAACCGCCAAAGCGGATAAGACTGCTGCCGAAAGCAAATGAACTTTTAGAAAAAGTTCAATCAAAAGAAAGTCAAAAAATAAAGTAAGAGCCAAAACAAAACCATAATCAAAAAATCGGGCAACGCCCTCTAAACGGAAAAAAACAAACCAATCGCCACGCAAACAAGAGCGGGCTTGAAAACGAAGTGAACAAATCTATGGTAAAATTGGAAGATGCCATTGTGGCAAAATACGTGCACGCGGGCGTGCACTTTGAAATACTCGTCGACCCGGACTTAGCTCTCAAGCTCAAAAAAGGACAGCCCGTGAACATGGACGACCTTCTCGCAACCGATGATATTTACGAAGACGCCAAAAAAAGCGAGCGCCAAACCGAGGAAAAAATCCTCAAAGCATTTGGCACAACGGATGTTAGGCAAATCGCCCTCAAAATAGTCAAGGACGGGGAAGTCCAACTCACCACCGAACAGCGCCGCGCCCTCAAAGAGGAAAAGCGCAAAGCCATCGTGGAATTTATCTCCAAAAACGCCATGAATCCCCAAACGGGAGCCCCGCACCCCCCGTTGCGTATTGAAAACGCCCTCGCGGAGCTCAAAATCCAGGTTGATGAATTTAAGGACATTCCTACGCAAGTAAATGATATCCTTCCCAAGCTGCGCGCCCTCTTGCCTATTTCCATGGAAAAGGTCCAAGTCGCGGTGCGCGTGCCCGTGATGTACACCGCGCAAGCGCTGAATGTGTTACACAAGTACGGAATGAAAAGTCAAGAATGGCAGAATGATGGAAGCCTCATCGCAGTCGTAGAAATTCCCGGCGGAATGAAACAAGAGTTGTTTGAAAAACTCAATCACGCCACGCACGGGGAAGTCGTGACAAAACTGTTGGAGAACAAAGCGAGTGCATAAGCATTGCACGATGCACCAAAATAATAAAATGCAAGCAAGAAATTGAAAATAAAAAAAAGGAAAAAATAATGAAAAACGAAAAAACCAAAACCAAAGAAACAAACGAGAAAAAAATGACACTAATCGAAAGAGGGAGTGAAAAACCTATGAGTAAAGAAATCGTTGTTCCGGGAGAATTGCTCACGGACGAAAGCAAGCAGATTGGCGTGCACACCTTTGCGCGCGATGGAAAAATATTTTCCGACTGTCTCGGAATAAAGAATGAGAGCGACGACCGCGTGTCTGTGGTACCGTTGCGCGGCCGGTATTTGCCCATCGAGAATGATGTGGTGATTGGCGTCGTGAAAAACGAAAAGTTCGCCGGGTATGATATTGAAATTAATTCATTCTACACGAGCTTCGTTTCCAACAAGGACATGCGCGAACCCCTGAAAGTGGGTTCCGTTATCTCCGCGAAGATTGTGAAAGTCAATGAAATGAACGAAGCCGATTTAGGGATGGTTCGTCCGTTGAGCGATGGGGAAGTTGTTTCCGTGACTCCGGTAAAAGTTCCGCGAATCATTGGAAAGAACGCTTCCATGCTGAACGCCGTGAAAAACGGAACAGGTTCAAACATCATGGTGGGGCGAAATGGGTTGGTGTGGATTCACGGCGGAAACGCTGCGGTGGCTGCAGAAACCATTTTGCGAATTGAAGAATATTCTCACGCGGAGAATTTGACGCACGACATACAGTGCTTCCTCGCAGCGAAAACAGGCACGGGAATGCCCGACACGAAGGGGCCGAGCAATGAAGATGCATTTGAATCAGGTTACACAGGCGGCGGAGGCGGCTTCGGTAGAGGACGCGACTTCGGCGGACGCGGTGGCGGAGGAGGATTCCGTCCACGTGGTAATTTTAGCCGAGGACCCCCTCGCTCTGGAGGATTTGGCGATCGTTCACGAGGTGGATTTGGTGGAGGACGTGAACGCAGCGGTGGGTTTGGCGGAGGCGACCGAGGATTCGGACGCGGACCTTCGAGAGGGCCTCCTCGCTCCGGTGGATTTGGCGGTGGAAGAGATCGTATGGGCGGAGGAATGGAACACGGCGAGCGTGGTTTCGCCCCGCGAAACGATCGAGGATTTGGAGACAACCGCTCACGTGATTTTCGCCCGAGACCTTCATTTAATCGAGGCTTCGGCGGAGAACGAAACGATGAAGCGTACACTCCCAAGCCCCGCTTCGGAAAACAGTACGATGACCCTCAAGTGGGAAATGATTTTGGAAACAAATCCAACTTTGACAAACCCGGTTTCGACCGACGCAAGCGTTTTCCGCGAGAAGACGCGCCGCGACGCGAAACACGTGTGCGTGGAGATGAAGACCCCATGTTCGAATAGCGAATATGGAGTTTAACAGTTGTAAAAAAAAAAAACGAAAATGGAGATGAAAAAAACATGGCAAAAGATGTAAAAGAAACCAAGGCAAAAAAAGCCGGTAAAGACGAGAAACTCTGGTGGGTTGACTCGAAAGGAAAGCGTGTCGATGGTCGCGGAATCAACGACTTGCGCAATATCAAAATTCAAGCGGGCGTTTTACCCAACGCAGACGGTTCGTGTTATCTTGAATGGGGACAAAATAAAGTATTAGTCTCCGTCAACGGACCGCGCGAAGTGTTGCCCAAGCACCAGGCTAATCCCTATCGCGCGATTGTGCGTTACACATACCGAATGGCCGCGTTCTCGGTAACCGAGCGAAAGAATCCTCGCCCCGGTCGACGCGAAACAGAAATTTCAAAAGTTTCCGGAGAAGCTTTAGAAAAAGCCATTTTCTTGGAACGATTTCCCAACACGGCGATTGATATTTTCGTCGAAGTCTTGGACGCAAACGCAGGAACACGAATTGCGTGCTTGACAGCCGCAGCCGTTGCGGTGGCCGATGCAGGAATTCCCATGCGCGACATGGTTTCCGGTATTACAGTAGGACGAGCCGATGGAAAGTGGATTGTTGATTTGAACAAACACGAAGAAGACGCTCCGGATGCAGTTGACATGGCCGTGGCATTCCTTCCTAACACGAAGGATGTTACCTTGTTGCAAATGGATGGAGAAATCACTCCCGATGATTTCGCTGCGTTAATGAAAACCGCCGCGGAGAACGTGGAGAAAGTCTATGAGTTGCAGAAGAAAGCACTCAAAGAATCGTTCGAAAACAAGAAGCCCGTCCAAGTTCCCGGCATGGAAGAATTCATGTCCTCGGAAGGAAAGATGCACTTCGATGATGAGCGCGTGAACGAGCGTGTTTCCATGAAGACGAAGGACCCCATGTCCTTCGATTCCTCCGATTACACGGAGAATGCTGAATTGGAAGAAGAAAATGCCGACGCCGAACACGAAGCGTACGACAAAGGAAAAGAATAGTTGAAACATGGAGAAAAATGAGGTGAAAAAACTATGGGACACATGGATATTTTGATGGAATTGCAACGAAACAAAGTCTTAGAATCGTTGAAGACAGGAAAGCGCGTGAGCAATCGTGCGTTTGACGAATACCGAAGCGTAGACGTGCAAACCAACGTGAGTGAAAACGCAAATGGTTCTGCGCGGGTTCGCGTAGGAAAAACCGACGTTATCGCCGGAACAAAGTTTTCCGTTGGCACGCCGTATCCGGATTCTCCTGACGAAGGAAGTATTTCGGTGGGTGCAGAATTAACTCCGTTAGCGTCACCGCTCAACGAAGTGGGTCCGCCCTCCACGCACGAAGTGGAACTCTCTCGCGTAGTGGATCGCGCAATCCGCGAATCACACGCCGTGGATTTGAACGCGCTATGTTTAGTGGAAGGAGAAAAAGTTTTGTCATTGTTCATTGACGTGTATGCAGTCAACGATGATGGTAACTTGTTCGACGCTGCCTCCATGGCTGCGCTCGCCGCGCTGAACACCACGCGCTTGTCGAAAGTGGAAGACAATGTCATTCAGTACGGAGAATACGATGGCATGTTGAAAATGGCCAACCAGCCCCTTCTTTCGACCATTTACAAAGTCGGCGGACACTTGCTTTCGGACGCTGACTTGGGAGAAGAAAAGGCGATGACCGCCCGATTTTCTTTCGGCGGAACCGAAAAAGGCGTTCTCACCGCGTTTCAAAAAGGCGGCTCCGGCTCCTTCACCATGGACGAATTAGACAAGTCTGTGGAAATGGGTCTGAAGAACGCTAAAATGCTGAGAAAGTTGCTGAAAGGATAAACCAGGGTTATTTCCCATTTGGAGGGGGTTTTCCCTCTCCATTCACGGGAGTCCACTGGGCAGGTTTAAAAGAGTTTTTCGGCGGTTTTACCTATAACCCGCTGATTTACAGTTTATTGAAAGGGGAAAAAACACTATGGCCAATAAAACCAGACGACACACGGCGCGATTCGGTGCCCGATACGGAGTATCCGTCAAAAAGCGTTACGAAGCCGTTGAAGAGAAGCAGCGCCGCCAGCACACCTGCCCCAAGTGCGGTTTCGAGAAAGTTCAACGCATCTCGACTGGAATTTTCATGTGTTACAAGTGCAACACCAAGTCTGCGGGTGGAGCATTCTATCCTCAAACTCTTTCCGGCGGAATCATTTCAAAGATGGTGGACGCGCGCACATTCACTCCCGAACTTTCGGCGATGGTGGATTCAAACGTTCAGCCCATTGTTCGCCCCGCGAAGAAGGTTGAGTTAACGGACGAAGAAAAAATTGATTCGTTGATGGAAGAGAAACCTTCTAAGAAAAGCAAGAAGAATTCACCCAAAGCCGAAATGACAGACGACGATTCAAAGAAAATGGAAACACCCGAGGAGGCGTAAACCATGGCGTACAAATGCAACAAGTGTTTGCAAGTCTTGGACCAATTGCCTGTAGGGTTAATTCGCTGCCCTAATTGCGGTAATAAAGTTTTTTACAAAGTCCGCGCCCCTGTGGAAAAGCGCGTCATCGCTCGTTAAACAGTTGAAGGATGCATGACACGCATGCTTACTAAAAAAACAATTAAATCATTTTCATCCGCGAAGCAAGCCCGCGCGGTGGCAGACGCTCTTGCGCCCGAAACACGTTCCACGCATGAAAAACGCGCGCGCACCACCCTTACCGTTAAAAACAGTCGCCTGGAGATTACTAGTATAGGAACCGACTCCACATACGTGAAAGCCTCGCAGGACACGTATGGAAAGTTAGTCAGTTATTTGCAATCGTTAAAACACTAAGGAGAATGAAAACACATGGCACAACAAGACATTCGAGAAATGGTCAACGAATTTGAGAAACAGCGACAAATGCTCATGTCGGTTTCCATGCAGAAGCAGCAGATGCAGGCCAACATCAATGGTCTTGAACTCTCGCTCAAAGAATTGGAAAATACGAAAGAAAGTAAAGTCTACAAAGCTGCCGGAGCCATTCTCGTTTCGCGCGATACGAAAGAAGTGAAGAAAGAATTGGAAGAGCAGAAGGAAAGCACCGAATTGCGTTTGAAGACGATGGAAAAGCAAGAGAAAAATCTTGTGGACAAACTCAACACCCTCAAATCGGAAATTGAAACCGCTGCGAAGCCTAAGCAGTAAATTCAATTCGTAACTACTTTCTATTTTTTTGCTGGCCTAGGGCCAGAATCATTTTATTCTCCAAAACCAGTCTCCACGCATGCGTGGAACATTTTATCGCGAAGCCGAAATGCTCGTGCGCGAACTTGCAGGAAAACGGGTTCTTTTTCTCTCGCACGCGCGGCCGGATATGGACACGCTTTCTTCTGCATACAGACTTGCGCACATTTTAGGACAGAAAACACGCGCAACCTGGGGCGTGTGTGAGAAATTAAACGATTCCTACGCTCAACGGACTTCATCATTCGCTATTCAACCCAAACTCATTGATTCGTTAGAATCATTTGACGCCGTGGTGTGCGTCGACTTCCGTTCCCCTGCGCAAGCAGGTGAGCTGGAAAGCGCTTTGAAAAAATTTTCCGGAAAAATAATTATTTTGGACCATCACAATCCTTCTTCCAATGAATTCTCTGGAAAACTCATCAAAATTATCCGCCCCGCGAGTGCGGCAACCGCACAGATGGTCGCGCAAATTGGAATTGAAATGAATACGGAATTTACTAAACCTCTGGCTTCCGCTCTCGCGATGGGTATTCTTACGGACTCCGCCACTTTTGCGGTTGCTTCCGCTGAAACATTTTCCACGTTCTCGTTTCTCCTTGAAAAATCCGGGCAATCGTACGAACAACTCTCCCTGCGTGCCATTCCCCCGCTGGATGTGGAGGATGTTGTTTCCACCTTCCAGAGTTTGCGCCAAGTAAAGCTAGTGAGCGTGGGAAAGTTTCTCCTCGCGACGGCGAATGCCCCTTACCACAACTCCCGCTCGGCCAATGCGCTCATTCAATTGGGCGCGGACGTGGCGTTGGGGTTGTTTCCCAGCGAAAAAGGATTGTTTTGCGCGGTCCGCGTTTCTGGTCGCGCGCATTCGGTGCTGCAATTTGACGCAATGAAAGTCCTTCCCACACTGGCACATGAACACAGCGGAACGTGCGGCGGCCACGCGCGCGCGGCTCAACTCAATTTGCCCCCGTATCTTTCCGAAAACATTATTGTGGACGCATTCACTCACGCATTGCAGGCGCGCGTGCGCAAAATGGATAAGCAGGGAAAAATGAAAATTTATTGAACGAGGTTTTCAAATTATTCAATTGATTCATTTTTTTATCTTATTTCTCAAACGTAAATAACATTCTTCCCCTTGTGTATTTTTTGTCTCTTGGCTTTCTTGAGCAAATAATGAATCGTACTCTTCGGCACGCCCGTCTTCGCTTCAATTTCACGCATACTCAAAAAGTCTTTTCTCAAATCCGCAATCAATCGAATCTTTTCCAAGTCCACGTTTAACGCACGTCCGGGTCGGTGATTCCGTTTGACAAGAATGCGATGCTTCTGCAAAACGTCGCGTGTTTTCGGCGCGAGTCTTTTTTCCACGCTCGAGGACGCGCCCACGTATGAAATATTGGGGCACTGCACCAGCACCGCGGCCATCTTTTTGGCCGAAATAGGTCTCACCAGGTGAATCTCGCTCAAGTCCTTGGGAAGCGTCGAAATGGGCGTGTGTTCACGTATAGCGTATTGCATAATGCGTAGCCATAAAGCGTTTGTAAAGCATCTTTATATATCTCGCTCCGCCTCTCTTGGGTAATGCATCCCCGTGTGGGGATTGTACAAAATGGAGAGGTGAAGGAACTTATGAATCGAACACTCACGCTCCTTCTTTCCCTCGCGTCGATTTTCTTCCTTTTTGGAAGTCTCGTCGTGGCGGAGGAAGGCTCGAGTAATTTGCCCGGTCTCACAACCACTGCTGCCTTAACAACTCAGCAGAAGGCCGCTTTGGAAAAGGAAAAAATGGAACAAGAACGCGAAAAGCTGAAAGAAAAATGGGAAGCTGAAAAAGAACGAATTAAATCGTTGAAAGTTGTTTCAGCTAAAATCGCCATTACCACTACCGGCTCCGTCAACAGCGACGATGTCCGTGCTGAAATTGAAGCAAAAATCGCCGAGCGCCGCGCCGAACAATTGGCCAAGCTCGCCGAGAAGAAAGCAAAGGCAATCGCCAAACTCGAAAAGCGATTAGCCGCCCGCGATTTGGAAGGACGCGAAAAACTCATTGCTCGCCTCCGCTTAGCGGTGGAGAGTTCAGACGACGCTGACTTAACCGTTCGCGCCGAGTTGAAAGCGCTCTTGGAACGCTTAGAGAACAAAACTTCTCTCACAACGGCCGAGCAGAAAGAAATTGAAGATAAAATTCGCGCCTACAAAAAAGAACATTTGAACGCGACCGCGACGCGCTTGATTGCAAACGCCGAAAGCGTGTCCACGAAACTGGAAAGCATTCTCAAGCGAATCAAATCCAAGATGGATGAATTAGACGTTCTCATCCCCGGCTCAAAAATTCGAATGGAAACTGTCTACAATAAATTAACCCGCATCAACACGCAATTGGATGCCCGCATCGACGCTGCGAAGGCCGCTCAAGCCGCTTTCGTAATATCCGATGAAGGCGGAAACACTAATGCGTTGCGAGCCGAGCTTCACCGCTTGCGCAGCTGGAGTAAAATTGGCGTTAAATCCATGACGCGATTAGTGGCGATGATTAACCACTATCAGAATCAAGGTGAAGACGCGGATGACGATGTCTTAGATGCATACGCTGCAGACGTTCTCGACGTGAGCGCGGCCGCCGATGTAGTTGAGAGTGAAGTCGCAGACGTGTTTGCCTTGACGGAAACCACTGTTCCTGCTGCCGATGTGGTAGTCGAAACAGATGACTCCGGAATGGACAGCTCTGACGACATCAACGATGCTCCTGACGATTCAGACGGGCGCGTAGATGACGACGACTCCGATGATGAAGAGGATGAAGATAATAGCGGATCAGGAGGAAACAACTCATGAATCACATGAAATTACTTCCCGCATTGTTTGTGGTGAGTCTCGTGCTTATTGCCCTTTCCGGCTGCACGGGTACCAACACGCAAACCACGACAAACCCCCTCACGGATGGAAGTGCCACCGGCGCAGTAACTGCTCCCACGAGCCAGTCACTCGCCCAGGAATTATCATCCGGCACCGGCACGGGTTCGAATGACATAACCACAAATGAATTAGACGACATTCAGAACGACCTCGACGAAATAGACATTGCCGCCGACGCGTCGGAAGAATCAAACATATAAAATTTCAAGTAGGACGAAGAGGGGTTAAGTGCCCCTTTTCTCCTATGCCCATATTCCTCTTTTTTTGGCATGCCAAAATAATAACTCTTATATAGCGGGCCATTTTTCGATTAAACATGCCCTCGCAAACCCTTTCGCAGTTCTTTTCAGGCATGCCTGATTTATCGGACGTTTCCTCTTCCTCCCCGCCTCTCCCCGCCCTTTCGGATTGGGAGAATAACGTCCTCCGCGTCGTGCGTTCCCGCTGGCCCACTTCTTCATTGGAAATCGCCGAATTTTTAGGACATTCTTGCACGACCCGCGAACAGAAACGCCTCCTTAGTTCACGTGTCGTGTATCACGTGAAAAAACTCGTGGAAAAAAAACACGTGATGAGCAAGCGCTTCGGAAACGCATTAATTGTGTGGCCGTACGAAGTGGAAACCCTGCGCATCATGCATGAGATGATGGGCGTTAAACCCGCGCACCATTCCACTCATTCTCTCCCACATGAAAAAAAAATAGTTAAAGAAAAAAACTCTACAGAAAAAATTCACCCGCCCGTGCACGCAGTGAAAAAAAGTATTTGGAAAGAGGACGCATAACGTATGGTCCTCAACAATTTTTTTGATAAATTCATTTTCACTTCTCAACTGAGATTCAAAGACAGTAATTTTTATGTGTTGGACATTCCCTTCGTCATCGTTCCCGTGGATATTTTGTTGGGCTTCTCCGAATTAGACGACCCGGTGATTAACAAAGCCGTGTATTACGCGTACAAATCCTCCGCGCTCAAAAAACTTATTCCCAAATTTCAAGCGGGTGCCACCAAACAAAAATTCCTCGATTTGGCACAGGCATTCTTCGGCGCCTCCGGGTGGGGTATTTCCAAAAACATTCAAATTGACGAAGTGAACAAGCGTGCGGTAGTAGTCGTGTCACACTCTCCATTAGCGCGCATCCTCCAAGGAAAAGCGCAGCGTCCCGTGGACCATTACACGCGTGCTATTCTCGCGGCCATTTATTCGGCATATTTTGATACGCCCGTCGAGTGCGTCGAATCCGAGTGCATGGCTCTCCGCCCCGGCGATTGTACGTTTGTCATTAAACCCTTGAACGAGTTCGACTTCACGAAGGATGAAACCCAGCGCCAGCTGAGTTTGAATTCGTGAACTAATTTACTTGAACCTGACTATATTTTTCGGTTGATGAGATACGTTGCAAACGCACGCAGAATAGTCTTCGCTTCGCTCTCGGGGAGAACTTTTTCCACATCTTTCCATGATTTCTCGACTAATTCCTTCGCCTTGGCGCGGCCGTATTCAATTCCATTGTACTTTTGAATAATCGCAATCGCCTCATGAATAGTCTTCTCATCTTCCGGGTGCGCATTCAAAATCTCGAGCAAGCGTTTCTTGTCCGCTTCCGTTGCTTTGGAAATAGCATGTAATACCATAATGGTTCGCTTGCCTTCGTGAATGTCTTCCCCCACTCCCTTTCCTTTGGCAAATTCTTCTCCTACTAAATTCAAAATATCGTCCTGGATTTGGAATGCCACTCCAATCGTTTCTGAAAATCGTCCTAATTTTTCAATTTGGTCCGGGGTTCCTTTTCCTAGTATTCCACCCAATTTCGCAGCGAGGCGCGCGAGCGTTCCCGTTTTGTATGCGCACATCTGCAAATATTCTTTCTCTTGAATGAGATACTTGTTTCCGCGGTGCCACCAAATGTCTAATCCTTGCCCGGCGTGAACGCGCAACAATTCATTCGTAATTAAATCTAATATTTCTAATTTTTGCGTGTCGGTGATGGTTTTGTCCTTCATCACCATGACGCTGGGCATGAAATACATGGCGTTTCCCGCGTTAATCGCCACATCCACTCCATAAATTTTGTGCAGGCACGGCTTTCCGCGTCGCAACTCAGAATTATCTTCAATATCATCCACGATCAACGAGCCGTTGTGAATAATTTCAGGAATCACAACATAGTCAAAATATTTTTTCGTGTCCCCGCCCACGGCTTCTAAACTGAGCAAGAACAACGCCGGTCTCCACCGCTTTCCGCCGCGGTCGAGCAAATTCCACATGGGTTCGACAATACTTTTTTGCAAACTCTCCAAATCATACCCGTACGAAGGGTTGCCGAATGTTTTCTCCAACCATGCGAGAGTGATTTGATGGGGGACCACTTTGTCTAACGTCTTGTTTATTTCAACGGATTTTTCAGTCAAATACGCTTCAATGTCAATCGGTTTAGCGTCCATTCCAATCCCCTCGTTTTGCCGTATTTACCTTCGTTAATAGACGTTTAGGGGGAGGACTCTATAAAAATCTAGCGAGAAAAAGGGAGTATATGGCCACGTATACGGGCGAATACTACGCTCAACACTATCCCCCCATCCAGCAGGCCAAATACACGCAGCTCTGGCCCCATATCAAGCCCTTTATCTCCCCCCACGTCAAACAAACCCTCCTCGACATAGGAATAGGCCCTGCCTGGTTTGAGTCCTTCCTCGCCGAGAAAAACATGTCCTTTACGCGTGTAGTAGGGGTGGACGTTTCCGAATCCTCATTGAGCGCGCGGAAAAAAGGAATCGAATACATTATTTCCTCCCATTTCGACACGGACGAAAAATTCGACCTTGTCATTTGCTTCGACGCGTGGCATTGTTTTCCGGAAATGGATTTGATAAAATTCGTCAAACCGAATGGTCTGCTTCTCGTGAGCGAACCCCTCACGTTCGAAAAGCAATTGGAAAAACTCCCCGCTCAACGTTTAGTTGATGTGTGCGTGGGCGAAATGGAGAAGTCGCGCGTGGTTGTTTGGAAAAATTCTTTTCAATAATTTTCTCATTGGCGGCGCCGCGGGTCCTCGCAAATGCTCTTCGTCTTCGTGCGCGTGAGTAGGTTAGGGGGTTGACTAGCATGGGTGTGTTAATCGTTGACGTGGAAAAGGACATTGATTCAGCCTTTCGAAAAATAGTCGAAAAACGGTACGGCCACGGAGAGCAGGTCGTTGAATTAGTGCTCAACGCCGTGATGAAAGACTGGGTGGAGAAACAAGCGGTGGAATAATTTCCACTACTTCTCTCCGAAATATCCTTTATTTTTTCTGTTAATTCCACGCGTGAATCTCAGAATTCTTTCCGCCGATGAAGGGGTCGAGCTAATGTTTGCGGTCATTTTTTTCTCTCAGTTCGCTTAACGCAGTCTCCACTTGATTTTGAATCATTTTTGCCATCGTTGGATTTCGTTCGATAGTGATTTCAATCCTAGTTGATTCATTTTTTTTCTCATTTAGAAAATAAAAGTTAAAAAGTTCTTTCAAATCACCAATTTTGGAGTAGATTTTGTCCATATATTTTCGGGTTTCGGGAGAAAATTCCACGCGAATGACCATTTCCCCGTTGGCAAAATAGTCGTCCTGAAGGTCAATTTGTATTCCAGTCTTAAATTGTGCAACTCCGCCCAATTTGTAATGTTTGCAGATCCATTTATCTAGTGGCATATCGCAAACAGAAATTCCTTTGGTTGGGCAGTTAGTTGTCATTTGTCGGAGTAACTCAAAATCCATGAAGTTAAATCGGAGCGGCCACACCGCATGGTAAAACATTCCAAATATTGGCGCGGGTTTTCCTCCAGTAAATTTTCCATCTCTGAAATTTTCAGCCATCCACGTAACATATGTGGACAGATCTTCGATTACAATTTTGACGGGCTTATCAATTTTAGTTGGAAGATGGTAATTATGTCCCTTCGTATACATCATGTCAACAGCCACGGCATAATCTTTTACTTGGCTAATCCAGTTTTTGCTTAAACGAACGCCTTTGCCTTCTTTTTCAACTATTTTTTCCTGAACTAGTTCTTGGACGACTTTATGCACTGCCTGATACGTCACTTCTTGCCCATCCCTTCGAATACGGTTAAACAACTCTTTTGTGGAGAGAGGGAATTCTTGACTCAGAATGATTAGCAATCGGTCCCGAACACGGGTGCTGCCTGGAGAAAAGGACAACACTTTATCAGGCACCATACAGACATAATTTACTTTTTCAACGATTTAAAGCCACGCTACCGCTTGGCGGGGTCTCCTTTTTATATCCCCAAAATATAGCATAGACATGCAACGCAGCAAGACCGGTATCCAAGGCTTAGACAAGGCTCTCAATGGAGGCTTTCCCGAGGGCAATTTGGTTTTACTCTCCGGCGGCGCGGGAACTGGAAAGTCCACGCTTGCCATGCAATATTTAGTGAATGGTGCCACTCTCTTGGGAGAAAAAGGCTTGTATATTTCCACGGAGCAAAGCGAAGAAGAATTGCAGAAGGCCGCTTCGCAATATGGGTGGAAATTAGTTGATTTAGAAAACAAGAACATGCTGAAGGTTGTCTATTTCAAAGTTTTAGAGGAAGATCATTTTTTGCAAAAAGTGGATGAGCTTGTTCAAACATTCAAACCTAAACGCATTGTCATTGACTCGCTAACCACATTAACGGACTCGATGATGATGTCCGAATTGCAGAAAGATGTTGGAGTGTCCTTAATCAAAATCGCCGATACCGTTTCTCCGGTTCCGCGCACGGAACAAATTGTCACGAAAATTATTTTGTATAATTTAGTGAACAAGCTCAAGGAGTTTCAGTGCACCGTTTTAATGACATCCGAACTCCCTGAAGGATTGCAACGCCTTTCCGCGGACGGCGTAACGGAATTTGTCGCCGATGGTGTCATGACGCTCGAAAATTTAGTGGTGGGACAAAGTGCGTTTCGCACCCTCCGCATTCGAAAGATGCGCTACACCGATCACGAGAAAACATCGCTTAACTATAATCTTGGTCCGCAAGGCGTTAAATTTGAGGAAAGCGCCGGGCTGGGTTTATAGTGAAATAGGTGCCAGTTACTAGTGTCGAGGCTATGCTACATGACTCCTGAGCAACTAATTCTCAGTTCCCCCTTGATATCATTCCCGTTTTTCATCGCCGGTTACATGATTTTGGGCGGGGGCATTAAATACATCGATGATGCGTTTGACGAAAAAACGTTTGCCAAATCAACAGCCATTCTCCTTTCTCCCGTTATTGCCATTTTTTGGGTCTTCATGATGTACATGACCCCTGCCTCTGCCACTATCCTGGGGGCGATTTTCCTTGCGGTGTTATTCCGCAACAAAGTCGATAACATTGGCTTTCACGTGGGGGCATTAGCAATCGTTTCCGGTCTGGCCATTCTCTATTTCTTCAAGGTCGTGGACTTCTATTGGGGCCCGCTCGTTTTTCTAACAGTAGCAGGAGTTTTAGACGAAATTGGAAACGACTACGTGGATTCGCATTCTAAATTGAGTAAATACGTCACGCTCTTCTTCACGTATCGCTTCGTCATGAAAATTGCCGTCCTTGTGTGTGTACTCTTGGGTTTCTTCGGCATCGAATATTTGCTCGCCTTCCTGGGCTTTGACATCGCCTATGCCTCTGTAGGGGCTTATTCCCTCCGCCTCAAGCGCCACCACAAGTTTAACATCTCCAACGTCAAGATTTAGACCAGTATGCCCACCAAAACCGAACTCGTCATGGTCGAGCTGCAGAATTTACTCAAACTCGAAGACGTGCTCGCGTGCATGCTGGCAAAGAAAGGACTTGGTGGAGTGGTTCCTGTTAACCAGAAAATTAAGAACGTGGGATTATTCAAACTAATTTTAGAAACGACGAATGATTTGTTTGATACTATTGGGAAATTCTACGACTATAAACTTGAACGATTGAATATGGAGCTATCTGAAAATACTATTATCATCGCACCTGTTTCACGCGAGATGGGGTTAATCGTGATGATTCCTTCGCTGGCCAACTTGGGCTTATTAGACATTGAAATAGAAAATACACGACGAAAAATTGTAACTATTTTGTCCACGCCGGAACAGAATTAACAATTTTTTGTACTGTTTGTTTCGCACTTACCACTGCGCCTTCCATCGATGGAAAGGTGGTGTAATCTCCTGCCAAAAATAAATTTTTGAGTGGAAGTTTTTGTAATTCGGGTTGGATGCGATGCAATTCCGGATTCAATATTGGTAGCGCATTTTTCCATTTGAACACTTTTATTGAAATTATTTCATTTTCAGATATTGGGAGAGCGCGTGATGCTTCATCAATAATTCTGCGAATAAGTTTTTCATCAGATAAACTGCACAATTTTGGGTCAATTGTTAATAATCCATATTGAAACTTGCTCTGAGTCGAACGATTTAGTATCGAGATTATAGGTGATGATAAATCAGAAAAAGCAACATTTTCATTGTAATTCAAAATAGGTTTTTTAGTTTCAATATAGACAAATGAACATGTCGAATAGGATACTTTGTCAAGTAATTTGTATTTTTTATCTGGAACTATTTTCCGCAATTGGTTTGCATTAATTGTACTGACAATATTATCAAACTGGCTGATTTTTTTTCCACTGGTGGTTAAAATTGCAGCAACTTTATCTCCGTCAACTTCTATTTTTTTAACGCCCTCATTATTGGTTATTTTTGTTTGGTCGAGATGATTAGAAATTGTTTTTATCATTTCTGTTAGTCCTCCGTGCACCGAATAAGGTGTGGAATACATTGCTTGAAGAACGTTAATGCCGTTCCACGCGGATATTTTATCATAAGGCGTTGTGGTTGCTTGGATAATCGCTCCAAAAAACCACAAGGTATCTTCGCCAAAATTATCAATATACCATTCTGGAAAATATTGTTCGCAAAGTTCCTCTTGTTTAGTGTTGATTGTAGTTGTTTTTAGGATTCCTCGAATAATTTGCATAGTTTTTAGAGGGTTAATTTTCAAAAATAAATTAATTGGCACTCCGCTCTTTTTTCCATCATAAATAAACGATGCCTTTACTCCAGAATGAGGATAAACTAGTTTTGGGTTGATTTCGCGAACTAATTTTAGTGCCTCAACATCGGTCGCCGCTAAATATTGCGCCCCAACTTCTACAACTGTGTTTTCTCTTTTAATAGTTTGAATTCTTCCGCCAATATTATCTGATTTTTCAATAATTTTCGTTCCTTTAAATCCATTTTTTTCAAGATATGTTGCAGTTGAAACGCCAGATATTCCAGCGCCTATTATTAGATTATTTTTCATGGAACTCACTCGGTGTTGGTGAAAGTATTATTCGATTTGGGATATGCCATGATCTTACTTCGTTAAACGGAAATTTTTTATCAAACAACTTTACCAAAAAAAGTCCTTTGTCAAATGCTGGTTCAATAAATCCATATTTGCTAAAAAGTCTACTCTTAAATTCATCTTTTTTATCGAGCAAATCTACAACCATTCCACTCAATTCTAACCCAATTCCCGGGTGCTCATACCGCCTTGATAATATGTTTTCCAAAAGAAGTGATGATGCAGATGTATTTTCGTATTCTTTCATAACCGTAAATTCATCGAGCGTAATAGTGTAAAATTTTTCCCAATCATTTTGGGTAGGTTTTCCATACATCATGCCAGTCCACGGTGAAATGAAGTAGCTTGCAAAACCAATAATTGTCCCTTTTTTCTCTACCAAAAGAATTCTCAAACCAATTTTCTTTATCAGTTTTCTAATGTCATCTGCCGTATACACTGAAACATATTCATTATTTTTTTCTTGTTGAGAAATAAATTTGCTTATTTTATCAATATCTTTTTCGCCGGCATCGCGGACAGTAAATTCTCCATTTGTTTTTGATGGTTTTTTTGGAATTAGAAAATGATTTCTAAGTCGAAATAAATGATAAAGTAATTTAACTGCGGTTTTATTTTTTCCTCGCCATTTCTTAGGGCTTTGCGAGTTGTATTCTATCCCGGCAATCGACCAATTAATGTCTTTAAGTGGGACGAATCCTTTTTCTAGATAGAAATTTTTGTGTAATTCAAATTTGTTTTCATAGTCCCATATGATTGCAGCTGCATATTTTTCTTTTGATAGTTCCTGAAAAGTCGAATCAAATAGTTTTCCAAAGACGACTTCGAAATCCGCGTTTTTTTCTGGAGCAATGCAATTGTCGACCAATACTGCCAATTTGTGTTCATTACCTTTAAACGACACATTGTGTGGAATTGCGCCCAATGTTCCAATAATTTTTTTATTTTCAGTAATAATTTTTATATGTTTTTTGAATTGGTCATATCTCCACACCCATGTCGGTTCTTTCACATATTCAATTTCATCTCGTTCATGAAAAATAGAACTATAAAATAAATCTAATAACTTGTTGTCAATTTTTTTTGAGTATTTTGTAAATGTGTACATATTAGCCCACCGCTATCACATTAAACGAGTGAGTGCGCACATTAATTCTTTCATTTGGTTTTGAATAATGCTCTCCGCCAAAATATGTAATCAAATAAGGCATAGATTGTCTTAAGCTATCAATAATCTCTTTTTGTTTGTAAATTTTTGCGCCTACTGCCTCACAACTAGTTTCACATGCTGAAACATATAGCATTCCAGATTTTTGTGAAAGAATTTTTTTTAATTTTTCACTCATGTCAAGGATGCGGTGGCCAGACGCATTGAGTAGTTCGATTTTGTTGCTAATTAGTTTATGTCCAATCAATATGTGGTCGCCGTATACTGCCCCGATTGCAGTTGATGATTCGATGTTTTCTGATGTGGAGATTGGATAAAATAGTGTTGTTCGATACAGTAAATGTTGGTCTCTGAAAGCTAGTGCTGTTAAATTTAATTTTTCTTTAAATACTTCAAATGCTGGTCTTCCATCAATTTTGTCAATTACCGTTCCATTTTCAGATGTTGCAGTTACATTAAAGGTGGTGTTAGTTTTTTCCATATGCAATGAACCATCTGTTTCGACGTCATCATTTGTCTGTATTGCTAGTCCTACAAATGAATTAGTTAGAACTTGTTTTCCAAAAAACTGAAAATTACCGAATAGTTTTCCATCGTCAATGCAGGATCCGCCGATAATCGCATAGCTTTGGCATTTTTCGCGAATTCCTGTCAATATAATGTCATCTTTTGCAACGCCGTATCCAAGCATTGATGTAATTGGCATGCCTGCCTTTGTTAGGATGTATCCGATTTTTTTGTATTTGACAAAATTCAATCTATTAATGATTGGAAAACGAGGTATCGTTGGTCCAGAAATAAATTCGACCAAGAATTTATTTTTAAAATTTTTATCATCATTTACCAATATTTTTTCTGAAACCTTTTCCGCAACCGCTTTTGGATTTCCTTTAGTATTATTTTCATATAATGCGGTTATTTTTGAGTCAGGTGAAAAAACTGCCATTACCGCAACGCCATGAGAAAAAACACCTTGATTTGTCATAAACCCAGATGTTGTTCCGCCAATTATTGGTATTTTGCCCTTTGTTAATAGAGAAACTGATTCAAGAATTTTGGCAAAACCGTCATTTTTTTCATAACCAATTGTTGAAAAAACTAGAATAAAAGAAGGATCACTAGGTATCTCAGAAATTGCTTTCAAACATGCATCGTGCCCTGCTGATGAGCTATCTGAATGTTGACTTACTCCAACTCCTGTCTGAAACATACTATTACAGGCATTTTTTTCCTTTATAACGATTAAGACCCCATACCTGGATATTGGAAATTGCTGTTTGATCTATTTAATCAATTTTCTTCATTTTGTATGTTTTTTTGTCTCTTCCATGTACTTTTCCATTTCTTGTATAATATATCTTGCTAATTCCGGATTTCTTGTCACTTTTACGGTTGTAAGGAATTTTGGCTCTTCCTTGAGCCCAAATTCCTTATAGCAGTCTTCGAGGTTTTTCCATTATTCCAGTAGTGTTTAATGTGTTTTATTCCTGCAGGGGAGATTTCGACTTGTGCAATCCAGTCTTCTTGCACGAAAATGTCTTGCTGAATATTTACAGTTGTTCCGACTGGTAATGAGCGATAAGGGTCCCCAGCGCGGTCATATTGTTTTTGAATCCAGATTCCAAATGGCGTTATTTTCTGTATGACTGAAAATGAACGAAGCGCATTTCGGCCGAGCTTGTATAACAATTCGAGTTGTTCAAATTTGAATTTGAATGGCCACCACCCATATTGCAAAGCGAAGTATGCTGGTTTTCCAGCAGGGGACAATTTGCGGTTTGCAACGAGATGCGCCGTCTCCACGCAAAAGTCCGTAAAGTTATCAAACTCAAACACCTGCGGTCCATCATAGTTCAAGTCGATATTGTATTTGTTTTTGTTTCCGGAGTATTTCTGCCTCGTTTATCGAATAAAGTTTTCTTGCGAGTCTAACCATGTGGAATTGAGCTGCCATCCCTTTTCGTGTTTGGCGGCAATATTTTCATTTTCTAATTCTAGAAGCGCTTTGTGCACCGCTTGGTACGTGACATTCATTCCTTGTTCGCGTTCAAGGAGATGGTGCAGTTTCTTTGCCGTAAGCGGGAAGGTTTGCGCGAGCGTTTGAATAATGGCATCTTTAGCCGTTTTTGGTTTAGTGTGTTTGGTAAACGTGTTCAATTCAACCCACTCTATATAACTACATAAATTCGGTTGGATTTAAACGAAGCGGGTGACTTCTCAATTTGGCTTGTTTTGGTCAATTCCATAATATCGTCTACAGTTCTCCATCCCGCCTAGTTCTCTGTCGCACACGGTTGGGTCGTTGACTGCTTCGTAGTAGTCTTGCGTGCAAATACTATCTACCGACGTATGTAGGTGGAAACAGAGTGTGTGGTTTCGTTCTTGGATAGCTACTTTTTCAACGCATTGGAAGTCCCAATTATTATTGAAAAACTGGACTGAAAAATTATCTAGAACCCAGTTTCCACTAGTGTAGCAGTGCTTAATGGAATCGGGGATGGGCGAAATGCACCCTGCCGTCAAAAAAAGTAAAAGCAGGGCAATGACTGCCCCACTTTTTGCATGTTTCATTTTAGCAACCTGCGTGTCCGTTTGGTTGTGGCCATACTTGGTGCCACCAGAGCACGTATGGGCCCCACCATATTGCGGCTGGCCAAGTATATGAAAGTATTTCCGGGTTAGGTTCAGGTGTTTGATACCTATACTTCCATTTTATTCCACTTGTCGTGTTGACACTATATGGAATGGCTTGCGTTCTAAATACTCCCAGATTGCAACCATTGGCCGAAATCCACTTTGTATAATCAGAACTGCATGAATATTCCCATCCACATCCGGGGGCATACGTGTTATGGAATCCCATTTGGGCCAGCGCACTTTTGACGGCGGTCTGGCTGCTGTACAATGTGCTTGGATAATTCCAACTGGGGCAATACGCCGGCGCAGTAGGTCCGCCTCCATTACAAGCAAATGAAATGATTGGTATTTTTGTTTTTGCACTAAAATTAATTACAGTCGGTTTCTTTGAATATAATGTACCTTGGGCTGCCGTAGCAGTTGTAGTAGTGATTTGTCTGGAATTAATCAATTCTTTCGTAGTCGTTGAACCGCTCTGTTGAATGGCAATGAAAAAGGGTTCAAATACTTTCAAATCTTCTTTATCCTGCGTCGTTTGGAATGGTTTTTGATTTGAACGAATAGCGTTCATGGTTGAATTATGAAATCGCTCATATTTTTTTCCAATTTCAAGAGTACGCGCGTCCAGAATTAATTTTGCGCTAATAAAATCAAATCGCACTGTTTTATCTTGATTTAATTTCATGTACGGCTCAACTTTTGCCATCGTTGAAATAATATCAATTGACGTATTCTCAATCTTTTGTATCGCAAAAGCGTTGGAGAACAAACTAAATAAAATTAATACAATCAATAATCGTTTCATAGTAATTCCTCCCTTTCCGCTCTTGCAACCGAATTCATTAAATTGCTAAGGAAAATTTTTTGTTTTGCGAAAGCATGTTCGTCAATCGCTTACAAAAACAACTTATAGTAGTGATTAAATTTTACATAATTATTTTTTTTTCACAAAAACCCCTTAATCTCCTCAAACGTCTTCCCCGATAGCACGCCCCCGGCCAAGTGTTCCGTGTCGCTGATTTCCCGTGTTAAGAAGGGTGCCGGCGTGAATGCGTGCAGCGTTTTTTCGTTTTCAAATTCGACTTCCGCGATGATTAATCCTGCGTGTTTTCCCCTAAACACGTCTATTTCGATGGTGTGCGTGTTAAACGGATAATAGTAGCGTGTTTTCTCAATGCGCCGAGTGCTTTTCTCATAGAGGAAGGCAAATTCTTCCGGAGTAATGTCAATGGTTTGTTCTACCATGATATATTTTTCTCCTTCGTTCTTGCGTGTTTTCTTGGTTAACTCGTATTTTTCTCCGATCTTTCGCGCGCGCAATTTGGCATGCGGAGAAACCTCCGGGATGTAGACGTCAATCATATCTACTTGCTTGCACTCGGATAAATCCGGCAACTGGTTGACTAGGTAGCGTTTTTCGATTTCGAGCATGGTTTATCTCCTAAGGTGCTATTCGCGTCATTGTGCGCGGAAAACCAACTGTGTCTCGGATATGGTCTATTTTGAACAACCACATGGTCAGGCGAGATAGTCCAAGTCCACCACCTGTGTGGGGGGTACTGCCAAATTTTCGTAGGTCAACGTACCATCGGTAATCAGATTCCTTCAATCCAGCAATTTTCATTCTCTTGACAAGTTCATCGTATTTCCAACATCGTTCTCCGCTTCCGATAATTTCCCCAAACCCTTCAGGAGCTAACATATCACAACAAAGCACTGTTTCGAGCCGCGTGGGGTCGGGGCGATGATAAAATGGTTTCAATACTGTGGGGTAATGGTGGACAAGGATTGGCACCTCGAAATCTTTTGTTATTTCACGCTCGTGCATCTCTTGCAAGTCGTCTCCCCATTTAAGTTCAGGGAATTTTTGCTGAGCAATCTTGAAGACCTCGTCGTACGTATATCGTGGGAATGTGATAGAAAGAATTTTTTTTAATTGTTCAGAGTCTCGTTCAAAATACTTCAATAAATCAGGAGCTTGTTCTATGACGTATTGAATAACATGTTTGATTAGCTTTTCTTCAAACAACATTAATTCGTCAAGACTGGAAAAAGCTGTTTCCCACTCTGCGTGAGAAAATTCAGTTAAATGTCTGCGTGTGCGAGAGGGTTCTGCGCGAAATGAAGGGGTAATGGTGAAAACCTTTCCCATGGCGTGTGCATATGCCTCTAAATAAAATTGTGAGGTTCCAGAAAGCTGAACTTTTTTACCAAAATAGTCTACTTCGAAAACTTCATTTTGGCTTTCAACAGCACCCGTAACAAAAGTTGGACAGGGGACTTCTAAGTATCCTTCCTTTTTGAAAAAATCTCTAAATCCGTCCACTACTACAGAATATGCTCGCACACTATTTTGTAATCGTTCTGAACGGATAGCCAAATGGCGGAGATCAAGTAGGGCTTCCTCGCCTGTATCGTGATGGATAGGAAACTCTTCTGCTATTTGCACTATCCTTACTTTAGTTACGTGGAACTCTTTTCCGGAAGGAGCGCGTTTATCTTCCTGGAATGCGCCTTCGATTTCAATCGAGCTTTCGATAGGGGCTTTCCGAGCAAGTTCGTAGGCCTCACTATCAGAAACTTTATCCTTTGATAAAACAACTTGGAGTTCACGGAAATCTGCAGTGCGGACTAACCAAATGAGAGTGCCTTTGAAATCCCTCTTTTGTTTAATCCAACCACTGCATTTTTCCATATATTCCACTCCAGAATTGTTTTACTGAGGTCCAGTACATGATGTACAGGCGTGACCTGAACAATTTGACTCGATTATCATTTCATATTTTGTCGTTACATTCATAGTTTTCACCCCCTTTTATTCGTTTCCGCAGCAATTTATTTTTGCGTATTTTTTTTCATATTTTTCTCTTACATTCATGTGCTTTTCACTTCCTTCTTTCGGAGACCCCAAATACCAATGACATCGGGTTCACCGAAATTGTCTTCATATGTTTGTATCGTGTTCCAAAAAGCTTCTCTATTCAGTTCATTTTGTTTTTTGGAACCGTCAGAAGGAATGTGGTGGAGATATTTGCCGAATATTTTTGCCATTTGAAAGTAGAGTTTTGTGTGCATGATGCATTGGTGCCAATACTCGTCAATGACAGGCGGCGGGGACAATGTCTTTTTTGTTGATGCACAGAGGGCAAGGAATCGAAGCGTTTCTTTCTTTACTTTTTCAACCGAATATCCTTTCAAATCACACTCGGCAACTTTCTTATCTATGATAGAGTAGTCAAGTTTGTTCAATTTTTCAAATACGTGTTGGGCTTCCATTAGAACAAAGCCTGTCACGTGATTAATAGTCGTACGGTTGAAACCAATTCAACCGCCAAGTTGATTTCCTTTCAACCGCGCCTATATTACTCGCGTGATAAGACTTCTCTTCATGGTGCGTCATGCCAAATGGAAAATCGGGCGGAGCGAGCCTATCCCCTTTGTTTCTCCCCCGTTTTCCGTTGCGCGTGGGAAGTTGATCGTATGAATTTGCGTGAGCAAGCATTGTTCAAAGCCGTTTCCTCGTTTGAGGACATTGGTTTCATGGAGTGGCACGCCCGTGTTTTGCGTGAGCTTTCCACGACTCCGTTGCCCGTCAAAGAGATTTCCCGCCGCACGGGATTGTTTCATTATCAAATTCAAGGCGTGCTGCAGGATTTGTTGGCGTTGCAATTGATCGAGTATACGCGCTATGGTATTCAACTCATCGATGATTGGAGTGCTTTCGCACAATTAGTGGATTGTTGCGAAGGAAAGGGAAGAAAATCCTCGTACGATTGGGAGGCCGCGTTTGAGATTGCTCTTCCTCGTGTTGTGAGTTTGAAGAAGAAGTTTGATTTTGACGGGTGATTATTTCGTCAAGTAAATATAGTATTCTCTCCGCGCCCACCATGCATTCGTGGTGCGTTTAACGTTCCATTTTCCAATTTTATCCCCAACTTTAGGGATGGCATCCAAGTCTTTTCCACCCATGACTTTTTGCGTGAGAATAACCTCGTTTGCGTGAGGATTTTTCTTGGCGAACGTAAGGAGTATTTTCCGCGCGTGCGCCGGGTTCACGTTAATATCCCCCACAATCAAATTAATATTCTGTTTGAGTTTGGGAGCGTCCTCGGCTTTTTTTGGGATGTATGTGACGCGCTTGTTTTTTTGCAGTTTCTTGTCAAGCGTGGTTTTGTCAATCGCAAACACATGCTTCGCTCCCCGCTCCACAAGGGATTCCGTCCACCCTCCGCTTCCGCACCCTAAATCCGCGATGGTTTTGTCTTTCACATTCACGTGCAACGTGGCGAGCAAATAGGTTAACTTTTTTCCCGAGCGCGTAACCGTTTTTTCTTCAGATGTTTTACTATCGGCGTACGGAAACATGTGCGCGTCCAGCGAAAAGGGTTCTTCTGACACGTAATATTTCTTCTTGTGCAGCAAAATGAACCAAATGTTGTGTTTAGTTTTCAAATCAATTTTAACCCCGGCTTTCTCCAATGCGATTCCATTCTTCACTTCCAAGTCTCTTCCCGAGAGTTTCTCGTGTTCCACGGACCATCCGCGCAACGCGTGCGTGTCGTTTCGCGCAGCGTGTTTGATAATGTACGCGCGCATTTTTTTATCATCCGTAAACCGTTTCACCATTTGTGCGTGAATCAAGTACGGTTGAATGCTTTCATTCTCGAACACGCTCGGCTTTGCCTTGACTAAAAAATGGTGCTCTCCCGCAAAATCGGGTTTGAGTTTTTTTCGCGTTAAATATTCATGCATCTTCCGCGAAAAGTGCCTATTGTACGCGGCAAGAAAGAGTTTTTCGGCGGGCATACTATACTTGAATGCGTCGCGGACTTAAAATCCCGCGTTTCGGAGGCGCTCAAATGCTTCCTTAATCTTGTCTTTTCCCGTCGCATAACTAATGCGTACGAATCCTTCTCCGTGCTTTCCAAATTCGTTTCCGGGCACCATGAGTACGCGGGCTTTTTTGAGCATGGTGTGAACAAATTCGGAAGAATTTTGCTTGGTTGAAACAATGCGCGGGAAAACATAGAACGCTCCCTCGGGTTCCACTTCCACGTGCAATGAGGGGGTGTCTTTCAGTAGTTTGAGTGTGAGTTTTCTTCTCTCATCATACGATTTTTTCATTCGCTCCACATTTGTTTTGTTCATGTCCAGCGCGGCCATGGCGCCATATTGGTTCGCCGTGCTGGCGGCGAGAGATGTGAAAATGTGTATTTGCGACATCTTTCGCACGAGTTCATGATGCCCCGCCACATATCCTAAGCGAAAACCTGGCATCGCATAACTCTTCGAAAAGGAATGGAATGTCAATACATGATCGTGCAGTCCGTTTAGCGACGCCATGCTTACATGTTTTCCTTTTCCGAAGCAGAACTTTTCATACGCTTCATCGGAGAACACGATCAAATCATTTTCCACCGCAATGTCGGCAATCTCTTCCAAGACTTTCCGTTTCAACACTGTTCCCGTGGGGTTGGAGGGCGTGTTCAAAATAATCGCGCGCGTTTTTTTGGTAATTTTTCCTTTCATTTCTTCCGGGTGGATTTGAAAACCATCTTTATCGGAGAGTTTGTAGGATACGGGTTCGCCCGTCACTAAATCCACCATGGGGGCATAGGCGAGAAACGCTGGGTTGGGCACTAATACTTCTTCTCCCGCGTCCACCACCGTCATGAGTCCCATCAACAGCGCTTCCGTGCTTCCGGCGGTGACGCAAATCTCACTCATGGGGTCGTCCAATGAAATATGATTTTCTTTTTTCAGTTTGCGAGCGATCTTTTCGCGAAGGGTTGGGAGTCCGGGGATGCTTGAATAATGCGTCTTCCCCTCTTGCAGGGCTTTCACCGTGGCATTAATTACGGGCGTTGGTGCATCGAAATCGGGCTCGCCGGGACCGAGTGAAATAACGCTTTTGTCTTCCTTCGCAATGCGCATAATATTTTCAAATTCCGAATCGGGCAATTCTTGCACGCGTTCGGAAAGAATGTGTCCCCAGCGCGATTTGGAAATGCGCTTGTTTCGCGACAAAAAATGGTGCATTATTTTCCCTCGATGATTCGCACGTCCACCGCTTGTACGTTTGTTTGAGTGGCGATGACCGGGTTCAAATCAAGCTCGCGTATTTTTCCACTGGTCATGAGTTTTGAAACCCCTGCGAGAATTTTTTTCAAATCCGAAAAATTAATTCCTTTTTGCCCGCGCGTTCCTTCCAAAATAGGGTGGATTTTCAATTCATGAATCATTTCATCCATATCCGCGTTTGACAACGGGGCGATGCGCACACTCGAATCCTTGAAAACTTCCGTGTACACGCCACCCATTCCCACTAATACGGTGGGGCCGAATTGCGGGTCCATTTTTCCTCCCACAATAATTTCGATTCCTTTGCGCATGGGCTGCACGACCACATACTCACACCCGGGGATTTTTTTCATGAATTTGAACGCGGCGAACGCTTCCACATCATTTGAAATGTTCAACTTCACGCCGCCCACATCTGTTTTGTGAATAAGTTTCTTTCCCACCGCTTTCATGACCCACGGAAAAGGAATCTTCTTACTTGTCGTGTGAATTTGTTTTTCGCTTTTCACTCCCGCGCTCGGTATGAATGGCACGCCTGCTTTTTGGACAACTTGTAACGAGGAGAGAAAGTCCTTCTGTGAAATTGTTTTCATTTCTTTTTTGGCGGGTTTCATGTGTTCACGTTCTTTTTCGTCTTTAAAATGATTAGGCCAGTCGTTCAATGAATACCGTAAAATCCTTCACTGCGACTCGAATTTTCGTTTGAGTGGGATCGAGGGCTTCTTGCCAAAATTCAGTAAACCCTGTTTTTACTACCGGGTTGAAGACGATTCGGCCGCCCACTTTTAACATGGGAATGAGTTCGTGAATGTGTTCGATTAAGAATTGCACATTTCCATTTTTTCCTTTTCCTGCCAAGTGATGTATTCCAGAATGGGAATAAATCAGGTCGATTCCTCCTAGTTTTTTGAAATAGCGCAGCGCTCGTTGCGGTGATTCTTGGATGAATTGCACGTTGGAAGGGTGTGCCCACTCGGCGTAAGAGTCCTTACCATATCCGAACGCCCGGACGTTTTTTTCTTCTCCGATGGTCCGTATCGCATCGCCTGTTCCGCAGCCCCAGTCCACTACCGTGGCCGGTTTCCCAGTCTCTCGAATCCGTTTGCGCAAAAATACCCTAGGACTAAAACCCATTATTTTGGCTAATTGCAAATACGGCGTGCGATTGATATCCCAGGGGTCGGCAGGATAGTATCGTTTGGCCGTGCGTCTCCGTAAAACATTCCGGTTGACGTTAATTCGTTGTCCTAGTTTGGGATAGTTAGGTCTTGTTCGTGTACTTCTATTTTTCCCATATACCGGCATTCTCCTCTCAACGGATTCCCCCTTTATAGCCTTATTTTAGACTTTTAACGGCATTTTGGGCTTCTTTTTATAAAGTCCCCCTCACACAAGTTAGTTGAATATAGCATTTGAACGTATTTTTCGTTCCGTTTTGACCCGGTCGGGGTCCGTATTAATTGGGTGCACGCCTGTGCCCGGAACGCTGCGAAAAAGATAGCAATGCAGGAAAAAAAAACTATGAGTAACTACACGTTAACCGTCCACGGGGCGGGAAAAGAAATTGGCCGTTCAAGTTTCGTGCTTGAAGCCGAAAATGAAAACATTTTGATGGATTACGGTGTGAAATTCACCCCCGAAGAAACCGCGTATCCGGTTCCATTAACCAAAAAACTCGATGCTGCGATTTTGTCGCACGCACACTTCGACCATTCGGGATTTGTTCCCCACTTGTTTGTGGATAACCCCACACACTTGTTCACGACCAAACCCACGCTCGAATTAAGTAAGATGTTGTGGGCCGACTCGTTGAAGATTGCCGCACAAGAGGGAGAAACTCCCGCGTATTCCAAAGCGCACATCGCCGCTGCGGAAACAAACGCCGTGGGAATGAATTACCGCAAGCCGGTGGACATTACGCCCAATGCACGACTCGAATTTTTTGATGCCGGACACATTTTAGGCTCTGCCATGTGTAAGGTTGATTTGAAAAAGAAAAGTTTTGTGTATTCGGGAGACTTCATGGTCTCTCCTATTCGTTTGCACAATGGTGCGGACATCAAATCCATTGGTAAAGTGGATTACTTGATGATGGAATCCACGTACGGTAATCGCGTCCACCCGGATCGTGAAAAAACCATTCAACAGTTCATGGCAAAAATCCGCGAAACACTTGACCGAGGCGGTCACGTCATTATTGCGGCGTTTGCTATTGGAAGAAGTCAGGAAATTTTGGACATCTTGTTTGAGTATGGAGTAGATGCCCCTGTTTTCGTGGATGGAATGTCACGCAAGGCAACGGAAATTTACCACCAATTCCCTCAATACAATTCCAAACCCAAGGTGGTGCAGCGTATGTTAGAGCAATTGAACTTCGTTGAGCACCCTGGAATTCGTAAACAGACGTTGAAGCAGCCGAGTGTTATTGTTACAACCGCCGGAATGCTCGAAGGCGGTCCCGTCATGTTCTATTTGGACAAGCTCCACGCGGATGAGCGAAACTCGTTGCTCATTACCGGGTACCAAGTTCAAGGAACCAAAGGACGCACCTTGTTAGAAACCGGAAAAATCGAATTGGACCACGGCACCGTAGAACCTAAACTCGAAATCCAGCGCTTTGATTTCTCCGCGCATTCAGGAAAGGATGACTTGTTGCGAACCATCAAGACACTCTCTCCGGAGCATCTCATTTTGATTCATGGGGATGTGAAAATCAGCGGCGATTTCACCGCGGAGCTGAAAGAGCAAGGCTTCAAAGTCAGCAACCCCGGCGTGGGAGAAACAGTTCAGCTGTAAACGGGGAATATTTATTCCTTGTTTTTTCAGTAGCGGTGTGCGTGTATGGCTTCCAAATACTCTCACCCGCCCTGCCCTAAATGCGGTTTGTCCGAAGGCAAGTCGTTTGTGGGAATGTTCTGCACCGAATGCTACTTGAAAGACCATCCTAGCTTAATCAAAATTCCTTCCAAGATGGAAATTGAAAAATGCAAGCGCTGCGGAAAAATTAGATTAAACGGACGGTGGGCCGAGTGGACGAATGAAGCCGTGCACAAGTGGATTCAAGACCACGTCAATGCGAAAGCCCTGCAGGCGCCTGAAATTTCCATTGAGATGAAACCGCATCCCAAGGAAGAAAAAGAATTCCGCCTCAAAATTAACATTAAAGGAGAAGTGGAAAATTCTCCCGTGGATGTGACGCTGCATTCAACATTGTTCATTCGCTCCAACATTTGCAATGATGACATGCTCATTACCTCAGACTATTACGAAGGCATTGTTCAAGTTCGTTTTTCCGAAAAAACCGTGGAGAAAATCCGCGCGGTGCAGGATGAAATCGTCGCCGCGCTGGCTCCGTTGCAAAAATTGGATTCAAAGGCCGTTGTAGTGAATTGGATTTTGCAGGATTTTGGTATTGATGCGTGGATTGTTTCCAAAAAGGGTGCGAAAGCCGCTGCCGTTGCCGTGTCGCGCGCCCACGGAGGAACGATGTCCGTGTCTGGAAAACTGATAGGCTTGGATGTGCACACGTCTAAAACAAAAAATAGGCTGACTTTTTTAGTGCGGATTCCGTGACTAAAACTATCTATTTAATTTTTATTTTATCTTTTTTTATAATCACGTCTCATTCCCTTTCATTGCTTCTATCACTTTTTCGACGGGCATCATGGTCACAATGAGTGGAATTTTCTCGTTTTCGGCGATGCGTCGTGCAATCGGGTCTACTTTTTGGCAGCCGTGCAGCACGACAACGGATGGTCGCATTTCCGTGGCGAAGCGCCCCACTTTAACGGCGATGAGTGGAGAGCGTCCATTTTCCACTTGCGTGAAAATAAGTGCGCGCTCCGGAGTTTTACCATACATTTGCAAATACTCATGCACGGGGACGTCCAAAATGACTTTCAGCGAATCAATGATCGTGTACCCATACAATGTCAATTCTTTCAAGCGCAGAGGATTGGCAATGCATTCTCCTTCAATTTTTTCCATGAATTCTTTTCCGTTTATTCCTGAATTAAATTCGTGAATGTCAAAAACCTTGTCCACCGGCCCTTCTTGGCGAGAAAGCTGCGTCGCAACCTTCGCCCCGCGCGTCTTGTCTATTTCCAACAGCGCTTCCACGAGGCGATTAATCACGGCAATTCCCGGACTCTTTCTCCGTCCCCCTTCATAATCTGAAATGGTGGAGGAAGAAACGTGCAAAAATTCCGCCAATTCCGTTTGAGAAATGCCGAAAATCTCTCGCCATTTCTTCATCGAGCCGCCCGGGTCTTTTGATAGGGTTATTTCTCCGGCGATGGTGACTTTGAGCTGGTCCATGCGCCAAACATCGGTAAACGTCTATTTAAATCTACGTCAAAAAGCGTTCTCATGTTTTTGTGTTGACGAAAGTTTGTCCGCCGTTCACACGGCATTGCTCCGGGTAACTCTCCATAATGGGGTAACCCGCGGCCACACATGCTTCATACGAGTCCACGTCATTCACTCCCGGGATGATTTGCACCACCGTTTGTCCGTCCGGCCACACGCATTTCGCGGGGTAGATTTTCAAAATGGGGTTTCCTGCCGCGACGCAGGTTTCATACGGGGTTTCATACGTCGTTACCACGTGCGTGGGAATGAAGTACATTACCGCGAGAATAACCAGGAGAATAATCGCTCCCACTCCCGCCGCGGCGAGTTTGAGGAATGTGATTCCAACCGGTTCTTTTTCCGCGAGAGGTTTTTGGGGGTGTTTTTTGGTTTTAATGCTCATATTACGTTGAGCGTAATTTTTCCTTTTAATTCGTTTGGTTTGTTCAGGATTTTTCCGCGCAGGCTTATAATGCGTACTAATGAGTAGTGTGAATGCCTGCTAAAAAAGAAAAACCCCTTTCCATGAATGATGAAAAAGTTTGGAAGAAGAAATTGTCGCCGGAGCAATACCATGTGCTCCGCGAGAAGGGAACGGAAGCCCCGTTCACGGGAAAGTATGTTCACACCAAAGACAAAGGGATGTACACGTGCGCGGCGTGCGGAGCGAAATTATTTTCCTCCGATGCGAAGTTTGACTCTGGAACGGGCTGGCCGAGTTTTGATGAACCCGCGAACTTGAAAAATATTGAATTGAAAGAAGATAATTCTCATTTCATGCATCGCGTGGAAGTGAATTGTAAAACGTGCGGTTCGCACTTAGGACACGTTTTCGACGACGGTCCCACGAAAACGAGGAAGCGTTTTTGTATTAATTCATGTTCGCTCGAATTCAAGAAGAAATGAATTAGAAAAGCCTCCGACGGGAGTTGAACCCGCGACCTCCAGTTTACGAAACTGGCGCTCTGCCACTGAGCTACGGAGGCATTTTTGGCCTATTCTAAGCAAAAACCGGTCGGGAATGCTTTAAAACGGCGCGGTGGGCGAGTTTCAATCCGGTCGGTTGCGGAGCAACTCGGCTATGCCCTCTTTGGTGAGAATGGGCTTTTCGCCATGGGCGATGCGTTCTTTGTTGAGTTCGTTGAATGCGCGTATCAGGTCATTCTGTCGCTTGGGAATGAAGCTGCGCTCGTGTTCCAATTTATTTTGAAGGAGTTTGATGGCATCGATGATTCGTTTCTTTTCAGCAATGGAAGTCTTTTCGAACCGTGTATTTTCAAGCCGGACTCTTTCAATATCAATCTTTCTGAGAAGCAATTGCTCCACCTCACGGTGGCTCTTGAGAGCGTCCGAGATGATAATCGCTTCGTGCCTCAATGCCTGGGCAGTAGGGCGCATTCCTTTACGATACGGGGATTCAGGTTCGGGGCGCGGTTTTGGTTTTTTTCGGTAAGGCATGCGTTAATCCGCCAAATCGTCAAATGTTTTTCTTCCGGTGGAGAATTTCCAGAATATCTCGTCTAATGCTTCCACGGGCACGCGTTTTTGCACCATGTCATTCCGTTCACGCAGCGTCACGGTTTGGTCTTTGAGCGTGTCATAATCCACCGTAATCGCAAACGGTATTCCTATTTCATCCCCGCGCGCGTAGCGTTTTCCAATGCTCCCGCTTTCATCATACAGCGCGTTCACGCTCATCTTTTGAATTGCTTGAAAAATGCGGTACGCTTCCTCGCTCATTCCATCTTTTTTCATGAGCGGATACACTCCCACTTTGTACGGTGCAATGCGCGGGGGCAAGTTGAGCAAAATTCTCTCTTCGGTTCCGCGCGTCTCTTTCATGTATGCTGCGTTGAGTGTCGTGAGCAGCACGCGGTCCACTCCCATGGATATTTCGAAAATGTGCGGGTAAAACTTTTCCGCGTTTCCGTCTTCGCGAACCTGCAAATCATTCTTGGATAGTTGTGCGTGCGTTTTCAAATCGTGGTCCGTGCGATAGTTGCATGCCGCGAGTTCCACCCAATTTTCGTCTATTTTGCACTCAAAGTCCCACGTCTCCGCGGCGTAAAAGGCGCGCGCCTCGTGTTCGAGTTCGCGAAAACGCATCGTATTGAGCGCAATACCCAGCGCTTCGCCCAATTGCTGCGTGCGCGCCAAATAGTATGCGATTAGTTTTCCCGAAACCACTTCTTGGTCCACGGCTTCCTGGCACGTTAACGCGTGAATTTCTTTGTCGGCGAGCAAATACAAATTAAGTTTGTAGTTTTTCACATCGTCCCAATTTTCCACGTCATTAATTTTTTCCGGATTGAAAAATACTTCCACATCCATTTGTTCGAATTCGCGTTTTCGTAAGAGCCCTTGCCGCGGGGCGATTTCATTCCGATACGTTCGCCCGACTTGCGCGAGTGCGAGTGGAAGTTTTACGCGTCCTTGCTTCCAAACGCGGTTGAAATCCAGGAAAATGTTTTGGCACGATTCTGGTTTCAAATACCCCGGGTTTCCTTTGCTCGCACCAATCTCCACGCGCATCATCATGTTGAATTTAGTTGTTTTTTCAAACGATTTTTTGTCTTTGGGGCAGACCAAATTCAATTCCACTACTTTCGCGTCAAAATACTCCAGCGACGCTCCTTCCGGGATTTCGTGTCCGACTTTCTCTTCGATGAGCTTGTCCACGCGGTAGGGGGTTTTGCATTCCGTGCAAACTACTAATGGGTCGTTGAAATTTTCCAAGTGTCCCGAGGCGCGGAACACACTCTCGGGAAGTATCGTGCTTCCATCAATTTCCAGCGCCCCTTCTTTCTCCACGAGCAAGCGTCTCCACAATTGCACGACGCGGTGTTTGATGCGCGTCCCTTCCGGGCCGTATTCGTAAAATCCCGCGAGCGCATCGTGGTATATTTCCGCGGACGGAAAAAATAATCCGCGTCG
>CAZGES010000004.1:0-45957 GCA_964524375.1 uncultured archaeon
ATTGTTACCTAACCCCGTGACTCTATGAATAGCCGTTCTGTTTCTATTTAAACCAACCTTTTGCAAAAAGGTTGATCAAAAGCCAACGTGGGGATTTGCACGCAAACCCCCGGTAGTTGTCTGTCGGACCCGCCCTCGAAATGGGCGTGTCGGTCCGCCGGACAAAAACGGCGCGCGAATTATCGCGGCGGGTGCATGTGTCCGCCGCCCTCTTCTCCTCCGAATCCGAAGAAGTCTCGCGCGCTCGTCACCAAGAGAGTGCCCCCCACATACGTGAAAATGATGCTCAAGAACCAGAGCGATGTGAAAATATCCCCATACTTGAAGACCATAAAATAAACGAGAATTCCCGTGATGAGCAGGGAAAGAGTCGAATTATTTTGAAGCATTTGCGTGACAAATTGATAAATTGCAAAAATCAGCACGACTTTGTATACTAAATCAATCTGCGGAAAAGCAATTTTGATAATGAATGGCAACAGCGCCAATCCCAAAATGACGAGGAGCGTTCCAATAATTAAATTTCCTCGCTGTCCACCACGTTGCGCGTGTGAAAAAGAAAATAAATTTTTCATCGGTGTCCACCCCCGTGTCCACCGCGAACCATGTTTTGCACTTGATGATTCGAAATTCCCGCCAAACTTCCGGAAGAGTGCTTCGCCTGCCCCGGATGGTGTGCTTTCGCCGTTCCCTGCGAGTACATGTGGTGGGATGAATGTTCTTCCTCTTCTTCCGCTTCCATTGCTTGGCGCGGCGAGCGATACTGCTCATGATATTCCTGCTGTTGCTCCTGCGCCTGCCTCTGTTGGGCGGCATGAGCTTTCTCCTGTTCCTCTCGACTTGGACGTTTCTGGAACGCTCCCAAGAACGACAAGTCAACAACAGTATGCAAAACCCCGAATGAAACGAGAATGTACAAAAACAGCGCGCTCCCAAAAATTTTCCACACGTCAAACAACAAAAACGCGGACAACCCAAGAATAACCACGTTCGAAAGCAGGGGGTCCTGAATGTGCTGTCGCACAAAACTCACAATAAATAACAGCCCGGCAATCTTCATGATGATTTCAAAGTCAGAGAAGATGGAACCCAGCTGAAACAACACCACATACACGGGGAGCATGCGAGAGAGTATTTTTTTCTCCTATAAAAGACCGCGGAAACACTAACTTATGTAGATATTTTTAGGGGTTGGTTGGAAAAACTACCCATTCTGCGGCGGACCCACACACGTCTGCCCAGCGACTAATCCTACGGTAAACGCGTGCACGCTCACGTTGTTCAGCCCCGGCTGCTTGTACAATGTTTCCGGGTTCCAGTAGAATCGCGCCTTATTTCCCGAATCCGCGACACAAATCTTCCCTCCGGAAACAAGGTCAAACACATCCTGCATGGAATCAATGACCGTGCTCGCATTGTTGTATGTCAATGTGGATATTCCGTCGAGTGTCTGGCTCGTGGACGGCGTTTTCACATTCGTCGTGAAGAACCGCGTCGTGTCGGTGGAAGAAATAATTGAATAGCTCCCCTGCGCCGGCGTGTAGAAAATGGTTCTCAAATACTCGTCTCCTCCCGCTCGAGCAAATGGCCAGTCAATTCCATATGCGCTCTGCCAGTTTGCCAGTTGGTCCGTCGACCCTGCCGCGCGGTCGGGTTCAAAATTAAATTTCTCATACACGGGAACAGATGTAAAATCGTAGCACATTCCCGCACCCTCCCAGAATGTGAGCGTGTTTCCCGTGTCCACCGGCGAACCATTCTCCGCAATCTGGTAAAATGTTGAAAAAGGTTGTGTGCTTGCAGCGTGAGAGATCTTTAACACCGTGGGGGTGGCCAAACTTGGGGTGAACACCACGCGTCCGGACGTGTTTCCATTTCCGGATGTCACTTCTAAAATATTTCCACGCGTGGAGGGGATGCTATTCATCACGCGCAAATCATCCTCATACTCCACATTCACTTGGCCAATCGCCGAGCTTTCTTCTCCTGAATTCGTCTGCACCAAACTATCATTCACTTTCACGGGGTTGGTTTCATTAATATATTCTAAACCGTAGCCCACGCGATTATACTGCGTCCCTTCCAAACCTACTTGCCCGTTGAACGGCAATCGGTAAAACGGAGAGTTTGGCACCGGGTTCTTCAAATGATAGAAGTCCACTCCAATCACTGCTGATCTATCTCCATTTGCATCCAGCAGTTTCCACTCATCTCCCGTAAAGAACACACTCAAATCCACGTGATATTTTCCCGCAGCTGGGAGGGTCGTATCCTCAAAATATTTGTTAGAAAACGCTAATACATTGTCTTCCCCGTAAAATCGATTAAATCCCGGTGCCGCAACACTTCCTTTAAACCACGCGGGGGCGTCCGCGAAAGAACCGCTCGTGTAATAGTCTCGGAAGTCATTCTCAAAGTCCGCCGAATATCCGTCGCGAATCAAGTAGGCGTCATAATGCAGCAAGTCGTTCAGCGCCTGAATACTATTCACATCCGGCGTAAAATTCACATTCGCCACATTCACGTGTTCTCCAAACCGCGGGTCGTTCTTGTCAATCCACATATTGATTCCCGGCACGCCATTGATGATAGCGGTAGTCTTAGGAAATCCGGTGCACGCTCCCGATGTTGCGGCCGCATACGCTCCCACATCCAACGGCACAGCAATCGTAAACTGCGCAATGTTGCTCGTTGTTGAGCTCGTGAGTCTAATCTGCGCCGAATACTTTTCAGGAGAAAGCCCTCCAATCGAACAGTTTACATTCGCACTGCTGTTCGCCGGCACCGCAATTGGTCCCGCGCACGTTTTCACTCCGCTGCTCGAATTCGCATTGCTCGGAGTCATTTGCACATTCAATTCCACATTCTGCGCAATCGCGGAGTTATTCTGCACCGTTCCGTTGAACAACACACTAGTTCCGTTCTGGAAATCAAACCCGCTTGAAACAAGGCCGACAAATCCAGTTGGAATAGGAGCGGGATTCGTGTGCGTCACATTATCCGGCTGCAGTGCAGGATTGTCCGGGCACGCAAACTGATAATTATTTGCTTCCAAAAAGTCATCCAACGCCTTGATACGCTTCATCATATCAATATTGAACTGCGTCGCGTCGCAAAACACCGCATCCGCATTCGAAGCATCGCACGCATACATAGGAATGCCTGACGCATTGTTCCACGACCAATTGAACGCCACGCGGGGAATCGAACCCGGTCCTGTTGAACCGAGCGTAGAGCCTGTGGCGCAAGCAAACGTGTCAAATCCCGTCGTAGGGAGGGCTTGGCTTATTTCCTGCGTCTTAAATTTCAAGTGGAATTTTTCTTCGCGCACAATATCATACGAATTGGAGCAGCTTCCCTGATCCGAACTTCCTCCGATGCGGAACATGTTGAAATTATCATTGCTGCATTCCACGCTTGCCAATCCCCCATGAGAAGGGTCGCCGTGAATATGTTCAGTGGCGCGCAGCGTGGCTACTCCAAACAGGGGGTTCGGACTCGAGAATCCGGTGAGGTTTGTAAATGTCACACCCACAATCTGCGACATCACATAGTTGGGGGCGTCAATCACAGTGTACGTGGTCGTCTTCACGTTCCACTCTCCCTTGATGAATTGTTTCACGTTGTCCGACAATTCCACGTTAATTGCATCCGGGGGGAGTTTATCCTGGTCGTTTCCTCCCGCTAAATTAATGATGTAATCCGGCAAATAGTTCGAAACGTCATCAGAGCACTTGTTGATTTCTTCCACAATCAAATACACCACTGCCGCCACTACTGCAACAACAATACACGGAATGCACCCATCCGAGAGAGCGGCCATTCCTGCAATGTAAGCAATAGTGTACCCCGTCGCCACATACGCTACTCCACCCACTCCAACAGCCATCAAGTAATCTTCCCCCGTCAAATTTCCCGCGACGCTGGACCAGTCGCATTCATTCGCTTTCACTTTGACTTTCTCCGCGACTAGCGCATTCAACACATTCGACGCGTCGCGGGCATTTTTTTGATAAAGTGTATAGTCCGTCTTCTCAATCTCAAACGCATGATCGGAATCGCTTTCAATTTTCACGTTCAACGCGGCAATGCGATAGGGCGAAACACCCGGCACGGATGCGTCCACTGTTAAGTCATAGCTTCCCGGCAGCGTTCCCGTGAGTCGGTTGATTTTCACGGTTTTGCTTCCGCTCAAATTGTTTATGCTATACTGCGACAAAAATAATCGTCCTTCTGGTGCTCCTCCGGAGCAATTGGAATTATTGCTTCCCGTGCAGAAGTAAATATCCACGGGCACAGAACCGCACGCGCTCGTGTTGACTTCAAACTCCACATCCTCTTTGTCTTTTTCCAGCACAATTTCTTCTTCCGGCAGCGGGTTGAACGTCACGCACGTCTCCAAATTAGTAATTTTTATTTTCACGTCAAATGATTTTGTTATGGTGCGCACCGCGTTGCCCGAACCTATTTCTCCCGCCACCGTAATGGTAAAGTCGGCTGTTTCTCCAATGTTCTGCGGGAAGGGGGTGAACGTGAGTACGCTCTCATACGTGCTTTCTTCCGCTGTTTTGAACGTGTCAAACAAAATAGTGTACGTGCTGCTGCGCAGCACTTCTTGCGACTGCTGGCTTCCTTCAATGTCTGTCGTGGAGAGTTCCACGTTTCCAATGGGGTTGCTCTTCCACACAATCTTGGCTTTCAAATTCTTCATTTGGTAGGGTTGCCCTTCTACCGTGCACACGTTCGAAATCTGGAATGGTGTTTGTGAACGATTATCAAACGCCGTCGTGTTCAACGCACCCGACGCAGGTGTTCCCGAGAGCACAATCGCTTCATCATCGCAGTCGCCGACCACGCGCAAGTCAATCTTCAAGGGAACATTCTGCACCCACTCCTGATTCGTTTGAACATTTCTAAATGTTAGGAGCAAACTTCCCGAGAGTGTTTTGTTGGCCACCAAACTCACGCTCGCGGACGTGCTTGCTTTCACTTGAATCGTTTTCGTCTCCAAGCTTCCAATGGATGTGACATTCTCATACTGTTTCACAAAGTTTTCCATTTCCCCATTTGAAAGCAATCCTTGGAACTCTCCCGTCACGCGCGCCTTTACGAGAACAATTCCTTCCTGCGTCTTGTTTTTGATGTCCAGTGGCACAAACTGTTCGGTGTTAGGAGAATTTGGTAAGCTAAAAACGAGCACGTGCGGCGTGAATTCAGCCACATTCTCATCCACAATCACTTGAATGGGGCTCGATGCATACCCTCCTTTCACCGCGTCAATAATAAACCGCGTATTCGGCAGCGACGCGGGGGCGAGCAGTGTTGCCTTTCCCGCCACGTCCGTGTATTGGTGCGTCACAAACTGCTGAATCTGGCTCGGGTCTACTTTTAACAGGCTCACGCGCGCGTCCTGAATATCAAACCCTTGGCTGTCGCGCACGCGCACGTTGAAAGTAGTTGGAATAAACGCCGCCGCCGTGAGGGGGTCCACGTCCACAATCAAACTTTTTCCGCTCGCAATGTCCAGTTCCACCATCTGCTCAAACACGACACTTCCGTCATCAATAACTTGAACCACGACGTTCGTTCCCGCGTTTTGTTTAGTCGTAAACGAAAATTCCCCCACAATTGTTTTGAATTGTTCTAACCTTCCCAAATCCAATCCTTCCCCCGCTCCGCCTCCGGGAATTTCGCTGGTGGAGAGTCCCAGTGCCTGCAAATCCTGTCCATCCGGCCGCGTGACCGTGTACGCGTTGAATAGTATTTCCCCGCTCGGCGTCACTCCATCACTGGCGGCGAACACGCGCAGTTTGGGTGTTTGATAAACTGTGGTCGCGTTGGACGTAATCACAAACGAATACGTGAACATCTTATTGAGTGCCAAATCATAGGGAGGACCTTCCGCCAATAATGCGTCATCTACATTCAGCACGCGCTCGCCCGAGTAGCAGAATAGTTCTGTGCACGTGATACTTTTTCCATTGAAGTAAATTTTTTGGTACGCTTCCGCATATTGTTCCTCTTTCAGCGCGCTCGTCTTAGACGTTCCTAACACTGCATCCGCGGGGTCGCGCAAGTATGTGGAACCATCTTCCGTCCACGCGCGATAATAGAAGGGCAATTCTTCCATGCTGCTCGCTTCCGGGGACACGCGCACGTTGAATGAAACCTCATACACGCCCGGTTCGAGAGTATTCCACACGACGTTCGCCCACTTGGCTTCTCCATTCGTGAGGTTTTCCTCATCTCCATTCGCAAATAAAATTCCCGGCTGATAACTTGTTCCGCGCACCACGTTGGCGCCCGGGGCATTTACCCCAATAATGGCTAACACATCATTTTCGATAAGTTCCTCGCGTCCCACGCGCAATTGCATTCCTCCGCCGTCCAATGAGTTCAGCGCGGAGGGGATTTGCATTTGAAATACTGCAAGATAGGTTTTCCCCGATTTCATGTCCTTCGCACTCGCATTCGTCACCGGGTCTCTTACGTCCGTAAAACTAATTTTGGGCGTCTGTCCAAGAATGGTTCGTGGCAATCGGACTTCAATTTTCCTCGTCTGCCCGGGGTATAATTGATACGACGCGCTCACGTACGGAGAAAAGTTTGCCGCTCGCGCGCGGATGTATATTTTTCGGTCCGCTTTGAATGATTTTTGCGCCACTCCCAACGCGTCGGCTTGCACCGCGCATTTTCCAGGCGTGCATTCGTCCGTTCCATCCGTCAAAAATTCGACCGTGGCAAATGGAATGGGATTCCCATCCGCATCTTTCACCACTGCATCCACATTTGTTTGTCCGATCGTCAACGTAATCCTTGTCTGCGCGGGAATGCTTTTATCACTCGTAAAATTAGGTGAGTCGCTCGGCCCCGCCGGATATTTGGTGGCGCGGGCGAAATAGGTTCCGCTTGGCACTCCTGTAAATTTGGCATTTCCATTTGAATCGGTAATCGCCGGGTTTGCAGCATGATACAAGAATCCCGTCGCCGCGTTGTACAGCACGACTTGCGCATTGTCCACATTCAACGCGTCTTCATCCGCCACATTCACAACAATGCGTCCGGAGTTTTGCGCCGTGAGCTTGTCGAGTGCGAATGCAACATTTTGTGTTCCTGAAACAGTTCCCAATTCTTTTGTTTCGCTCAAATAATCCGTGTGCGAGGCCGTAAGTAAGAGTGCGCTTTTTTCCGCGACATCAAACGTTAACAAATCCCCGCTCGTATTCGTCGTTTGGGTCGCGAGCAATTTGTTGTCGCTCTTTCGAACCAATTTTACGATGGCATTAGCAATCTTCGCGTTGCCCACTTTCGCGGTTACACTCACGCTCAACGTGCCCTGCACTTGTTTCCCCATGTTTATTTCAACTGGGGTTGTTTGATTTGCTGAAATGGAAAATGTTTCACTTGTGGAGAGTGCGAAATCCCCTGCCCCGTCGCTTGCGCTCGCGTAGTACGAACCCACCGGCACATCGCTGAATATTGCCACACCGAAAGAGTTTGTCGTAATCGTCTGGATGGACAACCCTTGCGTCGAAAACAATTCCACATCCATGTTTTCCAAAATAGAATTGTCTTCCGCACTGCGCACCGTTATTTTTGCTTTTCCTTTTTCCGTGCTTAACGCGGAGAGTGAAATAATCGGGTTCGCTCCTGAAAATAAAACTCCATCCTTCGTTTGGATTCCGTTTCCGGAGATGCTTCCAATTAAACTCGTACAATCTTCACTCGTTGTAAGAACGAGTATTCCATTTGTCACCGTGTACGTGTTGGGCGTGGGTGCGGTTCCATTCGCACACGTTAATGAGACGTACAGTGTTTTCCCATCCAGGCTTTGAAATCCTCCGTCCACAAATTGAAACGTAAGTTGTGACGGCACCACGTTTCGCGGCGTGAGTGAAAATGTAAGCGTTTGGTTTCTCTCCGTAATTTTTTCTTGAGTAGAAAGTTTTTGGTATTGGGGGTCATCCACGTTCACTTCGATTTCCGTTCCCACTCCCACTCCTTTGAGAATTATTTTTCCCACCGAATTAGTAATGAGTGTAGTTGATTCGTTGTTGAACGTCAAATCCACACTCAACCCTGAAATGGCCCTTTCTTGCGTGTCGGTGAACGAGAGCACGACATCGCTTCCCCCCACGCCTAACAATGGTAAAATCAGAATTCCTAATGCGACCACGAGAACGGTCAATACGACGGCAAGCGAGGGCACCACCTTGTCAATGGGGTCGATGACGGAATACACGGGCACGTTTTTCGCGTCTAACGAGTCGAGAAAACCATACCATTTGTCTTCCGCTGAATGATAAATTTCGTGCCAGCCCATACCGCTCAACTAGGAAAAACGCGTTTTTGGCGTATTTAAAGGTACGGCTGTGTATCAGCGTATTTTGCCCTAAAACCCTACTTTGACGGATATCCAAGTATTTCGCGCATCGTAGCCATCGCACGGTCTCCCACGCGCACACATCGTTGAGCTGTTTTTCGGTCCCCTTTTCGGGCAGCTGCAATTTCATATCGCATAGCCGTTTGGGCAATTTGAACAAGTTCTCGAACATCATTCTGTTGCCATTCCGGCAGCCCACTCATGCGTGATTGAATCTCTGCTACCCAATTCGCATTTTGGTTGGGCGCGATACGCGGTGAAGGAAGCGTGCGTGAAACTCGTTTTTTAGTTGCAGAAGATTTGCGTGCAACGCGTCTAATTAACACAGGGGGTGTTTTTTCATGCAACGTATCCAATCGTTTTGTCAGCACACTCAAAAATTTTTCCGCTGGAAGTTTGAGCAGGTTAATCATTTCACTTCGCATGGCGGGGGTGATGAGAAGCGATTTTCGTTCGCCTGATAGAAGCGGTTTCCCTCGCGTTTTTATGCGCGATACGGTTTGAACAGCAGTACTAGCGTTGGTTTTGATGGGCGCACTTTTTTCGACCTTATGTTTCACTAGCAATTTTTCCAACAGCGCCGCGTCATCTTCTCTCCCGTTTGCGCGCGATTCCGCTGCAAGTTGTTGAATAACTCCCTTAATCTGTCCATCTAACTCTTTCTGTCTGGCAAGAGGAAGTTGTTTCGTCAATTCCATCAAATTTGAATACAGGCTCACACTACGGCCGGCTTCCTGATGCTGTACCCATCGCTTAATTTCGTTGAGTTGGCCTGCAATCGATTTCTCCACGCGCGCGTGCCATGCTCCATCTTCCATTTGGCTGCGCATATCTTGGTAGGATATTTTTTTTTCTCCAACCGTTTTTCGAATGGCAGCGGCACGTTCAGCATCTTCTGGCAATAGAATTCCTTCTCCAGCCGGCTGTTCAGAATATCTGGATTCATGATGATTATCTCGCAAATGCGCCGATTTTCCGCCGAGTTTTCCAATCTTAAATGAAGCCACTCCCTTGCGAATATTTTCTTTGTCCCAAAATGTTTCCAGCGGCATTTCTTTGTAATTGTCGCCATGGACGCTTTTGTAAATTGTATTCAGCTCGTTCAACGTGCCCATGGCCACTGATTGTGCACCAGTGGCATAAGCTTCCATCCCTTGTTTGCGTGCACGCATGCATAATTCTTCCAAATAACGCAAACGATTTTCCAAATTTGCAATGCTCTTGGACGTGCCCCCACTTGTTGGCGCGTCGGAATGGAACGCGCGTGAATAAGGAATTTTTCGCGGAACCCCTTTTCTTCGGACTAGTTGACCGCTGCGGGCATGACTCATTTTTCGCTTGTTAGAACGCATGTTATTTCACTCCGCTATTTCACAATACACGCCGCTTCCGCCGCGTGAAAATTTCCTGAATGCTCATACGTGCCGTTTCCCTTCAAAACGGGTTTTTGGCGTATTTAAAGGTAAGTTCAAAAGCGGTTTTTCAACGAGAATAACCCATTTTTTTAGGATTATTTCTTTTTTCCGCTCTTATTTCCATTTTTACCTTGATTATTTTTCGCACGGGCTTCTGCTTTTGCTTCCAGTGCTGATTGTTTTTCAGCAGCTCTCCGCGCACGAAATTCCCGATACGCGTTTCGGTAATCCATATTTTTCAACGCCGGAAGGTTGAGGCGGTCCGATACGGTATTAAATTTTTGAATTAAACCCAGTTGTTTGCGCCGCAGCAGGTGGAGAGCGTCCATATCGACTTCTCTCTCTCCATTTTTAGGGTCTAGAATTTTCTTTCGCAATTGAAAAATTTTCTCTCGCCCTAAAAAAATGGATTCTAATAAATCTCCTCGGATGGCTTGGCTGGGGTTTTGTTTCAAAGCAGGGGAAAGGACGGCATCTCTTTTTTCCCGTTCACTTTCCATCCGTTCATATGCATCATTGAGTTCCCATTCTTCGCGCGCCACTTTCGCTCGCGCGTTGGCAATGATTTGTTCGCGCAGCGCATCAATCGATACTTTAGAAAAGGCACTCGGGTTAGGAGTGAACTTTTTCTGTTCAGACTTGGTTCGAGGTGAAACATCAGGTGTTTTTCCTCGTTGAAATGAAATTCCCGCTTCTCCCCGCCATCCTTTTGGTTTTTGTTTTTTTGGAGGAATCTTTCCCATATTTTTCACCACTAAAAAATTTATTCAACTGCAAATGAACACTTTCGATTATTTCACAATACACGCCGCTTCCGCTGCTTTTTCCTGCGCCGTGATGGCATTCAGCACTTCTTTGGGGTTCCAGAAGAACTCTGTTTTGCTTCCGCTGTTGCGCACGCACACTGCTTCTTGTTTAACCAGTTCAAGTATTTGCTCAATGCTTCCCAATTCATCTCCCGGCGTGTTTCCCGGCAACGCATTTGTTCCATTCAGCGGAACGCTTCCTCCCGAAACGCCTTCTCCGGTGAACAAGAGGTCATCCTTGTACGCGGAGCGCGCAATCGTAGAGAGACTTCCTTGCGGCGTGTAGAAAATCGTCTTCAAATTGACGTTACCAGTATGCATCGTATTCTCGCACCACTCAAATCCATATGAAATATTCTCCTGCGCTCCCACTAATGCGCAGTCGGCGTTAATCGCACTCGCATCGTAGCGCGGGGAATACTGGTCCAGCAGTCCCTTGTCTTCAAAGTCTCGGCAATTCGCACCCACCCCATACCACGGGTTTCCTCTCGCGCCGATGTACGATTGCGACGTATCATTGTTGATTCCAATGGAATAGAATCCAAACACGTTGCTCTGCGCATTGTTTCCGGTAACTTTCATGAGTACAGGCGTGGCATAACTTGGGCTCCATTTCAACGCAAGCGTATTGCTCCCGCTCTGCGTGAGTGTGAGAATGTTTCCGCGTTCCGTGCTGTTGAGAATAGAGTACGCATCCACCTTGCTCGTTTGCAGACTCGCCACGGGAGTCGAGTCCACGATATCAACGGTGCTCACTTGCTCAGCACTATCCTCATTCACCACGACGCGTTCTCCCGAGTAATCCACTCCGTACCCTACACGACCTTGTCCATCGTCCGTGCCGATGAGCCCGTTGAACGGAAGAGAGTAGAATGGACTTGTGGCTCCTTCCACCGTACTTGTTTTCTCCACATACACGTTCACAATCGCATCCGGCTCTCCGGTTTTGAAGAAGTCCATTCCTCCGTCGGTGAAATTAACGTCTAATGTAATGTCATAAATTCCCGGTCCCGGAAGCAAATATCCGGCGGGGTTGATGGGTGTCCCTTCGCGGTTCACAATCCAGTGTTCGCGATTCGTAAAAAAGCGGTGCAGTCCATCCGTTTGGTTCAAATAATAGGTGGGGGCGTTGAAGAAAGACACCTTGCGTGCATACCGGTCAAAGTCCGTGAAGAAGTCCGGAGAGAAACGGTCTTGCATCATTGCCGCGCGGTAGTTTACTGTTTTCAAAATGGATTCGCGGTCAAATCCTGCCGGATAAACCAAACTCTTTCCCGCATCCTCGCTCGCTTGAATAAACGCATCCAATCGTTTCGTCGTAAAGGGTTCGCACGCCACGAGTTCATTTCCGCTTCCGATGAAGAACGTACTTGCAATCGTGTCCGTTCCCGTCGTAGAGTTAAAGCAATTCTCGCACACCTCAGGAACGAGGACCGCATCCACGTTATACGTGCCATCAGCCAAGTTAGAAACCGTGAACCCTATACTCGTGCGGCTTCCTCCGATGGGAACCACCACATTCTTCGTCAGCGTTACCCCGGCACCCGCGCTTCCGGCGAGTTTGTATGTGACATCCACGCGCGCATTATTTGTCGCAGGGGACTTGTTTTCAATTCCCACAATCATATTCACGTCTTTCACGCCGATCTTGTCAAAGCGTATCGAGGCAATTCCAATATCCGCTGCGGGAATAGGCTGGGTCTTGACTCCAGATTCTGCATTCTCAATCGGGCACGCAAACGGCGCATTCGTTTCCACAAACTCTCGCAAGGCTTGCACTTTCTGTATGGCCGCAATGGAAAATTGCGTCGCGTCGCAGTAAACATACGACGCCGAACCACTCACGAGCGGCCGGTCAATATCACACGCGTCAAATGGAATATCATTGAAGTTCCACGCGAATGTCACAAGCGGAACGGCGTTGCTTCCCGTCTTCCCCGTTTTTTCCGAGAACGTGTCGCAGCTCAATGCGATGGGGGGCACGCCGGTGCTGATTAAACTTTCGGGAGGGAGCGTGTTAAATTGCACGTGGAACTTTGCCGCAAAGTCTTCCGTGTCGCTGGGTTTCAATTCGTCTTCGCTCGGCACCTCGTCTTTGTACGTCTTCCCCGACGCATACTCGAATCGCGTTCCCGTCACGAGCAAGTTTCGGAACAATATTTCATTGACTATCTTTGTAAAGTTGGTAAACGTAAGCGTAACGGATTCCAGTCTCCCCACGACCGGCTTGTCCAAATTAATTCGAGGGTTCAACGCAACGCCGCTTTTGGTGACGCGAATATCTTTATCCGGGTCGCTGGCATCAGCACCTTTTGCTCCTGAAATCATCGCAAGTCCGTCCGAGCTCGAAGAGTTGAGGGAAGCATCAATGACGCTTTTCTCTTTTCCAATTTGCACATCTTTTCCAACCGCCACCGCGCTGTACTCTTGATCTTTCGTCGTGAACCAGTCCAGCGCCGTCACGGCCAGCGTGGTGAAACCAAACGCCAAATATGGGTTGTTGGTCCCGAATGAAACGATATTAGAAAAGTTTCCTAACATTCCCGCAACGGGCGAACCCTTGAGAGAGGATTGAACCCCTCCTAAAAAGTTCTCGAACGGGCGCTTTTGAGGAGTATTGCCGGAATCATCCCCCGTATTCGAATTGTCTCCCGTATTCGTTTCCGTGTTTGATTCTCCCTCCGGCAAGTCAAGCTGGAATAAAATAGCAAATCCCGTCGGGTTGATTTGCGAATCTGCGGACGCAGTAGCAGTTGCTGCCGCCTCTCCTCCGCCGGCGCCATTCACCCAATTCGATGCGTGAGTGCCTGCAAACGCTGCCACTCCTGCAATGAGTCCCTTGCGTAAACTATCCTCAAACTTCTTCTCAATCTTCACTTTGACTTGAACGTTCTGGTTGACGCACAAGTTGTCTAAGCGTGCCGTGTCAAACCCGTCCGTGTTGCTTCCAGGATCATCGTACACGTCAAACTCATATCTATTCAATTGCAAGCACGCGTTCGGGTCTCGAATGCGTGCACGGAGAACTTTATTCTGCACCGCCAATTTGCTTTCCTGTCCTTCCAATTCCACGTAAATGGGATACTGTCCCTGGTCTAATTGTCCATCCGAAACGTCAATGGCTTTCTTGTCCGTTCCCTGCAACGTGAATGTTTTCACGCTCAACTCGACATCCGATTTCAGCACGACATCAATGGGCGAGCCGCACCCCTTGGTTTCAATCACAAATGTATCTTTCTTTCCCGGCACCAAGTCAATAATTTCTTTGTCGTAGAGCACACAATCTTCTAAATTCACCACTGCAATTTCCCCATGTATTTTATCCGTAAGCAATTGGGGCTTTCCTTCCAGCGAATTCTCGGCTTGCAACTCAATATCAAACACCCCTTGTCCGCGCACGCCGCCGTACGGAGTAAAGTCCAGTCGCGCTACCAATTCATCCTGCGCCGGCAAATTCGTGAGAACGCGTGAAAAATATCCCGTTCGCGCTTTCGTCGCACCAATCGCAGTGGGGTTGTTTTGTTCAAAAACGCTCAACACGGTTTCTCCCAGCTCATTTCCATTCCACGTGGCTCGAACGCCAAAGTTTTGGAGCGCACTCGGCACTCCTGAAATGGAGCAATTGTTTCGAATCGTAAACTCGTACGTGACACTCTGACCATCCGTGCTTGTAATCCACGTTTTGGGAGCCGCGCTGAAGCAGGTGGGGTCGTCCACTTCCGAGGTGGCCCCGAGCGAGTAACGCACCGGCAGCTCAAACGCCCACGGGGTGCCATAATTCTCGGCCTGAATGGCAATGACTGCATCCAAATCCTCATGCTCGCTGATCGCGCGCCCTTCCGCGGTGAGAATAGAGTTCAATCGCACTTCCAATTGTCCTTTGGGAACAATCGTCGTGCCCGCATACGGTTGCAATGATTGGTTGATTCCTTCCACATCCAAAAATCCTTTCAAATTTCCCTGAATTTCCATGCTCGAAATCACAATAGGCAAGCTTGTTTCATTTGTAAGCGTAAACTCTTTCGCCTTGCTCGCTTCCGTCTTGACATTCATGGAGATTCCAAGTGTTTCCGGCGCAATGCTCAAAATCTTGTCCGAAATTTCAAGCGTTTGCTCATACGGATTGTATTCCGCTTTCTCCACGCGCAACGTAATCTTCTTTCCGGGCAATTGTCCCGGCAACTGTATAGTAACATTTCCTGCTGCATCCGTGGTTTCCGAATCGAGAACGATTCCGGAGACATTCTCAACCGTTACACGGGCGCCATTCTGGTCTTCTCCCGTGCTTGCATCTTCCGCGTGAATGGTAATGTCTAAAGGAATGTTGCTCGGGAACACGTCCGGCGTCACCGTGACTTTGAGTTCATTATCCCCCGTCACGTTGAATTGAATGGTTTTGGAAAACACTTCTTCAAAGTCCGAGACTAATGAAAGGGTGAGCATGCTCGTTCCCACCGTGCGCGGGCGCAACACCAGCGTACCGCCCACTTTTTTCTGCGGAGTAAAATTTCCCACATTCAACGGAGCTTTCAACTCATTATCATTCACCGTCGCTTTCAGTTCAATCGCATCCGCGGTGAAAATATCATAACTCACAATGTCCAATCCCGCATTGGAGGACTTGATACGCAAATTCGAATTCGTGTGGAAATCATTTCCATTATTCAACAAATTGAACGTCATACGATAATCCGTGAAAATCTTCCCGTTGAACTGATCAACAACGTCCTCAATTCGCCCATCGTCCACATCCAACACACTCGCGTCAAAGCAAAAATTGGCGTCGCAGGATGTAGTAACCCCCACTTGATAGGACGCAGACTTGGTCGCGGCGTACAACTCATCAATGGGATTCGCATCCGCGGGGTCGCGCAATTCTTCTCCATTCTGCGCGAAGACTTTGTAAAACATCTTCAAAATATCCTGCGGCGCGGCCGAGTCTCGAACGTGAACAAGGGCTTCAAACTCATACACGCCCGGATTAACCCCATCAAGCGTGGCGTTGGCCCACTTCGCCGGACCATTCGTGGCAGAGTCTCCATCCACATTCAATCCATTGGCCGGGTCCCATGAGCTTCCTTTGAAAACGCTTGTACGGGGGAATTTAATCGAGTCAATATACCACTCGTCTTTTTCCACAATGTCTTTTTCGCCCGTGCGCACGTGAACGTCTAACTCGTCTAATTCGTCGTGTTCTTCCGGGATGTTCACGCGAAAACGTGCCACATATTCTTTTCCTTTCCCTACGCCGGTGACAATCTTTCCATCCGACGTGAACAAGCCCACGAGTTCAATTGAAATATTTCCGCTCGGGTCTGTGGGGGGAAGCACAATCTCAAACGCTTGCACCGTGTCGGGAAGCACGGGCTTCTGAATCGTTGTAACGGTTGCGAAATTGGTTTTGCTCACCACTAAATATACATCTTTGTCGGCTTTGCTTTTTTGCTGGTTCCTAGGTAAAACGTACGTTCCGTTTGAGTCCGTCAAATCCGCTCCCAATAATTGGTTCTTGAACGCATTATACACGCTCACTTTAGCAAATGGAACAGGGTTTCCGCTGCGGTCCACGACGTGAACGGAAACCGTTCCATCGGGAATTTCAATTTTGAGTGTAAACAAGTGCGTGCTCGGATCCGTGATGTCAAAGAATTGCTCGCTCGAAAAACCCGTCAACGAGGTTTTGTACGCAAACGCTTGGTAGTTTCCGCTCACGACCGCGGAGAATGTGGCGACTCCATTCGAGTCACTCACAACAGCATTGTACGGCGCGAGGAATCCTGTGTCGGCGTTGTATAAAACTACTTTCGCATCCGCCACGCCTTCATTGTCTTGGTCCACGAGTTGAACTTTCAATTTGGCCGCGTTGGATGCCGTGGCTTTGTCTAAACCAAACGACACGCTGGTGGCGGAACCTTGAATCGTCTGCTGCTGCGGAATGTATCCATCGCGCGACGCGGTGACAATGTACGATTGTGTCTTGTCTGAAATGTTGAGCGTGGCTTTTCCATCTGCTTTTGTTGTAACCGTGGTGAGCGTAGTGTTTCCGCTCTTCAATTTCACCGTGGCATCTTTCAGCGCGGCGTTTGTTTTCTTGTCAATAACGGTGACCAAAATAGTGCTCGCCGCGTTTTTGTTCACGTTGAGAGTAACTTGCGCCGTGTCTCCCGTGCTCACAGAAACCGTTTCGCTCGCGCTCGAATAAACACTATTCACATTGTCTGAGGCAACCACCGTGTACGTGCCCGCTGCTACATTGAATGTGGCCGTGCCGCTCGCGTCCGTGAAAGAATTATCCACGTCCACTCCGTTCACTTGCAATGAAACATCCATTCCGGGAACATCCGCGCCCGTGTTATCTTTTACACTCACAATAATGCTCGCGTCGCGCACAATATTTTCCGCCATCACGATGTTATACACATCCTTGTTCGCCGTGATAGGATATGATTGCACGGGCACAAATCCCTGCACGGTTACATTAACCACCAGAGGAATACAATTCGCATTCGGCGTGACAACAAACGTTCCGCCACTCCCGGTAATGGGATTGGGCGCGGCGCCGTACGCGGTGGAGCACACAAATGTCAACTCCGCTTCCTTCAAAATGGGCTGTCCCACTGCATTCACGAGTTTCAATGTCTTCGATAAGTTTTGCGATTGCAACTCAGACAACTGAATCACTTCAATCTGATTCTCTTTCGCACTCACGCTCTTGTTCACAATTTCATATTTTTCTAAATCCACTTTGTAGTTGATGCGTGTTCCGGCGGGCGCGGTAAGTTCAATTTCTCCCAGCGCATCACTTACGAGTGTTTGCGTGTTTCCGTTAAACGTAAACGCGACTTCCACATTCGGCAGGGGGTTGGATTGCTGGTCCACGACTTGAAATAGCACACTCACATTCCCGCCCTGGAACAACCCTCCGAGCGTGAAAATCGACAACAATCCCAAAATAACCAGGCCTGAGGCCAATGCAAAACTAGGTATTTTCGTGTCGATGGGATCGACGACTTTGTACACTGGAACGCCGTGCTTATCCAGCCAGTCCAGGCCCGCGTACCACTTGTCTTCGCACGCGAAATAAAAGTCTTTGATGACGTCACTCATACAAGCCCCAATCACGAAAGGGGCGTTTCGTCGTATTTAAATCTAGCGACCTTTTGGCAAAAGGTCGATCAAAACCCGCATAAAACGGCGTTTCAAAGTGTTTAAAGTAGTTCAGAAATGTATGGGTTCTCGCGCAGCGAGGACCCTAACTTCCGCACGACCGGAGGTTACCGGTCTCAAACGCCCCATCCCGCGAGGGGAAACCATTGCGCGAGTTGCACCGCGTTGGGTAAAACCGAAAATAAAAACCACACTAAAATAGAAAACCCCGCGATGAGTAAAAAGTTCAGAAACGCCGCGACAGTGTACCCGGGCAAGTGTGTTTGTCCACCCTCATAAAAATCGTCCAGCGCCAAATTCCCAAGCGTTTTTCCATACAACGCTCCGAAAAGAGTGCACACTCCCAACAACAGAGTGGCGAGCGGAAACGCGGCAAAGTATGAACTTTCCATGACGCCCAACAAGAGTACGAATACGGGGGAAAGTTTTCCGAAAAATAAAATTGTTGAGAGTCCTGCGATGATGATGAAACCTAACACTGTTATCAGCGAGGGAATTTCCTGCGTCGCGGCAATAGTTTGCGTACCGATAAATAATCCCGCGAGCCACGCCACTCCTAAGAGAACGTACGAGTTCATAGTGCAAGGAGAATGTTCCGCATTCACGGCACGGTTGCCGTGGCGGCCGCGCACGTTAACGCCGCGGGAACGACTTTGGGCGAGCTCACATCCCAAATAATATCAAACGTGCTTCCGCTGAACGAGGCGCATGCTGTTTCACCGTACACGAGATTGAGTGCATCTTTCAAATACTGGATTCTTCCAACATTCGGATTGCTCACCGCGACGGATTGCAATTGCGTGTCGGGCGTTCCATCCACCTTGAATGGAGATGTGGCCGCGTTTCCGTTGGCGAAAATAACTGAAGCATTTTCGCGCGCCGAGTAAAGGTTAATGGATGTAGGTTGTGCGGGAACGAAAATGGTTCCGCTGAATGATTTCTCGAGCGAACCCGCCACGCCTTGTACGCACTGGTCCGTGGGGCGTGTAGTGTTGCAAACATTAACAGGTGCATTTCCGCCTTGTGCAAGGGCGCAGTCATTCCACAAAATGGGCGAAGCGCTTCCTAATGCGATGGGCGAAATTTCGCTTCCGGTTCGCGTGAAGAAATATTCTAATGTGGGTGTGCCGCTCGGACTGGTGATGTGTGCATACACTCCCATAGGTGTGCTGGGCGCTAATGTAATCGTTTTCGCACTCACACTCGCGAGCGTGGGCTTTTTCGTAGTGGTAATAAACGTCGCCAATTCGGGGAGCGCGTTAATATTCGTGTACGTGCCGTTGGTTCCAATCGCTGCAATCTCTCCGCTAGCGCGATACGTGAACGGCGCACCATATCCTACGCGTGCGTTCGGCGTTCCCATTCCGGTTGTTCCGTTGAATGGAATTTCAAAGAAGATGTTCTCCTCGTAATCCAATGCGTCACCATTTTCAGTAGTAATTTCCGCGACCGGGGTGTAGGTTACTTTATTCACAACCGGCACCATTCGGTTCAACACAAAGTTTCCAGTGGTTGCACTCGTCCATTCCGCAAACATGCTGAGCGAATACTTTCCCCCATCAATGGAAAAGGGCACTGTTCCCGTTGTTTGCAAAGGATCGTCGCTCAGTTTGATTCCCGTAATAAACGCAGGCGGAATGGCAATCGTCGATGGTGAAAGTGCGTCGCTCGTCAGGCTAACGGCGTTAACGCGCACGTTCTGCAAATCGGCCTTATACGCGAAGGGTGCTTGTGTCTGTCCCGCAAAGTCATTGAAAAAGTCCTGCGAGAAGCTGTCTTTCATCAAATAGACTTCGCTCTCGAAGAACGTTGAAATGACTTCTTCTCCGCTCGCGTAAGGGAGATACCACGTGTCGTTCTTCATCTTCGCTCGTGCCAAAATATCGGTGCGCACATCCTTGCTCGTGAGCAGTTCTTTCTCCACGTCTGTCGTGTAGGCGTATCCAATAACCACGCTGTCAATATTTTCACCCACATTTTTGTAGAACGTTTCATCGGCCGTCGTCAATTTTCGAACGGTGTTAAACTCCGCGAGGAACAGCACGTACATTGAAACAGTTTTCCCACCTTTCGTGGAAGTAATTGTCTCCGCACCGTATGATGTCAAAGCGGCAGCGAACCCAGTAATAGCATCCACTTTTGCCGCATCAAACAAAATGACCGTGTTTGCGTACACATTCGGATGATTCGTCGCGAGAGTTGTGAGTCTATTCGTGAGTGCTTGCGAATAGTTTCCAGGAGGCCCATCTTCATCGACATTCTTCATTTCCCTCAACACCGCCAGCGCGGTCGCTTTCTCTACGCTCGCTGGCGCTTCAAGAATAGCCCCGCCTTTATCCAGCAGGAAGGTGATTTCTTTTCCGTTTGAGCTATCCGTAATCTTTTTCGTGACCAGCAAGTCCTGGAACATGTTCTGTGTGGTATACGTCTTCCCTTGCGTGGCAAATACGCCTACTTTGGCTTTGTTGTTTTTGACCAGTTCATTAAACGCGGCCGCTTTCTTGGTCATCCAAATCGTAAACTGCGTGGCGTCGCAGAACATCGTTGTGCAGTCCGGCGACTTGTTCCACGCCCACTCCCACGAGAGTTTGTCAAAACCATACGCGGTGCGAATGTTAGTGCCTTTCACGTAGCCCGCATCCACCGTGCATGCCAATGGTTGAAAGGCCGCTCCGCCGGAGGCAGTTCCGGATTTGGTTACCGTAATCTTCACCGGCACGCGCACGGGTTTCGTGGCAATATTGAACGCCGTTCGAGTCACGCTCAATTCTAATTCTCCCTGAATCACCGCGTCCGCGGCGAGTGTTGTTGGGCGTGTGACCGTAACTTCAATATCGCGGTTGTTCACCAGCTTGAAGTTGGCAGTGACGGCAGCGTTTTGTCCGCTGACTAATCGAGTGGTTTTCAATTGAGACAGCGTGTCGCGTCCGCCGCAGAAATTATCTCCCACTTTTAACACGTGATTGGGGTCGACAGTGACAAACGTCACCGTGGTATTGTTCTTGAAGTCCGCGTCGTTTAACACGATGGGTGTTTTGCTTCCCGTCTGCGCATTCACGGCCTCGTATTGCAGCGCGTCCTCATTGATACACTGTTGAAAGTTCGTCAAATTAGGATTTCCATTTCCAATGTCTAGCACTCCCGCAATTCGGAAGAGATTCTCGAAAATAACCGGGAAGGGCTTCTGTTGACTCCCTCCATACGCGTCCAAATACTTTACTGAAATCGTTCCATACGACTCGGCGCGGTAGTATTGTCCTTCGAGGAAGAATTTCAAATCCAAAATAGTCTGTCCCAATCCCGCACCCTCCGTAAAGGGAGAAAGCACGCGCTTGTACGTTTCGAAGTCCGGAAAAATTTGGAATTCCAACTCTTGCACCGTGTCGCGTCCGCTGCCGCGCGTCTGCACGCCAATGAGTTGAATATCATGCGCCATCGTGTTGGGCTGCGAGCGCACGGAACCTTTTTCCGTTAACGTGACTTCATCATTCACGGTGAAATACGAGGCAATTGTAATCGTGTCCGCACTCGGAACCAATCGTACACCGGAGTTGTAGCACTTGTTGATGACTTTTCCTTTGACCGGTTTTTGAATAAGCTCTTGGAATCGGAACTTGCTCGTGTTGAGTGTAATACAGTCCGCGTTCACTTCCGTGGGGGACTTGATGAGCACGTCCACGACCGAAACTTCTAATGATGCTTCCGTGCTTCCCGCCGCGCGCGCATTCACAAAGATAGGATACTTTCCAATGCGATACCCTGAACCCACGCGAATGCGTTCATTCTGGTTGGGCTTCAATATGACGCTGGTCTTGCTCACTTGCACATTGGGGTCGGCGTCCAATTGGATTTCAATGTCCGACTGGCAGCTGTTTTCGATTCGAATCTCCGTGTTTCCGCACCCGAAGAATGCTCCCGCGCCGCTCGTGTAATTATAGCGGTCCGTGAGGGGGTTGGCATACGGTCCCTGCATGGACGAATACCCGTTCAACGGGCTAAATTGCGCCCCATTTTGCTGATATCCGCCAAATCCATCATACCCGGACGCACCATACTGCGGAGAGAAAGGCCCGCTTCCGTATAAGTATGAACCATACGCCCCCGACTGGTTAGATGGAAGCAAACTGCTCCCGCTCGGATTAGTAGTATTGTTTAACGTCGAGAAGCTCGGATTGTAATATGGAACACCCGTCGGGCGGTACACTTGGTTGTAGTAGCTCCCCAGCTGTCCCATTCCCGTGTTAATCGCACACGAGTCAATCTCTAAAATGTTGGGTGTTTTGACTTGCACACACTTCGCGAGCGAGTTCACCACGAGATTAACTTTAACGGTTTCTTCCACCGTGTCCGGCACCCCATTGTCCGTCATGTTGGTGGCTTGAAAAATGAGTTGCGGCATTGCAAGACCTGATTCAATTTGCGCCGGAGAGAAACTCGTCGTGACAATAATTTCTCCTCCCGCGGGAATCGTATTCAGAATGGTTTTGAACGCGCTGCTTAACTCAGTCGTTTTCTCGTTCGTGACCACCGTGAACGTGCCTAACGAGTCGCCCGAGAGTTGTTTAATTTTCGCCGAAAGATTGGTCAATTTCACGGGGACGGATTTCACCGTGCACGTGTTTTTGATTTCAAACGCCTGCTGTTTAGTCTCTTTCGGATCGGCGTACACGTTCCATTCCACCGGGTCTACCAACAAACAGTCTTCCACATCCACTTCTCCCCCGAATCCAATTTTGAGGGCGAGAGGCAGGGCGTTCGTGAATGTTTTCCCGCTCTCATCCGAGGAGAGTTTGACGAGAACACTTCCTTTGAGCGTTTTCGCGGCGAGCAAATTCTGTCCCTTCTCCGTTAAAGAGAGTGCAATCGTGACGTTGCGATCTTGGTTAACGCCTAACGTTTCTCCGACAATTTCTTCATTCAACAAGTCAAACTTGACTAGTCCGTCAAAGTCTCCCGAAAGTGAAACATCTTTGACCACGAGGGGAATACTTGCCAAGTTGAGCATGTGCAAATCCCTCGTTTTGCGCGTCGTTCCATTTACAATTAAACTTTCGCTTAATGAAGCGGGAATGAATGACACAATGTCCGCTCCCACGCGCACGTTTAACGTGACAGGCTTGTACCCTTGTTTCGACGCGGTAATTTCCACATCATCATTCACGTTAGGTTCATTCAATTCAAACGGGAACACTCCCTCTGAGTCGGTAAATCCACTTGTGAGAAGCACTCCATTCAGCGCCACATTCACACTCGCATTCTCTAGCGGAACTTCATCTCCGGAAGCCGTTTGCGTAACGTGAATCAGCATCTGATTTGTCAAAAGGGGCAAAATGGCTTTGGGCACTACTTCCACGTTCAACACGCCCGCCGCACTTACGCGTACCAGCAGTTCACGCGCGTACACTTCCTTCTTGTTGCTCACTAACGAAAATTTCACGCGCGCCGTTCCTTCCGTGGCCGCGTCCATGTTCACAAATCCAAACACGACATTGTTTTTCTGAATCGTTCCTAACGGAATTTCAACTTTATTCCCGCTCACCGCGCCCGTTTTCTTGGCTCCCACTGCGTTAGTCACATCGTAATTTTTCAGCGCCGCGCTTCCGGTAGTGCTCTGTATAATGAGGGATGTATCGGCAAACACGTTGTCGGAAACGCTTGTAAACGTGAACAATATTTTCTGCTTGCTCGAAATATCGGCTTCAAAATCATCTAACAAACTCGCCTGCAATCCATTCGCCAAATCTTCCCCCACTAATCCCAAGCAAAAGTCTTTCGTACACACGTGAGTAGAGGCGCCGGTGGAATAGAGTTTCACATTCGCATTCGCATACAATCCCTGCTTCTGCGCCACGCCCTCGCTTCCGCCCAGCACTGCGTCCACGGGGAATCGCACGTAGCTTCCGGTGCGCGCCCACGTGCGATAGTACAAGGGCAAATCCGCTCCTTGAATCGTGGTGTCCTTCACCGTGGCATCCACTTCTACAATTGTAAGTCCTTCGCGCGCGGGGGTGAACACTGCATTCGCCCACTTTGCATCCGCACTCGTAACGTGCTGCGAGTCAATTCCCAGTCCCGCAGGGGGAGTGTACGTCGTTCCTTTTTGCACTTTAGAAAAGGCTCCGCGCACGTCGCGAATATACCACCCATCATTCTCAATCGGATTCGTCTGACTCTCATTAGCATTTCCGGTGCGCACGTGCACACCCGCTTCCGCATAATTAGTGTTTCGCGGAATCATGAGCGCAAAGCGTATCGTATACGTTTGTCCGGGGGCCAATCCCGAGTCCTCTAAAATGGGCTTTCCCCCCACAAATGTTCCAAGAGTTTTGATTTCAAGTTTAGCAATATCCTTCACCATTTCCACGTTCACGTTCTGCGTCACGCCTTTCTTCATTTGCGTCGGGAGCGTGACATAGGGCACGTGATTGGGTTCATTCACCACAAAATACACAAATCGGTCGGCGCGCAAGGTGAGTTCAGCCGTTCCATCCACATTCGTCGCAATTTCATTTCCCACATTGGTGTGCGTCACTCCGTCTACTGCTTGAATTGTCGCTCCCGCAAGAGGTTGCGCGTCCGAACCTTTTACAACGAGTGAAACCGTTCCGTTTCCGATGACTAGTTTAATCATGCTCTCCACATTTTCGCGCGCGCGCACGCTAAACAAATCGGATTTGATTTGGTCGGAGAACCCTGGTTTGTACGCGGTGGCAAAATACGTTCCTTCTTCGAGTGAAGTGAATTGCACCGTGCCGCTGGCGCCCGTAATTTTGTTGGTTCCAATGCTCGCTCCCGAGGGGGATTTTTTCAATGCCACGTACGCATTTTCAACCGGCTGATTCAACTCATCTACTACTTTCACCGTGACAATTTGGCTATTTTGCAAAGTTGCTTTCGCGAGGGGAATCTGCGTGTATCCCGCGGACGAAACACTCACAACGATCCCGGAGCGCACCAAGTATGAGGGGTGGTCCACTCCCACCGTGAGATTGTTGGGCGATGAAACGGAGAACGTGACTTGCCCCCCTTCGTTCGTCGTCTTCGTTGCAATCACTTGGTTCCCGCGCGACAAGGTGACTTTTGCCCCATTCACCGGAGACAAATTTCCTTCGTCCACAAATTGCAATCGAACTTCTCCCACGCTCGCTAACGGAATAGTCAGCGTTTTCTCCACCGGTTGCGCATCACTCACTTCAATGTTTCCCGAATCCAATTCCCCGTGAACACCGTCGGCTTGCACGAAAATAGTGTACGTGTCCGCAGCGAGTCCGGTGAATTCAACAAATCCCGTGGAATCGGAAAATTTTGTCGCGAGTACATCGCCGAATTTGCTTTTCAAAAGGGCGGTGAGTCCCGCGATTCCGTTTCCGCTCTCATCTAACAGCGTAGCGCGCAGCACTCCGTCGCCGGCTTGAGATGCATTCACATACACGCGCGGGTTAGCATCATCCACATCAATCACCGCGTTCTGCAACGTAAGAGTAGAATCGAGCGACTGCACGCTCAATGAACCGCATGCGGGGGGAACATCAATCGTAATTTGCCCGCCTGCAACGGTACTTGTTTTAGAAAACGCTGCATCGTTCGAGCACGCGAATGAAAGTAATATTGCATCCGAGAATGTTTCCGTGGAATTTGCTTTGTACAATTGCAGCGAAATGGATTTTGTCACCGCGAGCGGCGTCGCAATAAGTTTTCGTTCATTTTCTCCCTGGTCGAGTACAATGCTTTTTTCATCAATCGCATACTCATCATGGTCCGCTGACACGGTTACACTTGCTCCAATGGGAAGGTTGGTGAACGTGGCTGTTCCATCATTGTCCGTCAAACGTTTACTTAACGCATCGCCGCTCAATCCCGCGCCGCTTAATTGCACCGCAATTCCTTTCAGCGGGGTTTGTGTTTCATCTAAAACAAGAACATTCAGCGTGGCATTTCCGCCCAGCAGTCCGGGGAATACAAACGTCCAGAGTCCGCCCACGACTAATAATAGTAATAGTGCGGCAATGGGAAAACTTGGAATATTCTGCGCCTCAATCGCATCCACGACACGATAAACGGGAATTCCGTGCTTGTCCATCCAGTCCAAGGCGGCGTAATATTTGTCCTCCACCCCGTGATAAAACTCTTGAACACCCATACGAGACTCACAACCTAACGTCAACAAGAGTCGCGTTTAGCCCCTTTATATATGTTGGGGGAAATGGCATAGGATACGGGGCAAATGAAACACTTGGCACTCAAGGAGAGACTGGCGGGCTAGGGGGCGCCGGTGGAACAGGCACGCACGTACTGGTATTAATGGTACATTCATTCGCCGAACCGGGCAGATTACATAAAAGATTTCCGCTGGCAAATTGCGCGGGGGAATAAACCGAACACTGTCCCACTCCATCGCCATACAGGCCGAAATCATTTCCCTCGCATTCTTCTCCCGCGCCCGCGTTCAACACACTATTGCCGCACGTGGGCATGGGTTTGTACTCGCTCGGCGCCGCGCACGCGGTTTGTTCGCACAACGCCGCATCCGGTTCGAGAGTGGGATTGATGAATGTCCCCACAATTCCACCAATCGTAGAATTCTTCAAGCAATAACTCACGCACGTCGTTTTAGTAATTTGCGGCACAAAAGAATCAACGATGCGCACTTCATAATGCAGCGGCCCGCGCGAGTCGACAACCGTGTAATCTAAATTTTGTTCTTCAAATCGCAGCGTGACATTCGTGTTCACGAGTTTGGAACACTTGGCTTCGCTCGCCGCAACATTGGCGAGTCCTTCAAACAAAATATCTTTGGTGGAAAAACTGCTGATGCTCGGCTGAATATTCAGTTGATTCGTGAGCAAAATAAAATCGGGCGATTGGGGAATGTTTGACAATGAAACCGTGACATGATTGTTGATGATACTTTGTACAAGTTGTGTCAACGCCGCCGCGCGTGAGGGAGCTTCCGCGGGATTGTACGACGCGACGGTCTGCCCCACGGATTGACACAATCCTAATGATTGCGCCACCGCATCGCAAACGAGCGGAACGGTTTTAGGATACTTGCTCTCAATCGCAGATAATCCTGCTTGCTCGGCCGGGCACAAATTTCCTCCCGTAATAGGTGTGGTGGGAGGCGCGGGGCCCACTTTCAACGCCGCAGTAGTAAACGGCGCGGTGCGATATCCGCAAATACTTGTACCACTTGCATCCACACCATCGCACATTCCCACGCCCAACTCGCCTAAGTGTTGGTGGAACGCCGGCGACAGAAGTCCGCCGCCGTTGACGAGTTGTCCCTGCGCAATTTCGTGCGCGTATTTCAATGCCTTGAACAAGCGCAGCGGCACATAAATTCTAAATTTTCCCCGCGGGATAACCGGCTCAACTAATTCTCGTCCGGTTGCTTCATCATACACATGAATCGCGGGCAATTTTTCATAGTCCGCGTCGCTCAACAACGAAAAATCCAAGTTCACGTAAAATGTTCCCACACAATCTTTGGGCACCGTATTCGACTCGCAATTGACAACTTGCAAAAAATTCTGGTTGTTTGAGTTCGTTTGTGCAAGCACGTTTTGTATCGCTTGTTTTATTTCCGGCTCCTGCCCCCCCTTTGTTGTAATCGTGTAACCCGCAATTTTTCGCGGAGAAGAGCGCACAATCACATACAAGTTTGCCGCAATCCTTCCCGCGAGAATGCTTCCGTTTCCGCTTCCGAAAAAGAAATTGGAAAAATCATCCTGCACGGATTGCCATGTTAAATTCTGCGACGAATACGGGTACGCGTTTCCCTGGTTCTGTGAATATTCTTCAATCGCATTTCGTATTCCATAATTGACGACTTGCAGCGCGTCCGCGCGCGTCAAATCCGCGAGGCTTTGCATGCGTGACTGCGCTTCCACTTCCAAAATGACTTCATTGCTTGTGCGCTCGGCGTTAATCATCGTGTTGACTAAAAGTCCAGCGAGGAGGATGAGGATAAATGACAATAGTGCGGTGAAGAGGGTGAATCCCCGCTGCGTTGAAATAAAAAAAATGGGTTGCATGTCTGTTCATCCCACCCTTCTCGTGTTTTTATGAGTGCACCTTTCCCGCTCAAAAAAATTGAGTTAATCGCATTCCAACCACGATGAAGGATTAACTTGCGCGGTGGGCGAAACAATGTCCACGGAGATTCCCTGGCTCTTTCCTTCTCCCTGCGCCGGGGTTACCGTGAACGCGTACGTTTGTCCCTTCTCGAAAATCATTTGTTGGGTTTGCGCGTCCAGCATCGCATCGCTTCCCACGTTCAGCTCAACTTTGTTTTCCACTTCGCTCGAAATACCATAGCGATACGCAGCGTATCCTGCCACGTTTCCAACGCCCGAACAAACGAATCCTTTCGCTGCGCTCTTCACTAATCCTTTGTACTTGGAACCGGTTTTAGCGGCATCAGGAACTGTTTTTTTGTCTTTAGCTTCTTTAAGTGCCGCAGTCGCTTTGGCAGTGGCGCTTTCCTGTGCTTTTTTGGCATCTGCTAGTTTCTTGACTAAATCATCCTGCTCTCCACTGAGTTTTTCAAAGTTTTCGCCAAATTCATTTGCGAGGGATTGAGATGTTTCCTGCGCCTTTCGCACTTCTTCCGAGGCTTCAAGCAAGGCAACCCGTGCATTCACACGTGACTTTGATAATTCCGCCAATTCATCCGCAGTTGCTCCCGCCGCACGACTAACTTCATCAAATTCCGCCGACGCGACAGCCGCCACCTCATCCGCGAGAGTGGATTTCAAAGCAAAATCATCCAATGCATTTTGCGCTGTCGCCAAGTTGCGTTGTGTCTGTGCTAAATCCTGCTCTAACACTGACAATCGTCCCTTTGCTTCTCCCGCGTTGAACAGTGCTTCATCCGATTGACTGGCAACCGTCCGTTTCAACTCTTCCACGCGCGTCTGTACAATGACATCCATTCCGTTCGAGAGTGCATTCACTTGAGCTTTGGGAAGATATGTTACTGGAATTCCTTTTCGCGAGGCAATAGACGATAACACCGTGTCCTGTGCCGCAATAGTTTTCGCGCGTAACGCTTCCAATTCCGATAAACGACCGTCAATCAATTGGGTAACTTCTTGCGAGAGATTTTGTACCTTGACCGCATTGAGTTTTGCCACCGCATCCTGAATATCATTTTGCATTCCCGCAAATTCGGCAGTAAATTTTTGCGAGTGTTCAGCCACTTCGCTCGCGCTGAGAACGCGGTATCGGTCCGCGACATCCTGCATGCCATAATTGGACAATTCGTCAATGGGCACATTCTTGATTGGTACATCCACGCCGTTCGTAACGAGTTCCAAATCAAACACGAATGAGTCTCCTTCTCGTCGCACCGATTTCCAGAAGACGTGATCGGCCCCGTCAGTTGTCACCACGTTTCCTCGAATGAATTTTTTACCCACCGCCCCTTCGGCTTTCATTTCGGCTCGTTCCAATCGCGCGAGCTTATCCCAATCTTTCTTGAGTGTTTGCAAATTAGCATAGCGTGCATTCAAATTGCTCGAAATATTTTCCACATTCAAATTCCGTGCAATCGTTGTTGCGTCTGGAATTGCCGATTTTGCTTGCTGCAGCGATGCTAATTCTTTCCCGATTCCCTCGTTAATCAACTGCTGCTGAGCAACGGCCGCAGCTGCTTCTTGGGCCGCGCGCTTTCCCGCAGTCACGGCTTCACGCGCACGATCAACAGCTTCTTGCGCCGACTGCGCAGCGTGAACGGCTTGGTCTCGCGCTGAAGCGGCTTGTGCCAACACCGCTTGAGCACCTTCATCCGAAGGGGGAAGTGTTTCTATCGCTAATTCCACTTGTTTAAACGATGCTTCAGCCGCTTCACGGTTTGCCACTGCTTGTCTGAGAGATTTATCTGCCTGCGTGAATTTTTCTTGCATGGGTCGCAGGGGTTCCTCCACCTGGGCAAGTTGGTCAGTCAGATTCTTCACTAGCACTTCGCCGGCATCCGTCGCTTCTTTCAACGCTTTTTCGGCTGTTGTTACGTCAATGCCTACTGCATCGTTCGCTTTTTTTACCGCGGCTTTGGCTTTTTCGAAATTTTCATTAATTGTTTTCGCATTTGCGTTAACGAGTTTCACTCCCTTCACGGTCTCGCGACTCGCCGTATAGGCAAGACCGGTTGCCAAAGCCACATTCGCGGGCGTGTTTTGATTTCCTGCTCCTGTTTGCGGGTCGACTACTGAAGTTGAAACACCCGTGAGCAAGTTCGCCGGCCCTTCCAAAAATGTTCCATCGGCTGCATCGGAAATTTCTTTCGAATACACGGCCGCTTCCCCCACTGCGGTTGGAATACCGCACCCGAGTCCGCAGTCCCATGCCGCAGCCGCCCACCCTACTCCCGGCATGGCCGCGGAGCACACGCCGCATGCCAACGCGCACGCCGCACCATATCCCAATAACGCGTCGCGCTGCTTCTCTTGAAACTTATCTTTGTACACCGGATTATCATTCGCCAAAATTCCCTGTCCTTGATACGTGACATACGCGTCGCCGAGCTTCTCTCCTTGAACGGCCTCCGCGAGGGTTTGCATAATCGTTTTGCGCGACGTTCCTTCATCCCAATCCAGCGTAGCATACCACGTTCCATTTCCGTTCGTGTATGCTTTGGCTAATGCGTCATCCGCGTCTAAAGTGCACGTGCGCAATTCCAATTTCAACGGACCCGCTTTCGTGTCGTCGAGCGTGCGCGTCGCAAACGTTTGCACCGTTTGTTTATTCGCCTGCTGCTGCGTCCGCGGGTCGGTGGTGCCGCACAATAAAACTTCTTTCGTGTAAATTTGTGAACGCGTGTCAAACGTTAATGGATACGCGGCATCGTATGCAATCTTCGCTCCCGGCTTGGCAAACGCATTTTCGCTTGATACTGGCACGCCCACTTCGTACAAATCCACATTTCTCAAACCGGCAAAAGGTTCGTTTCCGCTGGGCGTTAAAGAGTATGAAACATCACTCAAAATGTCCGAACGCGTTGTGAGAGTGCAGCATGTTTGCGTCGAGCGCACCTGCAATCCTCCTTCTGACGCATTGGGCAACGGGCACCCTTCAAATGTAAATTGTCCCACATCCTTCACGGAATAAATTCTCCACGTTTGCTCATCGCGCGTGATACACCCGTTCACATTCTTCCCCAACGAAGTAATTATTTTTCCCGCTTCGACAATGGCTTCCTTCTGCACACTTCCTTGAGTTTGTCGCACCACCGTAATCACATTCTTCGTCCCCTCTCCTCTCGTGAGCGGGTCGAGGGTTAATTCCACAATGCTTTGTGCTAAATTTCCCACGTTGAGCGTCATGCGGTTGCTTCCCGAATTGGGCACTGCGCGTGAGTGGTTTCCAAACACTGCTTCCGCTAACCATCCCGCGGCTTCTTTCAAACCCGCGTTCCCATATTCCACCACACCCAGGCGTGTTTGTTGGGCGTTCTCAATGCTCAACGACCTATCGCGCGGCAAAAAGTTGGCGGCGTTGTAAATCTTATCCTGGCATTCGGCTGTTTTCTCTCGGTCTTGCACGAGTTTAATTCCTATGCTCACTTTGTCGCTCTGCAATTGGTTCGTAACCACTTCCACCCCGCCTAAAATGGAGAGCGTGTACACGCCGCACCCTTCAATGGTGGGCAAATACACGGCGTTTCCAAACCCCGTTCCTAAGCGCGTGGCAAACACCCCATCTCCTGCGTCTCCTTTCAACGCGGGTTCGGCTTGAACAATCAAGCTTCCTAAGCGCGGATACGGTCCGGATTTCATCACGTAGGAGAGTGCGTTGGGCGTCAGCGAATCATTCTGCAAATACAAGGTAACCTGCGGACTCGCCACGCCGAGTTGTGCAAACATACAATAACGTTTAGTAATATCACACGCAGGGAATTGCGTCGCATCATTTTTCTTCGCCTGCATTTGCTGCACGACTTTAGCAATTTGTTTCTCAATGGTTTCCGCGAGCATGTGTCCGGCTTGCTCTGCGTCGCAGTATGCTTGCGCGCACTCATTTTTCTTCGCGAGAATGGGGAATCGCACCGTGATATTTCCCCCCTCACACACGTTCACGGAAACCGGATTGGATGCTTGCGAAAATTCTAATTCCTGCGCCCCCAGCGCGAGCTGCACGCCCAAGGGGTTTGACACAATGACCTTCTGCGACAGCACCATGAGTCCGCGCAACTGAATAGTAAACGCAGACTTGAACGCCTGTCCTTTTGTGAGAATCAAATTGAATTCGCGCGCTTCATCTTTTTCTAAAATATCCCCTTCCGCGGAGGAAACGGAAAACGCGTTCGTTCCAATCTTTGCGCTCTCTACTTGCGTAATGCGTACGGGCTCCAAACACTTGTTTTGCACCGTGATGCGTTTTGAAATACTCCCCACTAATTCGCTTGAAATGAAACTTACCGGCGTGTCAAACGCACTCACTTCTAAGCATGAATCGCTTCCCGTGCGCGCAAACACATTCACTTCGCGCAAAATCATTCTGCGCCCTTCAATCGTTCCTGAAATAATCAATCGCTTACTCACCACACCCGCTTCTTCGCGCAGGCTTTCTCCCACTAATGCGATGGGCGGGTAAAGTGTTTGCCCGGGGAGAAGAATAGACGGGTTTCCCGTGTTCGTGTTGGGAGTATTTTCAATTTTCACACTCACATCGCTGGCGGTTTCTCCCTCGATACTAGTTGAGAGTGAGTAAATGGGCGCTCCCCCAATATTGGTAATGGGAATCGTTACACGATCCACGGCTTTCGCCGCGCCCGTTTTGATGAGGGTCATCTCCACCGCGTCCGGCGCTTGAATCGCTCGCGAGCGGTCGGAGAAAACCACATCAAATGGAAGCGAAGCCACGAGTTGTGCGGACGTGAACGTGGCGAAGAACGGATACGCCTGCACGCTCACTCCCGCGCGGAATAATTGGTTGGACACTTCAAAATCAACTTGTTTTTCTTCTCCATTCGCGAGTTTAAGTGAAGAGTCAATCGCCGCGATTTTCAATCCGTCTACTTGCGTTTGCCCATCTTGCCGCGTGATGCCCGGAATGATGTCCAATGTTTCTCCGCAGTTATTTTTTACTTTCACATTCACGCGCTTCGTTTCCGCATTTTGGTATGCTCCGCTTGCGTCAAATCCATACGGATTATACCCTTGCGAATTATACGCGTTATAATTTGGCTGCTGCGCGCTACCATAATAATTCACATTCGGATTGACGTCGTTTCCATTGTACAAGTTTCCATAGGGTTGAGCGTCCGCGAATAACGTGACACTTAGTTTTTCTTTGGAGAATTGCAAACATTTCGCATCGAGTTTGGGATTGTATACGATTGAAAGGGCGGTGCTTCCTTTCACGGGAAACGCGAGCGAAGCTGCGCCGCTCACGGAAAGTTGCGCATTCCCTGTGAGTGTTTGCGTTTGTTTGGTGTCTCCCGAATAGGTTACCGTGACCGGGAGCGTGGCCTTTCCACTCGGAGCAATTGCGGGAATGCTTCCCACACTCACGACAAACTCTTTGGGAAATGTTCCAAATGTCACGACTTCGCCCGTAATGGAAGAAATGGGAAACTTCGTTGTGTTCGTCACGTTCACGTTCTGCGTGGCGCTCGTTTGTCCGAATGGAATCGTTATCGTTGTTTTCTCATCGAGAAGCAAGGGTGTTTTGATTCCCACCGAAAATTCTTCTTCCGCGGTTGCGTAGCCGGGCACACTTACGCGCAGCGTGTACAGGCCTGCGTCCAGTGCTTTGTCAACAATATACACGCCTTGTTCTCCTTTATTCAATGTGTTCGTTCCTTTCATGCTCGCCGCGAATTTTCCGCTCGCATCGTTAATCGTTAACAGCGCATTCGCAACAGGTGTTGATGTGTCATCCAGCACACGCACGGAGATTTTCTCTCCACTCTCAACGAATTCTGGCACGTCCACACTCAATCGTTTCACGGGCACAATTTCAATGGGAATCGTCTGCGTGAAGGAGTCGCTGCCTGAAATAATTTGCACGTTTAACGTGGTTTGTCCCTCATTTTCGGGAAGGAAATGAACGCGTGCAAGTGCTCCATTCGCGGAGGCCGTTCCCGGCACGTTGAACGTAATGCTCGTGTCTTTCTTTCCCGTGTCCGCGAACGAGGCAAATGTTCCCACTTCGGATTTAGTGAATACAAGCAAGGGATTTTCATTCGAAGTAGTGGCTTTTACGGTAGCCGAGCCCGCTCCCGCCGTTATGCCGCCGGTGCCATTTACACTTCCTGGGGGAACAAGCCCTTCTCCGCTCGTCGGTTGCGTGGCGCTCGCAGCGGGAACCGTTTTAGCGGTTTGCACATTCAATTGCAGCGCGTACAATTCTCCTTCCATCGCGCGAAAGCCCCCCACGTTAAACGTTCGGTTTTCTTCGTCCACAAACGCTAACACGGCGCAAATTTTTCCTTGGCAGAAAGGAAGATTCGCGTACACGGAAACATTCGCACTCAAACTGGACGCATACAAGCCGGATTGTTTAGCATTAAACGAAGACGCGCCCAGCTCTGCATCCTCGGGCGTGCGAATCGTCTCATTTGCGTTTTGTACGAATGCGCGGTAGAATAATTCCACATTTCCTTCCGGCGCCCCTTCGCGCGCACGCAAACGGACGTCAAATGTTTGTGTTCCCAGGGGTTTCTCCACTAAAACTTCTATCCATTTGTTGAGCGTCCCTGCTTTGCCGCTCGTTGCACGGTCTTTGGTTTCTTTTCCCGGCTTCGGCAAAGGATTCCACGACTTTCCGTATGCAACCGTGTCCGCGTCGCCATTCAACCCTACGACTCCCACAAATTGCGAGTCAATGGAAACAATCGTATCACTTCCCACACGCACGAACAACCCACCCTTACTTGCCGCGGTGTTTGAGTTAGTGCTCGCGGGCCATTTCACACTAAAACGCGCGAACGCATCCTGCTCCATGGAGATTCCCGCCACGGGTTTCCCACTCACGTCAAACAACCCTTCAAACGTAACCAAGGGGGCAGTTCCATTGTTGAGCGCCGCGTCAATGACAATGGTCACCTCGCGCTCACTTCCAACCAGCATTGTCTTGGAAAATTTTCCCCCGCTTGCATCGGTAGTTGTGAGTGTAATGGTTTCTCCCGCGGGGGCAAGCAGAGAAACTTCCCCATCCGTCACCGCGCCGGAAAATAATTCATTTCCCCCCGAACTCTCCACTAATACGTTTCCAATGAATGGTTTTCCATCCTTTGTTTTCAATAATAATGTAAACGCAGATAAATCATTTTCGAGCGTGAGCACAGCCTTGTTCAATCCCGCCGCAATGGTGAGTTCTTTTTCGGACGTGAACGAACTTCCTTTTTGCGCACGCACGACAATGTTCATCCCCACCGGCAAGCGCGCGGTGAAACTTCCTGCCGCATCGGGGGTTCGCGCCGCAATGAGGGGTAATTCCGTTCCGTTCACTTTTTCAAACACACTCACAACGGACTGCGTAGCGGCCTTTCCATCTTTTTCACTCACAAAAACAGTTAACGTGCCCGCGTTTCCGCTCACGAACGGAGTTAACGGAAGGAGCATTGTTTTTCCGCTCTCACTTGAAGGGAGCTGCGTCCAATCCACTTGCTTGCGCAAAGGAAAAAAGTTTGCCGAGAATGCGAGCAAGGTGTATGCGTTTGTTTCATTCAATCCCGCAAACGCGGCTTCTCCCGAAAAATTGCTCGTTTGCGAATCAATTTTTTCTTCGGCATCATCAACAAGCGTCAATTCCACTCCCGACAAGGGTTGTTTGGACGATTCGCTCTGCGTAACAACATTCAACGTCACGCCCCCAAATCCAAGCGGGGCGAGAATGAGTTCCTCTTCGCTGCGCAATGTTTTTCCGCCCGGGTATTCCGTATTGCTCGTATACATGTTGTATCCTTCTTTGCTCACGCTCACCCGCACAACAAGTCCTTTCGTCAAATTTTCGGAGTGTATTCCCGTTGAAACATCAATATCTGAAATCGTTTCCCCGCTTTGAGCATTTTCAATTTTCACGTGAACGTTTTCCAATGGCAATTGTGTTTTGGCATCCACTGCTTTCACCACTAGCACACTATTTCCCTGTGTCGCACTCGCTTTGGGAGTGAGTTCTTTCACTTTCACGTCGCCGCTGGCAAATGTAATAACATCAAACAAGTCTTCGTAATTGTCCGCACGCACGCTCAACGTGATTTCTTCATTGAGGGGAACGTTAAGCAGTACAATTCCATCCGCGCCCGGACTTGTTGTGAGGGGAACATTCGTCTCCGGCCAGTCTGCGGAAACAATGGCGTTGGTAATCACCGTTCCCGTTTCACTATCCACCAACTTGAGTTTCCCCACCACCGCGTCATTACTCCCCTCTAATGAGAGGCGGAATTTTTCTTCTCCCGATAACCATGTGCCGGAGTTGCTTCCATACCCCTGCTTGGTGGCTGAAATCGTGAGTGTTTCGCGCGGGGATACTCCCTTGAGTGTAATCGTCTGCCCATCCGAAGCGAGCATTTCCTCGATTATTTTTCCGCTTGAATCAGTAATTTTGATCGACACATCTTCAAGCGAGCGTCCTTTGTCATCTTTCAGCGAAAGAGTAAACACCGCGTCTTGAGGCATGCTGCTCGTGCTCACGTAAAACAGTCCCCCCGCGAGCACGGCCAGTATTGCAATAGTAAACGGCAGCGCGGGCACTCCTTTCGTTTCTAAAAAATCGTTATACGTCCACGGCAGCCCTACTCCTTTCTCTTCAAAGAAGTCCAAGACGCCATAATACGCGTCCTCCACCCTCATGTACGCATTTCCCAGCGTTTCACTTATACCCATACGTCCAACCTACTACCTTCGAATTCTCGCGAATATATAAATGGGGGGTTTGCTAGACTGATTATGCGCAAAATCCCCCCTGCTCTTGCTCAGCGGTTGCGAAAAGTGGCTCCGCGGTTGGAAAATAGCCTCAAACGGTTGGCCATCGCCGACCACCGCACTAGGGAAGGCCCCGGTGCAACTCAAAACAACCCCTTGTGGTGGGGCGGGCGCGTGCGACAACTGAATGCTTCGCGAAACTTTTCCGAACCCATTATTCTCAAGCGCGTGCATCCAGTAAAAGGTTTAGACGAACACGAACATCATCACGCCACCGCTCCTAACTTTATTCGCGCGGGCATTCGCACGGTGAAAAATTATCGTACATTATTTCACGACCACATGGAAGCGAACAAGTATCGTTTGGTTCAAATTCCAGCAGTAGCAATATCTCAAAACTTGATTGCCATGGCACGCACCAACGCTCCGACAGTTGAAGAATTTGATTGGCACATGCGCCCATCCTCTAATGAATATTTGAAGCGTGCATTAGGAAAGGATTGGAATGGCTATCAAAATCACGGTGAGGATTATTCTCCACTTGTTAAACGCATTCGAAAAGTAGGAAACCAAATTCGTGTGCGCCTCCTTTTTGATGAAACGGGAGATAATGATATTTTCTTCGTGGGTGTTGACAAGAAAGGATATCTAATTTTCATGCTCACCGCGGATGTTCAAAATCACAGTCATTTGCTCGACAAAACGTATCCCGGAAGTCGTGACGAAAACTTTTATCGCAGGCACGATGAGCATACTAATTTTTGAAACTAAATAATACCTTTCGCACGAGATTTTTTCACAATTTTTTCAATATTCAACCAGCCCCCATAAATCGCCGCAAAACCAATGATTAACACGAGCCGGAAAAACACATCGTGCGTGAATTCCGCGAACGTGAATGAAACATGCACGAGCTGCTGCACCGTAATCGCGATGCGGAGCACGTTGAGCGCGTGCAGCAAAATAATTCCAACTAAAATTCCCTTCATTTTTTTTTCGATTGAAACCGTTCGCGTCGCGGCGATGGCGGACGCCAGTAGAATGAGTTCAATCAGCCCCGCACACAAAGGAGAAATTTCCACGAGTTTATTTCCCGCCCAAAATTGTATCGAATTTTGCTCCATCGTATTCGTTCCAATAGCATGCAGCACCACTCTCGCGTGAATAGTTACAAGTTCCTGCAAAAAAATTTCAAGGGGCTGAAGCAATAGAAAGAGCACGCACGCCAACACGCCCAGTTGTGCGAGGAAGAGAATTCCTTCCCGCGCCATTTCCCTTTTCTCCATGTTGAGCGTGTGAACCATTATAAACTCGTTAACGTTGGGCTACTTAACCCTACTGAGGAAATCCCATGGCCAAAACACCCCGCGTTTCAGAGACTACTTTTTCATACACGAAGCTTTTCAGCAAGGCCATTGCCAACTCCCTCAACACGAATCTTCTCTTGCTGCAAGGAATGATTCTCGCGCTCTCCTTCCTCGCGTTCGTGAGTTTTTCGTCCTTCATGGTTCTCATGGTCTTTCTCACTTCTCTTTTATCTATCTCCAGCGGCTTCGTTCCGTTTGCCGTGTTTGTGGTGTTATTCGGTTTTGCCATTTGGGTGTTGGGCATGCTTTCGATTAATGCATTTGCCAACGGCGTACAATTTCATTTGGCCATGCAAGCGGTTGCCAAGCGCCCGCTCGATTTGAATTTAGCATGGAAACTTTCGTCCGCACGCTGGCGAGATGCGTTTATTGCCCAAGGAAGTTTGCTCGGTTTCCTCGTGGGGGTGCTCGTTCTCTCATTCATCGTGAGTATTCTCTTTTCCGGCAGCGCCGACTTGGCATGGGCGCTCGTCAACCCCGCGTTGTGGGGACAAGTAGGTTATCCCGCGTTGCTCGCCATGGGACTTCTTTTGGTGGCGCTGCAGCCATTCTTGATGATGCTCCTCCCCATCGTTTATTTTGAACAAACCAAACCCTCGCAAGTCGTGCACAAATTGAAAAGCTACGTGACGCCGCACTATTTACAACTTTTGGGAACGATTGTCCTCCTCCTCATTCTCAACCTCGTCGTGTCAACCATTGCCGAGTACGCCATGTCCATTCCCACATCACAAACGCCTATTCGCGGAACCGCATTAACCTACGTCGTGTTTTCAGGCTTTGCATTGGTCATTCAAGCCCTCGCCCTCTTGTTCACGTTCACCGTTTCCTTGAACACGCAAACCTTGTTGTACTTACACGCCGGAAAGCCCCAGCCCAACACCCAGTTTGTTACTACGGGAGTGCTCTCCACTGCCGTCTCCAACCTCGCCCGCTCGCACCCTTCGCACATGGGTTATCTTCCCGTGAAATGGAAAAAGCTGGGTGGAAAACGCAAGTCGCGCTGACCGTTTTTCACGCTCCCCAGCACAACCTATTTTAACGCACGTTCAATGGTTTAGACCATGAATAGGAGTGGTCTCGCATTAGTTTCGTCTGGGTTCTCACGCAGCGAGGACCCTAACTTCCACGCCGCCCGGGGTGTCGGGCGATGAAGATCGGCGGTTTCGAGGTCGGCCCCTACGCGCTGCGCGAAGAAGGCGGAAAGAAGAATCTCATTTACGCGTGTAAAGATTGTGTGTACGGCGCTAGTTTAGCCGACGACCCGCATTGCCGCTATCACATTACAAGTATTTTGCAAAAATCCGATGCGGATTTGATTGTGCTCGCCGACGTGTACGAGCGCGTGTACAACGAAGAACAAACCAAGCAGTGGAAAGAAATCGCTGATTTGGTAAATGAATTCAAGGGAAAAGAATGGTGGGCCTACTCGCACTTAGGAGACCCGCAAGCCGAAAGCGAAAGTGAATTCGGCGCGCGCCATGATGAAGTAATGCAAATTACGTTCGAATTGTTATCCTACGACCCCATCAAAGCCTATCTGCGCTGCCTCTCGGCAATAAAAAAAGAAGCCGGAAAAGTAAAATCCGGAGGAAAACCCTCGCGTGTGTACGTTCAAACGCTTCAGGAAATCCGCGAAGCGTTTGAGAAAACTAAATTCATCCAGCGCGTGAAAGAATATTTGTTGCGTTTGGATGAAATTCCCGAGACGCAAGACTTGTACCGGCACTTCTTCGAAGCGGAAGTGAAACCGAGTTTCATCGGTTCACGTCTCATGTTTGGAAACGAAGTCGAAAACTTTGAATTAGTGGATGAATATTCCGTTGGAAAATCCAACGTGCAAATTTTCAACCATCCCAACAAAATCGCTAAACTCTATTTCATCAACCCCCCCGAATATTCTCTCTCGCCCGAAAAATATTTTCTCTTAAGCAAAACAAAAGAAGTCGTTTCAGGATACAATCCCGGTCGTTCAGGGTTGAGCGACATTGCCGCGTCGCGCAATTATTTCACGCGTGTTTACCAGGCAACGATTCGTGACTTGGCGCACCGAAATAATATTGCCATTGAAAATGAAGAAGTGGAAGAATTGGCGGAGATTGTTTCCCGTTACACGGTAGGATATGGAATTCTCGAACTCCTACTTTCCGACCGCCGAATCACGGATGTTTTCTTAGACTCTCCCATTGGGGGAAAACCCATCTATCTCACGCACGCGGATTATGGCCAGTGCCAGACGAATATTTTGTACACGGATAATGAGGCCGAAGCATTCGTTTCCAAAATGCGCGCCATGTCGGGGCGACCTTTCGACGAGGCGCATCCCGTACTTGATTTTGATTTGCCGGGACAGGAAACCCGTGTCGCGGCGATTGGTAAACCGCTCTCAACGGATGGCCTGGCCTTCGCTTTCCGCCTGCACAAAACAACCCCGTGGACGCTTGAACAGTATATCGACAACAAGTTCCTCACTCCATTGTCCGCTGGAATGCTATCCTTTTTCATTGACAACAAGGCCACCATGTTAGTCACCGGTTCGCGCGGTTCGGGAAAAACAAGTTTGTTGAGTGCACTCATGCTTGAAATTTTGCAGAATTCGCGAATCATTGTGCAAGAAGACACATTAGAATTGCCCGTCCCCTACATGAAGGACGTGGGGTTTAATGTTCAACGCCTCAAAACACGCTCTCCCATTGGCGTGAGTAAAAGCGACACGGAAGTTGCTCCCGAGGAAGCGCTGCGCACCGCGTTGCGTTTGGGCGATTCGGCATTGGTTCTCGGTGAAGTCCGCTCCGAAGAAGCGCGCGTTTTGTATGAAGCCATGCGCGTGGGTGCCGCGGGAAACACGGTGTTAGGAACCATTCACGCCGATTCCGCGTATGCCGTGTGGGACCGCGTCGTGAACGATTTGAAAGTTCCCACGACTTCATTTAAGGCAACGGATTTGGTCGTCGTTGCACGCCCCATTCGCTTCTCGGGAAGCCTCAAATCCCATCGAAGACTTACTCAAATGACGGAAGTGAAAAAACACTGGACAAAAGACCCGGAGAAAGAAGGCGGATTGCTTGATTTGATGCTGTACGACGCGCGCAGCGACGCGTTAGAATTAATGGAAGACAATTTGAAAGACAGCGAATTGTTCGAGCGTATTCGCCGCTTGTCCGGACTCACCTTAAACCAGGTGTGGGAAGATATTCGCACGATTGCCAACGCAAAATTATTCATGGTCGAATTGAAAAACCAATACAAAATTCCCGAGTTGCTTGAGGCCGAATACACCACGCAAGCAAGGGCAAAGTTAGCATTGATGAAAGACATTCAAATTGAAGAAAATGGCTCGCCCGATTATCCCACGTTGTTAAACGAATGGAAAGAATGGGTGAAGAAGAATACGTTGCAAAACGTGCTAAAGAAAAAAGAAGCGCGCGAACGCGATAAAGGAAATGAGAAAGAGGAATAGTCCATGGCACGCAAACCCGCTAATTTTGGTCGCCCGCACTGGAATAAACGAAACAATAGACGCCGTCGCTTGAATGAAGAGCGGATAGCGCGCGACCTCGCTCGCGCACAGGAAAACGAGCACCGCCGCGTCAATGGAATTCAGAAAAAAATAAGCGAAAAGCGCCATACCCTCAAACGAGTCGCTATTATGTCCCCCGCCGAACTGGCTTCGCATCAGCAAATTATTCTCAATGGAAATGTCGGCACACCCAAATGGAGAAATAAAGTGGCTTCATTCTCTCCGGAGGTCTTCCGCAAAGTCTGGATGAATGGTCTTCGAAAAACGATTCGGGAATTGCGCGACCTCATCCCCCCTGAATAAAATGCGTTATCCGTTCGCAAGAACAGCAGGCCGCCGCACGTGCAGGCACACCCTATATATAGCCAGAAATCTTTTTTCCCACTATGCCCCCCCGGCGTTTTGCTCCCAATTCCAACAACCCCGCGTCGCCCAACATTCCATTCAAGCAAGCCTCTCCTTCGATTGGAAAGCTGTACAGGGACATTCCCATCGAGTCGGATGCCTTGTTTGCCAAAGAAGATTTTGCCATTCCACGTGAACATCCGTATTTGCGCTTCTGCCGCGCCATGCACAAACGCTTCCCCGGCATGGGAAAAGGAGCCGTGTTCACGCCGGAGTTCAAGGAAGCCATTGTTTTTCTCGGATGGAATTTGAAACCCGAAGAATTTTCCGCCGCGGTGAAAGGAACCATGGTCGCAGTCATCGCCGCGGGCGCCGTGGTAAGCGTCCTCGGCGGCCTCCTTTTTGGCGACGTTATCGCGGCCGCGTTGGGAGTAGACTCGGGAATTGCTCCCATCATTTACATGTTTTTCCCCATGATTCTTTTCGCCGCGCTCATTGCCAACTACGTTCAAAAATATCCTCTCGCGGAAGCGAAGCGTGAGCAGATTCGCGCGCTAACTTACGTGCCGGACATGGTGGGGTACATGATCATGTCCATGAAACTCGTTCCCAATTTGGAAAAGAGCGTGGAGTTTGCCTCCGAACACGGAAAAGGGAGAATTGCGCAGGAATTCAAGCGAATAATTTGGAACACTAATTTGGGCGTGTACAACACCATCGCGGAAGGATTGGACGAGCTCGCGTATTCGTGGGGAAAGTTTTCTTCCGAATTCAAACAATCCCTCATGAACATCCGCGCGTCTGTGTTGGAAAACACGGAAGCAAAGCGCTATCAACTCCTCGACAAGACGATGGATGAAGTCTTAGAATCCGTGCAAGCCAAAATGGAACAATACGCGCGCGACTTGTCCGGCCCCTCCACCACACTATTCTACGTGGGAGTGCTTCTCCCCCTAATTCTCATTATTATCCTCCCTGTCGGAAGCGCATTCTCCGGTTCTCCACTGGCGCAAACGGGCGTCTTGTTTTTCATTTATGATATTCTCATTCCCATTCTCGTCATTTGGTTCGCCGCCAATTTACTTTCATCACGACCGCCCACGTACACGCCTCCTGAAATAAAGGACACCCAACAAGGACTTTCTCCCAAAAACACGTTCATGGCGGGCAAATCCCGCATGAGTATTTGGGCGCCCGTGGTGGGAATCATTATCTTGGGGGGGTTGTTCTCTGGATACATTCACTTTTTCGGACTCGGAATAGGCGACCCCGAATCGGGAAATTCTCTGTATCTTTTGCAGCCGGATAAAACATTGGAAAAAGTTTTAGGCGCGGATCGAAAACCGGTGGATTATTTTGATAGTGATGGTTCACGTGAAAACCAGCTGCGTGCACTCGGCTATCAAGAGGATACGATAAAAACAACCGTGGCCACGGAGAAAGCAAAGTTTTTTGCGCAGGCGGAAAATGATGTGACTCCCTACAATCTTATTTTTGGTCTGCTCATTTCCGTTTCGCTTGCAGCCGCCGTTTTCGTAGAATTAAAATTGCGCGAGAAGCGAAAATTGCAATTGCGCTACATGCAGATGGAATCCGAATTCAAGGACTCGTTATACGTTCTCGCCTCCCGCCTCGGAGAAAACAAACCCATTGAAGATGCGCTGCGCCACACCCAGACTTTTTTGCCCAACAATATTGTTTCGCAGGAAGTGTTTGGAAAAACCGTGGATAACATTTCCATGCTCGGCATGCCTCTCGAAAACGCGGTGTTCGACCCCGCGTATGGGAGTTTGAAAAACAATCCGTCGCAGATTATTTCTTCCTCGATGAAAATCGCGGTTGACTCAGTAAGACTGGGCGTTCAAGTCGCCGCGCGCACCCTCATTTCTCTTTCGCGCCAGTTGGGCAACTCCGAGCGCGTGTCAAAAATGCTCACCACACTCATACGGGATATTACGGGCACGATGAAAACGGTTTCTATTTACATTGCGCCCGTGGTGTTGGGCATCACCACATCACTGCAGCGCATCGTGATTGTGACACTTGTCAGTATTAACGCCGACGCAGGAGACCAGCCGCCGGTGGACCTTACTTCCACAGGAATTCCCGGCGCGGATTCATTTGCCAATTCGGACATTTCCTCGTTCATCAAACCGGAAGTCATTGCCACCCTCGCCACGCCGGGGGAATTCCTTATTATTGTGGCCATTTACGTGATTGAACTCGTGCTCATTATGAATTACTTCGTCACCCTCATCGAGGAGAACAATCCCCTCTTGGCGAAAATGAACGCTGCGAAAGCGCTGCCCATTGCCATTACCATTTTCGTGATTACGGTGATTGTTTCCAACCTGATGATCGCGGGTAATTTCGGTTGAAAAGAGTAGTTGATACAAGATGAAAAAATTTACATTGAACAAAATTCGGATGAATCAGAAAGGGCAAGCGTTTGAAGCGTACCGTTTACTTATCGCCATGGTCATCGCCCTCGCCGTTCTCGTTATTATTCTCTCCGCAGTGGCATACTTCGATGACCTTCGAAGGAAAGTGAGTCAGGATACACTCTATTCTTCATTCAAGTCCGCGGTGGATAGTCCAAATGGTAAAGTCGTTCAAGCCAGTGGTTTAGCGTTTACCGCCGGAACCACCTATTCGCGCACCCAATTCGCTCGCCAAGCCAGTTTAGCAGATGAATGCATTCAATTAGACGCGGAAAACGATTTTGGATTCCGTCTGAATGAGAATAACCCCGACACCCCTTTTGTGACGGTCGAAAACACCCTCCAAGGAAGCGTATTCTTCCAGTGCGCCACCGACAACTTCATTATTCCCCCCGGCCCGGACACGTGCTTTGTCTATTGTTTGATTTCCTTCGGCAAGACGATTCAGGCGCCGTGAGCCCTTGCCCTTCCCATCCTCTCCCCCAATGGCATCAACCTTTTTATAGGCCCAATTAATCGTTTGAGTGGTGATTCCGCATATGAATAATCGTGGTCAAGCATTCTCAACCTTTCAATTATTGATTGCAGCCGTGGTCGCACTCGCGATTCTCGTGCTCTTGTTAAACATCATTGGCAGCTTGCCCCAAACCGGAACATCCAAACCCCAATCGGAAGCGGTGAACTTAATCAAGAGTCAAGTCAATTCCCCCTCCGAATTGCGCACGAGCTCTAATTCGGTGAGCTTCACCAAAGAAGACTCGCTCAATTCACGCGCCATCGCTACCGCGTCGGGCGTGTTAACCTCTACGCAAGTCTGTATCTCCATGGGAGATTTTACGGATGAAACGGATAGCGATTTTGCGGACACCAACCCCAACAAATCCGGGGATATTATTCAGTACCAAGGTTCCGGCCAGCTGCGCGTTAAGTTAAGCGTCATCTGCGACACGGGAAGCGAGCTCGCCAACGATTTGCAGAGCAATGGAATAGATGATTCCACATGGATGCAGTCCGACAAGTGCCAGGACATCCTTGCATTGAATCAAACCGCATGCGTCGTGGCTTTACGATTCGTGTAATGGACCGGCAACCTCCGGTCGTGCGGAAGATAGGGTGCACGAACTTCATTCGGCACCCAGACGATTTTATTAACTCGGAAAAGGCACTCCTACTATGAGACGTTCGCTGTTTTCAGAGTCCCGCGCGCAGGGAGAGTTCAATTCCCTGTACATGATTCTCGTGTTAATCATCGCGGCGCTGTTGCTTATTACGGTAGTCAAACCCATGTTTAGGCAATCGCAGAGCTTGGGAAGCAAAACCCCCATTATTGGAAAATAACCCCATTTCCCGCCCCAGTTTTAGAACATTTCTCCCTGTTTTAGTATATGAACGCCGCATTGCACAAGGAACTCGTCCAAAACGTCTCGGACATCGTTTTCAAGAGCATGCAGGTTAAACCCGCGAATAAAGTCTTGGTTATTTTTGACGAGGAAACCAAACTGTCCAAAATTATGCTCGCCGGCTACAAAGACGCATTGGCCAAACACGCCAAAACGGAATTTCTCGATTTTAATGCGCACCAAATGGAAGATGTCGAAGCGCGAGCCAAAACGCTCAACAAGGATGATTTGGTCGTGATGATTC
>CAZGES010000005.1:0-43349 GCA_964524375.1 uncultured archaeon
TGCGGCTGTTTACATCGCGGGTTTGTTGAAAGGCGAACGACGCACACAGAAAGAAGTGGCGAACGTTGCCGGAGTGACGGAAGTCACCATCCGAAACCGCTATCGCGAATTGAAGAAACGATTAGATATTGAGGTGTCGGCTTAAACAACCGGCATTTCAAAATTACTTTTTCTATTTTTTCTTTTTACAGCACATTCTTCACGCCGTGCGTGGCTTCGCGTTCTTCCAAGCTTTTTTCTTTCAGCTTGACCATGTTAGGTTTTTCCAGCAACGATCCTTTTTTCAAAAAATGCTCCACATGTTCCAAAAAGATTTTTCCGCCGATGATTTCCGTTAGTACAACATAGTCGGCGCCGCGCTTGTAGAAGCGGAAGGCTTCATCGTAATAATTGGCTTTCACGAAGACTTTCAATTTGGAAAAGTGATGTTTTGAAAAATCGAGGACGAACATGGTTTCATCCATGTCGGGAAGCGCGCAAACCAAGAGGCGGGCTTTTTCCGCGTGCAATTTTTCTAAAATTTCCACATTGTGCGCGTTGCCGTACACCGCCGTAATACCCTTCGCGCGGAAGTACGCAATCATGTTGGGGTCGTGGTCCACGACAATGACAGAATAGCGGCGCGAGAGTTCGTTTGCTAAATACTTTCCGGAGCGGCCTCCACCCAAAATAATCACATGGTTGTGTAATTTTTTGTCGGGAACATCTTGCATCTCGTCAATTTTACGAGAGAAAATGGGGAAGTGTGAGAAGGCTTGGACTTTTAGCAATCCTTTCAACGCGCCGTGGAACCAGGGGCCGAAATCCATCACGTAAGGAGTGACCACCATTGATGCGGCGACCGAGAGGAGCATGAAGGAGTAAATGTCATCTGGAATGACCCCGGCTACTTTTCCTTGAAGCAAAAGAATGAGGGAAAACTCTGACATCTGCGTCAAACCGAAGGCAACTTTGGAAGAAGTGGGGGAACCGTACCCGGCCATTTGGGTAATGATGTAGATTACGAGCGGCTTGAACACGAGGACCATTAGAATGACACTCACGATGAAGAGGGCGGGAACTTCGCCGATGGAGAAGTTCAATTGTGTTCCCAATGCAACGAAAAAGATGGTCACGAAAAAGTCTCGCAACCCACGAATGAGAGAGACTGCTTCAATGTTGTAGGGCAACTTCGCAATGGCCAAGCCCGCGAGAAAAGCACCAATGGCGAGTGAGATATTGAGCAAGTACGCGAGGCCAATGAAGGCGAAGCATGTGGCGAGCGCGGAAAGATACAAGAGTTCAGCGTTCTGCGCCGACCATCTGAAAAGAGTGGGGAAGACCCACTTGGAAAGCAACGCGACGACTGCAATGAGAAATATTCCTTTCACGACCAAAAACTCGATGAAACCTAAATTCAGCGCAGTGGTGCCTGCGGCAAGGAGGGGGAGGGCGATCACGACTGCGATGTCTTGCACCAAAAGGAAGCCGAGCATTAATTGCCCGTGCAGCGAAGAGAGAATTTTCTTTTCCTGGAGAACTTTGACTACCAAAATGGTGGAAGAGAGTGCGAGCGCGAGACCCACATACAAGGAGGCTTCAAACGACAAGCCAGGGAGCACAAAAAAGGCCAAGAGGATGGTTAAGAGAACTTGAGAGAGTCCCCCTAAGAGAATGGTGGGGCCAGCGCGCATAAACTTAATCAAATCGGTTTCTGCTCCTACGGTGAACAGCAAGAAGACGATTCCGAGTTCAGAGAGGAGGGCAATTTCCTCCGCGTTGGAAAAAACATTCAGGCCAAATGGGCCAATAATCACTCCCGCGAGAAGATATCCCAACAAGGCGGGCTGTTTGAGCGCGCGGGCGATGAAAAGAGAGAATGCTGCGGCGATGACCATGAAGCCGATGTTGAACAAGAGAGAGAACTCTGACATGGGGAAGGGAAACAAAACTGAATTTATAAATAGCAATCGTCATTTGAGGTGTTGAGAGTATGGCGTATAATCAAGCCCTAGCAGAAAAAATTCGACGTGTAGTCGCCACTCAAAAAGGAATGAGTGAAAAGGCAATGTTTGGAGGAATTGCATTTTTGGAAAAAGGTAAAATGGTGGTTGGCGTTCAAGGCGATTCCCTCATGGCGCGCATTGGACCCGAAGCATACGAGGATGTCCTCCAAACTCCACATGTCAAACCAATGATATTTACGGGAAAACCAATGAGGGGATTTATTTACGTGAGCCAGAAAGGTTGGTCGAATGACTCGACATTAAAAAAATGGGTTAGTATGAGTCGAGAATATGTTGCGACACTACCATTAAAAAAGAAAAAATAAACCATCAAACTGTTTTGGGCTTGATTTCGAACCCGTCTTTGGCGTCCGTTATCGTATAGCCTTCTTTTTCGATGGCCACTCGCATCTCATCGGACTTTTTCCAATCCTTCGCCTTTCGAGCGGCTTCACGTTCGTTCGCGAGTTTCAACACGGACGCAGGGATGGTGTATTCTTTCATTTCGAAGTCGAAGACATCCAAAACGGAATTGGCGTTTTTCAATAAATCTAAAACTTGGCGCGCATCCGACTTGGACATTTCATTTGCGTCCATCCACCCGTTTATTTTGCGTTGGAATTCACTCAACACGGCGAGCGCCATGGGCGTGTTCAAATCATCATTGAATGTTTCATCAATTTTTGCTTGAGTCAACTTCAAATACTCCTTCATTTCCGCATTTGGTTGAGTATTTTTGCTTTCGTATTTTTGCACGCGGCGGATGAAATCATTCCACGTGTTTCGCGTCCGTTGGGCGGCGCGCAACGAGTCCCAGGTGAAATTTAATTCGCTTCGGTAATGGGCGGTAAGAACCAAATAGCGATAATCGAGCGCGAAAAAGCCTTCCTTTTCCAAGTCTGAAATCGTGTAAATGTTTCGCAAACTTTTAGACATTTTATTTTTGTCAATTTGAATGAATGCGTTGTGCAGCCAGACGTTCACAAACGGTTTTCCTGTCGCGGCTTCGCTTTGCGCGATTTCATTCGGATGGTGAATGGGAACGTGGTCCATCCCGCCGCAGTGAATGTCGAAGGTTTCCCCCAAATATTTCATACTCATTGCACTACATTCGATGTGCCACCCTGGGTAACCTTTTCCCCACGGGGAATCCCACTGCATCGCGTGCGTGGGTTGGGCGAGTTGCCATAATCTAAAATCCGCCGGGTGGTGTTTGAACGGGTCGCGTTCAACAGACTCGCGCACTTGCTTAAGTTGATCCAAATTTTGACCGGAAATCTTTCCATAGCCGGGAAACTTTTGCACATCAAAATAAATTCCGTGGGGCGTGGTGTAGGTGTAACCCTTTTTTTCGAGTTTTTGAATGAGTTTAATCATCTCCGGAATGTGGTCGGTGGCCTTGCACAAAATACTTGGTGGAGTGAGATGGAGTTTTTTGGAATCTTGGAGGAAAACTTGCGTGTAGAATTGGGCGATTTCCTGCGGCGTTTTTTTCTCCTCACGCGCGGCTTTTTCCATTTTATCTTCCGCAGTGTCGGAGTCGTTTTGCAAGTGTCCAACATCAGTAATGTTCATCACGTGCACGGGTTTGAACTTATCATATTCCAGCACGCGGCGAAGGACGTCCCATGCAATGTATGCGCGGAAGTTTCCAATGTGAGCATAGCTGTACACGGTGGGGCCGCAAACGTAGAGGCCGACTTTACTTCCTGCGCTCAAGGGGGTAAATTCCTGCTTGCTCCGTGTGAGGGTGTTGTAGAAGGAGAGGGGCATGCTCAAACTACCTCCTCAACCAATTTAAAGATGAAGCGATTAGGTGATGCATGACCAACCCACGCGGACCCAAACGCAAGCCCCCGGCGAAACACCCTGAGTTTGTTTTTGGGGCAGGGAAGCCGAAGCCTGAAATAAAAGTAGAAACCAAAAGACCTATTTTACCCAAATTAGAAAAGACATTCAGCACGCTTGGAAAAAACCGCGGGCACATCCGAATTGGACCGGAAAATAATCCAACCAACCTTCTGAATATGTGGGTGATTGAACACCCGCGAACGCGAATTCATCCCGCCGAAAGGGTACTCGAATTCTCAATCGACAATCTAAACGATGTGCGAAGTACCAAACTCCTCGTTCGTGCGGCCATTATGATTGCCAGACGGCAAAAATTAGATGCGCTTCAACTAACGTACGACGAAAAAAATAGTTTCTTACACGGACTTTTAACGCAAGCCGGTTTCGCACACCACTCTGAAAATCTAGGCGATCGAACGCGAGATAATACGGTTCACATTTACATGATGAAGATTCGAAACCAAAAATAACTTAAAAAAAATCATCCTAGTGAAAGTAGAACAATGCTCTGCGCGAAAATAATTACCAGAAAAACGAGAAGCGATTTGAACACGCTCGCATCCAAATATTTTTGAATGGACAAAAATAATGCGTAGGCGGAATAGAGAATCATGAGGAAGCCGAGAAGGAAGAGGGGAAACGCGAACAACACCGAATCGGGCGCGGTGATGATGGAATCCTGAATGGCAAGCACATATTCATCTTCGCCAATCAAACCATTGTTCAAATCATTGGACGCGGAAATCAACCCCGGAATAGCAATTGCAGGGAGGAGAAGTCCCATGAAGAGAAACATGAAGAACCCATACACGTTGAGGTGGGCCAGAGCGGAGAGGACACGCGAGATGTTGAGCCCATTCACTGGGAGGCGTTTGAAAACGAGACCGAAGAGGAGCAAAATTATTCCACTCACGAGCCAGCGAACCATGTCGCCGATGAAAAAGGCGATGAGGAGTTCAATGAAAACAGTTCCCATAAAGAGGAGCGACGTCAACACCCCCGCGAGGGTGCCTAACAAAATAAATGCGAGCGAACGAACCATACTAGGGTTTTGAAGCGCGAATAAAACGGCCTGCTTGGGGCGCATGAAGAGGTCGGCGTAATAGGACATGAGCGAAAAAAACGGGTTGAACTATATAAACCTGTTTTGCAGCGTCATGGTGGATATGGCCAAAATGCACACGCGCCTAACACGCTCAACCACGATTGCGGCGAACGAATTAAAACGCGGAAATATTGTCGCGTTTCCAACTGAAACAGTGTACGGATTGGGAGCGAATGTATTCGATGCGCGCGCGGTGAAGAAGATTTTTGTCGCCAAAGGAAGGCCGGGAGACAACCCGTTAATTGTGCACATTCATGATTTGAAACAACTGAATGAACTTTCCTCACACGTGACACCGAACGCGAAAAAACTCATGAAAACATTTTGGCCGGGGCCGCTTACGATTGTTTTGAAATGCACGCCCAATGTTCCGCGCGTCGTGACGGCAGGACTTTCAACCGTTGGAATTCGAATGCCTGCGCACACCATTGCGCGAACATTTTTGCAAAAAGCAGGAGTGCCTGTTGCAGCGCCATCGGCCAACACGTCAGGAAAACCCAGTCCAACGGCATGGCAACACGTTCGTGCGGATTTGAATGAAAAAATTCCCCTCATTCTTCAAGGGAAAGCCAGCGCGCACGGAATCGAATCCACGGTGGTGGATTGCAGCAAAAAAATTCCCGTGTTGCTGCGGCCGGGTAGCATTACCGTAGAGGAACTGGAAAAAGCGGTGGGAAGAATTATAACGCACGTGAAGAAAGGAGAGCGTGCGGCGAGCCCGGGAATGAAACACAAACACTACACGCCGAATGCAACTGTAAAACTCATTACCCATCCGCGCGAAATTCCCGCACACACGCCAAATTGTGCGTATATTGGAATTACACCCAACACACGAAAAATGCTGAATGAAAATCCTGCGAGTGTGAAGCAATACGCGCGAAAACTGTTTCATTTTTTCCGCGCGTGTGACGATAAAGGAATCAAAACGATTTACGCCCAACGAGTAAGTGAAAAAGGACTTGGACGCGCGCTCATGGACCGGCTGGAACGCGCGGAGGGGCGCAAAAACTAATTAGAAAATTCAGCGCGTGACTTTCAACGCTTCAAATTCGGATTTGAGCTTTTTCACGCGCTCGCTCGTGAGGTGTTTGCGCGCGGGGGAGAGAATATCCACTAATGCATTCGCAAGACCTTGTTTGAGGTCCATAGGGTGAAGTTTTCCTTCAGCGAAGTCTGTCTCGAGTTGCTTGTAATCATCATACTCCACATTCCCGCCGAACTTGGCAGGGCGTTCGACGCGGAATTCTTTGACGAAGGGAAAAACCAAGTGCTCGGCCCAGTCTAATGCGGGATTATATTCAATATTTTTTTCGACACAAAACGCTGCGTTCATTTTCTTTTTGATTTCTTCGGGAGAATCGTCCAAAAACATGGCACTTCCTTGAACGGACTTTGACATTTTCAGCGCGGAGCGCATCTCCTGCAACTTTTCTTTGGGAATAGGCCACAAGGGGGGCTTTTGCAATCCCATGACTAGGTGCTGATGCACCGCAATGGGGGAAAATTCTTTCCCTTTGTGGCTGATGCCGTGATATTGTAACTTGCGCGCGACTTCACGCGCCACGACGTGGGCCTTTCGCTGATCCATTCCCGCGTGGGCGAGCGTAATTTGTTGAAAGTAAATGTCCGCGACTTGCATGGCTGGATACAAGAGCTTGGCGAAATCCAGGTTCTCTCCTTCTTGACGGCCCATGATGGTAATCGAGCGCTGCATGCGCGCGAGAGTGGTGTGTTTGGCCACATCGACAACGGTTTCCCAGTATTCATCCTTGTGATGATATAATTCACTGCCGAGGACGAAATCTACTTTATCCATGTTTGCACCCGCGACTTTTCCCGCGGCGATGAAGCACTCTTTGAAATATCCTTTGGCCACGCGCCCAATGGCTTCTTTGTCGCCGCCGAGTTTATCATTAATCCACGCATGCCAGTCCGCGAGAAAAATAGAACAATGCGCACCCGCACCTTGGAAGTTTTTAATGTGATAAAGGGTTTTCAGCGCCGCGCCAATGTGGGGCTGGCCGGAGACTTCGAAACCGATATAGTGTTTGAGAGGGATATTTGTTGAGAGAGCGTGATGCAAATCTTCTCGCGTGAGGGTTTCTGCTAAACCTTTCGTGAGGGTTTCTATTTTCGAATCCGTGTCCATGTGAAAAACCACTCAAACTAAGAAATAGGGAAATTAAAAGGGTGCCCGTGCAATGCGCACGGGAAAAAAGAATTGGGGAGACTCTACTCTTCGTCTCCGCCCATGTCTTCATCTTCCGAATCTTCGTCTTCGTCGTCGGACCAACCGTCTTCGTCATCAGATTCTTCATCGCTTTCATCGGCACCATCGTCGCCGTCGTCGTCGATTCGAATAATGGGGGCTTCTGCGTCAAATACCATGTTTTTTCACACTCCATTGTGGGAAATTGTATACCTCAACCTTTTGCCCAAGAATTTATAAAACCGAGTCTTATCGAAGGAAAAATAGAGAGTGGAATTGGGAATAAACCGCTTAATTATGTTGTAATTTTGGAGAGTGGCACTACAACAAATGTAGCGTGCCAAACTTTCCAGTTGAAAGTTGCAATTGTCCCTTGTATTCGGACACCCAACCATTTTCAATGCGGATTTTCGCTCCCTCATTGACTTGGTCGATTTGTTCATTCCACAATGAAACCTGAACCTCGCCCGTTTCGTCCTTTCCAGCGACGTTGCAGACTTTTCCTTGTCCTTTGGCGGAGGCGAATTCGCGCGCTTCGCCCTTTGAAACCACTTCTAATTCGATGAAAACGTTTCCCATGCGCGGGCGCAACTGCTTGACTTTCATTAATTCGGCCATTTTCCAACCACTCCCTACTATAGTATAGTACTTGAGACGTGCAATCCCCTTAAAAGATTAAAGGGAAAAAACTCCGTCCGATTTTTAAGGAAAATCCACCCTTATCGTATCGAACAAATACAACACTGGAGAGTGAACGAACATGACCATCGTCGGACAAAAAGCACCCGATTTCAGCACCATGGCATATGTGAATGGTGAATTCAAGAAAGTGAGCATGAAAGACTACAAGGGAAAATGGCTCTTAGTATTCTTCTACCCGCTGGACTTTACGTTTGTGTGCCCCACCGAAATTAGGGGTTTCGCCAAAATGGAAGGAGATTTCAAGAAATTAAATTGCCACATTGTGGGTGCGTCCACGGATTCGGAACACTCGCACAAAGCATGGTTGGAACGAGATTTGCCGGAAGTTAAATTCCCCATCCTCGCAGATACCAACCATCATGTGTCGCGCTCCTTCGGCGTGTTGAAAGAAGACCAGGGAATTGCGTACCGAGGAACATTCATCATCGACCCGGAAGGAATTATCCGATACGAAGCCGTGTCCGACTTGGATGTGGGACGCAGCGTGAAAGAAACCCTTCGCGTGTTGCAAGCATTCCAGACCGGCGGCTTATGTGAAGTGGATTGGGCACCCGGAATGGAAAATTTGAACAAGAAGAAAAAGTGAGCTATTTGCTCACTTTTTAGGTTTCTTGCGCACAAAATAGTTGATAATATCATTAACAGAATTAGCGCTGCGATTTGCTAATTTCGCAATTTCTTCAACACTCTTCCCTTCGCGATGCATTTGCAAAATGCCCTTTATCTTAGCAGGTGTGTAATGTGGAAATTGAATCTTGTTCAAACCCAAGCTCGTGCGAATTTTACCGATCGCTTTTCCTGAAATCCCAAACCGCTTAGTTAATCGCGCATCCGACCAACGGTTGGCCCGTATCAGTTCAATAAGGAGGGCCGGGTATCGTGATAGATTGACTTTTCGCAAAGGTTTTTCCGGTTGAAGGAGAGTTCCTTTTTCACGGAGAATACGACTGATGATAGAAATCTTCACTCCAGTTGCACGGACAATTTGCTTTTTATTGTGTCCCGCTGCGTGCAACCGAAGAATACGTGCAACGGTGAGCGGGGTACAAGTGCTATATGCGACCGTCGGCAAACCTCGTGCGTTACGTAGTTTAGAAACACTGGATGAATCTACCCCAAAATGACGTGCAATCTTGGCATCTGACCAGCGGTTACGTTCGATAATACCAATCATCCGCAAACGTGTACGAGGTTTCAAAGGACGCACCAACAAAAGCACCAGGATATCCACCTTTAAGAACTCAAGTTTTTTGGATGTTGCTCATGTGCTGGTACAAACCCTTGTTGAAACCATTAGCGTTCCGCTTCATCGCCGGCGAAACGGTAAACGAGGCGTTGAAATACGGGTTGAAGGTGCAGCGCGGCGGGCTGGTGCCTATTTTCGATATTTTAGGAGAGGGAGCCAAGTCGCGCGAAGATAGTGTGCGCGTGTCGGGGGAGTATATTCATTTGTTAGACGAGATGAAACGGAATCGCTTGCATGGTGGAATTTCACTCAAACTGACGGCGTTTGCATTGGATGAGGATGAAGAAACCTGCTTTCGCGCGGTTTCACGCATTGTGCGGCACGCGCAACCCATGAAAGTGGTGGTGTGGTTGGACATGGAAGGCGCGGGGTATGCGACGAAAACGCTCAAGATGTATCGCCGCTTGTTGGAGGAATTTGATAACGTTGGAGTGTGTTTGCAGGCGTATTTGAAACGCACCCACAAGGATATTCTTTCCCTATTGCCAGACAATCCCAAAATTAGATTGGTGAAGGGTGCATACGTTCAGCCGGAAAATGTGGCGTATTCCAAACATGAAGATATTAATGCGAACTTCAAAAAATTGCTCACACTCATGTCCGAAAATGATGTGTACACCGCGGCGGGGACGCATGACATGGATATTATCACACACGCCCTCTCGCTCGCTTTCCCCACGCACTTTGAATTTCAAATGTTGAAAGGATTTAGAAAATACGAAAAAAAATTGCTGAGCGAACACGGATATATTGTCGCGGAATACATTCCGTATGGAAAAAATTGGGAAAAATTTATTATTCGACGCATCCAAGAACGCATGAGAAGTTTGCGCTGGTTTGTGATGACGATTGCGGGAATGGATAAGTAAATTTTAAAAAAAATAAAAAAAAAAGACGTGGGATGACAACGTCATCCCACTATACCGACCCGCCAGATGGATAATGGCGAGCTATATGAATTGGATTCCCGAATCGGTTGCTTTCTGTCCGAGCGAAGTGGAACCGGAGCGCTTACTCGCGGAATTCCACTCAGCACCGGATTTCGCGGAAGGAGATTTTCCACCGTTGATGAACGGTGAACGAACGCCCGTAAACACGGTGATGACTTCAATCTTGTTTTCGAACGCAGGGTTGATTCGCGCGCCCCAAATGACGGTGGCGTTCGGATCGAGTTGTTCCGTGAGCATGGTTCCCACTTGGTTGGCCTCTCCTAATGTTAATTCGGGTCCGCCGGTGATGTGAATCAAAGCACCTTTTGCACCCGCGATGTCCACGTCTAAAAGCGTGTTGTTGAGCGTGTCGGCAACAGCCTCATCGACGCGGTTCACACTTTTACTTTCTCCCACCGCAATCATGGAGAGTCCGCGGCCGGTCATAATGGAGCGAACGTCGGCGAAGTCCAGGTTGATGAGCGAGGGTTGTGTAATCGTTTCGGTGATTCCACTCACAACTCGGGCAACGAGTTCATCCGCGACGCGGAAAGCGTCTTGAATGGGCAAATTGGGAACTAATTCCGCTAAGCGGTTGTTGTCAATCACAATCACGGTGTCGCAGATTCCCGCAAGCTTTTGGATTCCTTCCTCTGCCTTGAATGTGCGCGCGCGTTCTAATGCAAACGGGTACGTGACCATCGCAATGACAATGGCACCCTGCGCTTTGGCAATGTTGGCAATAACAGGTGCAGAGCCGGTTCCGGTTCCTCCACCCATTCCCGCACAAATGAATAACATGTCCACGCCGCGAAGGATTCCTTCCAAGTCTCCTTTACTCACTTCCGCGGCTTTTTCTCCAACTTCAGGGTATCCGCCGGCACCTAATCCGCGTGTAACACTTTTTCCGATTAAAATTTTGGTGATTTCATCGGAGATAATGGATAAGTGTTGTTTGTCCGTGTTCACGGCCGCGAGCTGTGCTCCTGAAATGTTCATTTGAGCTAATCGGTTAACGGCGTTACATCCCGCTCCTCCGGCTCCGATGACCATAATCTTTGGAACTGAAAAATCGTCCATTTGCGCATTATCTTCGACGCGCGACTTCCCCTCTTTGACAGCATTGACCATTGACTGCATGTGCGAACACCCCTCTTTGTTCCCTCACGCGCGTTTGAGAAACGCGAACACTACTCGTGAATTGAACGTATACGGCATTTGAGATTAATAAACGTGAGCGACAATGGACGAAAAAAGAGTTGGGGATTAACGAGGAAAAACTAGTTATGTTTGAATTAATTTTGTACCGTAACTTTCCCTTTTCCTTTCAACACATTTGAACCGGGCCAGTATATTCCGAATTCGAACGAATCATTGGCGACGAATTCGACTGTTTTGCTCGCGCCGGGGGAAACATTTCCCGTTGTAAAGATGTAATCTGAATCGTTTGCAAGTTTGGAACCCGCGGGACCGCGAACCCACGCGCCGCCGAAGGAAACATTGGAGGTGGCAACCGTAATGTTCAAACGCACGGTGTCGCCTTTGTTCACGGAAAATTCGTTCGTGCCAATCACACCGTCATCATCCACCGAAAAAGAAAATTCTTTCAATGTGGGAGTGGAAGGAGCAGGGGTTTGAGGAGGCGCAGTGTTAGCGGAAGATTTGACAATCGAATCGATGTATGTTCCCACACACGTGTCGGGGCCGATGGAGTACGAATCGAAGTATGGTTCATCATGCGTCTCCGAAGCGGGGCTTTTAGCAATGGAACAATCGGCGGATTGACCATAGAATTGGCTATCCGTGTCTCCGGCGGTGACGCGAACGAGACAATTTCCCGTGCTTGCGTCAATTCCTTTGGTTTCAAAAACGAGCGAGTATCCGTCGGAAGTTTCCCAAAATACGCCGAGGGTTTTCTCGCACGTTTCAAAGGCTTCTTCGAAACACTCTTCATTTTCCTCAATTGTTTGAGAATTGCAAAAAATAATAGGGTCGCCGGGCGCCACAATTCCAGTAGTGGAAGTTTCAACCGTGTTAGAAGCAGGGGGGTTTGTCGTGGTATCAAGCGGAGCAGTTGCGGAGGGCGAGGTGCACCCGGCGAGAATGAGCACAACCCCTAAAACAAAAAGGATATTTTTCATTGAAATCACTACCACTAACACGCCTTGCCCTTTAAAATATACGGCCTAGGAGTGAATTATAAAGATGGACGGACGCGTTTTTGTGTATGGTACTGGATTGGTTGAAGAAAATACTCAAGCCTGAAGCGCGGAAAGAAAACGCGTCGCCGCTGGAAAATTCTTCCTTACACACGATGGGACCGGAAGAATTACTCGCGGATGAAGCGACCATTGAAGAAAGTGAAGTGGATGAAAGCCGCGGAGTAGAAGTAGAGCAACCCCTCCCACGCGGACGAAAAAATGTGCAACGCGAGAATGACGAGGAAGAAGAAACAAACACAAACAAGGATGACGCGCTGAAAGTCATGGAGGCCGCGCTCTTCATGGGCGGAAAGGGATTGAGCATTGAAGAATTGGGAAAAATTTCCGGCGTGCCCTTGCTAAAAGTTCGAGAATATTTACCCGAATTAGTGGATGAATTTAACGCGCGCGATTCCGCGTTGGAAATGGTCGAAGACGCGGGCGGGTATCGCATGCGCGTTCGTTCACCGTTTGATGAGAAAGTTTCACACTTAGCGGGAGTGGGAGAATTAAACCCGGCGGAAATGAAAACGCTCGCGTTCATTGCGTACAAACAACCCTTGTTGCAATCGCATTTAGTTCAAGTGAGAAGTAATACAGCATATGAACACTTGCAAAAACTCGTGGAAACGGGATTCGTTTCGCGCGAACCGCGCGGGCGCACCTATGTTTTGCGCACAACGAAAAAGTTTGCGGAATATTTTGGAACGAACGCGTTGAAATTGCGACCGTACACGGCGGAAGTGAAGAACGCCGACAAAACCATTGAACCCGTGGACCAATCCCAAAGCCAAGAACTGCTATAATTTTTACCAACGTATTTTTTTATGAAAACCGATAGTATTGCCGAGTTTTACGAAACATATCCATACCCCCACGTGCAACGATTTTCACGTGAACGGATGGAGCGGTACGCGCAACCCCTTCTCGCAGCGGGAGAAATGAAATTGGAAGACCTTTCAGGGAAAACCATTCTCGATGCGGGGTGCGGAACGGGGGAAATTGCGTGCAGCCTCGCCGCGCACGCACGAAAAGTTGTTGGAATAGATGTGAGTGCGAATTCACTGGCGCTCGCGCGGAAAAACGCCCGCACATTTGGACTAAAAAACATTGAATTGGTGCACGAGGATTTATTTTCATTCAAACTAAAAAAAAATGAAAAACCATTTGATGTGGTGACTGCGTTTGGGGTGTTGCACCACACGCGCAACGTAAAACAAGGGTTTGAACACCTCTCAACGTTAGTGAAATCGGGCGGATTATTCTTTCACGGATTCTATCACGCATGGGGCGGATGGGAACAGCGCGTGCAAAAGGAATGGGCACACGTTTTCGGAGGAGAAACGCCCGCCGAACGTTTAGCATGGGTGGAAAAAAGACAGGGAAAAACCCTCAACGAGAGTGAAAAGGCTTTTTGGTCCGACCGCGTGGCGAATCCCAGAGAAAAATATTTTCGCGTGCCGCACATTAAACAATGGTTTGAAAAAAATGGGTTTGAAATTATTGGAATTCAATCGCACAAACCCGCGTGGCGCGTGAATGAGGTGAATAATTCACTGGATGTGCTTCGCTTCGAATTGGAAATTGCCCTGCGGAGAAAACGGTTTGTGATAATGGTTGGGCGCAAAATAAATAGTTAATTTTTGAAAGGGTTTTTTGATCAAACTTTTGAACTTTTAGAAAAAGTTCAATCAAAATTTTGATGAAACTTTTTTCAAAAGTTTCTCTCAAAAAAGTTTGGTCTGGTAGCGCGCGTCCATCAAGCGGACATTCGTCCCCCACTTTTGTCGCGCACACTCGGGAAGGACTTGGTGCATGTTCAAATATTTTTTGAGAAAATTAATGGTTCGTTCATCATGCGAATACCCTGAGCCAATGTCTCCGAATGAATCGTATTGCTTTTGCAAATTTTTAATCACTTCATCGCGCTCAACTTTGGCAAGGATGGACGCGGCGGAGACAATGGGATAATTTACATCCGCTTTGTGCTCGGCAATGATTTTTGGTTTGTAGGAGAGATAGTTTTCAATCCGGCGCGCAAAGTTGCTCGCGAGAGGGTCGGGAGAGTCCACGTAAACGAGTTCAGGTTTGGTGGGGAGGTCGTTTAGTAAGGAGCCGATTTTCATGGCTTCAATTTCGTTCAACGAGTCGCGTTCCATTAATGCATCCATTTCGGGAGCGGAAAGGTGATACGTGGCATACGCGGAGAGGTTCTCTTTCATGAGGGGATACAATCTTTCACGCTCGGGTTCGGGGATGAGTTTGGAGTCCCGGGCCCCTAATTCGTGTAAAATGTCCTCTTTTTCGGAGGAAACCACGGCGACGGCTAGAACCATCGGTCCAATGGCGGGTCCCCGGCCGGCCTCGTCAACGCCTGCGATGAGCATGTAAAACAGAGGGCAACGGCCATCTTAAAACCGATTATAGGGGGCGGGGGAGGGGGTTTAGGATGGGGAAGAGGGGACGTGTGGGCAACCCAGAGGTTCGATTTATAAGCCTGTTTCCGGGTTTCTTCATTATTATGAACGGCGTTTTGAAGAACTACCGACGCGGGAAAAACACCCAGCACACGACTCAATATGTGATTGAGGTGGATGGAGTGGAAACCCGAGCCAAAGCCTCTACGTTGAGCGGAAAGAAAGTCACGTGGAAAAGCACCGCGGACAAAGCGATTACGGGAAAGATTATGGCCGCGCACGGAAACTCCGGCGCTGTCCGAGTAAAATTTGACAAGGGATTGCCCGGACAAGCAATCGGCACCCAAGTCACGATTGCCGAATAAGGAGCGGCGAACGATGCCCCCTCATCCCCGCATTTTAGTGGGATGCCCCACCGCGATGGTGAAAAATGATTCCATCCGCGCGTACATGAAGGGGCTGGAACAACTCACGTATCCGCAATTTGATGTGGTGATCGAAGATAACTCTTTTACGAAAGATTACGCTGAAAAATTAGAATGGCTGGGAGAAAAATTCCGCGAAAAACGCCCCGAGTGCGGTTTTAGAGTGGTTCATTCCGGACACGTTTCTCCGCGTGTGCGTGAACGCATTGTACACGGACGAAATGCGCTGCGAGAAATTTTTTTGAATGGAAAATACGATTACTTTTTTTCGCTGGAACAAGATATTGTTTGTCCGCGCGACACGATTGAACGGTTGCTCAAACACCAAAAAGAAGTCGTGGGCGGAGTGTATTACAACGTGGTGGTGCTCAAAGGAAAAGCACGAAAGGTTCCGGTGCTGATGACCTATCCGAATGAGGAGTATAAAAAAACAGGAAAAGCCGAATGGGCAAAATCACTGGAACCGTTTGCAGGAAAATTAATTGAAGCCGCGTGCATCGGATTAGGATGCGTGCTCATTTCACGCGCCACGCTGAAGAAAATAATTTTTCGAATAGAAGAAAACGATCCGGCGTTTGATGACATGCATTTTGCGATTGATTTGCAGAAAAATAATGTGGCGTGCTACGCGGACACATCCATTGTGTGCGAACACCACTACAATGAATCATTCAAATACACGCCGAATGAAAAATTTTAATTAGCAGGGTGGAAAAAAACGTATGCATGAAAAAAATCCCCGCGTTTTGGTTGGTTGCCCCACGCACGAATTGAAAAGCGATTCATTCATGCCATTTTTTCACGGATTAAGTGAACTCACGCACGATAATTTTGACGTGCTGATTGAAGACAACTCCCCCACTCACAACTATGCGGAAAAAATCCGCGCCGCGGGAAAAGAATGGGAAAAAACTCATCCTGGAAGAAGGTTTGAGGTTATTCACACGGAAAATTCTTCCGAAAGCGCGCGCGAACGAATTGTACATGGCCGGAATTTGATTCGCGAACGCGTGTTGAATGGAAACTATGATTATTTTCTCTCGCTCGAGCAGGATTTGGTTCCCCCGCAGAATGTGATTGAAAAATTGCTCGCGTGGAATGTGAATGTGGTGAGCGCGGTATATTTGAACCGAAAAAAAGCGGAGAACGGTTTTCGAATCGAAATTATGGCGGGAAAATACTTTAACGCGGAAGAAAAAGCAAAAGGAGTTTTTCGAGATGTGGGGTTTAATGATATTCTCCCCTCTCGACTGATGGAAGTGGATTACACGGGAGTGGGATGCATGCTCATCTCCCGAAAAATGTTGGAGAAAATTTCATTCCGCGTTAATACAAACACACCGCATTTTGATGATATGTTGTTTTGCATGGACGCGCAGCATGCAGGACACAAAATATTCTTGGACTCGCACACGTGGTGCAAGCACTATTTCAACGACGCATTTTTGAAAACGAAAAAATAGTGCGCGAAAAATTATCGTGTTAAAAACGATTATATCGTCAAGTAGATTTCAAACACCACGGTGGGAAGACCAACGCTGAGGCGGGAAAGAACACTCGGGTGCATTTCTCCTAGGAAGCCGTGGTGCGAACCAATGTTTACGTTTGCGCAGCGGCCTTCGATGAAACCGTTTAATGCGGCGGGGGAGAACGTGGATTTTTCTCCGAGGAACTTGGAGAGCGTTTCGGCGTAGCCCTTCATCTCGTCAAATGTTGCATTGGCGTGCGAAGCGATGAGGCAGAGTTTGTAGTGCGTCGCCGTTCCTGTTTCGGTGTTTTTGTGAATGTCCACCACTTGGTCGAGTTCGAAAATTTTGAACGGGGCTTTTTTGGAGCGATTGCTCAACAGGGCACGCATGGTTTCCGGGTAAAGAGTGTTGCGCACCATCGTCAAACCCTGCTCTTTCGTCGTGCCGAGTTTTACGTGCGGAGATTCGGCGCGTTCGAACGAAGTAAAGTGATGTTCGTGCGAAGTGAGAACCCACGTGAGAACTTCTTGGAAGCCTAATCCAACCATGCAATTGCGAATGTCTTCATTCAACTGTGTTTGAGGCAGCACGCCACCGCGCGTGGAAACGTTCACGTTCAACGGAGTGAGGTTGTCGAAACCATACGCGCGGGCAATATCATCCACCACGTCTAAGGGGTGCAACACGTCCACGCGAAACGCAGGGGTTTCAAGAACAAGTTGTTTAGGATTGGATTTGGTGACACGATACATCATCCGCTCCGCGAGAGAGGAAATCTGTTTGGCGTCGAAATTGGTTCCAAGAGTTTGGTTGACGAGTTCTATGTCGAGGGTTTGGGTTATTTTCCCCAATTCGGGTGTGATGCGCGGCGTGTTTTCATGAGAATAGTGCACGTGAACCTCATGCACGTCCGCTTTCATGTCCGAAAACATGTAGGCAAGAATGTCGAGGATGATAGAAACGGTGGGCCAATAGTGGCCGGAAACTTCCACAAAGAGGTCCTTGTCAGCGAGCGTCACTTGTCCTACATTGTGCGAGTTGATGATGGGGGGCATCGATAAAACATTCCCCATCGCGTCGCGAAAAACGGGGAACGTGGGCAATTCTTCTAACAAGTGGGCGTATTTTTTCCCCGCAGGGTGTTCATGGAGGATTTCCCTTCCGGAGAGAGTTTTGTCTCCGTTCAAGGGATGGAATGAAATTTTCTCGGGCGGTTGCGCCATGAAAGTGATGGGCCAATGGATTTTCTTCAGCGGGTAAATTCCAATCGCTGCCTTTTTTCGCTCGCGAGCGAATGTGGCATGAATCTTTTCCTGAACCCAAATCAACTCATCAAGTTTTTCCTGTGTTAAGACAATGTTCTTGATGACCATAGCCGCAGTGTAGGGGCGAACCCCCGTGACGGACTTGTCCACGTGCAATTCGTACGTGGATTTTTTACGCTCAACAAGGGGAAAACCGGGAGCGAATCCTAAATAGGCATTCAGCGCGCGTGCAATTCCCGCGGACGAAACTAAATCGGGTCGGTCGGCGGTGATGTCAATTTTCAACGCGTCAAGAGTAGCATCCTCGAGTTCCTGCCCCATTTGAAAGAGCGTTTTCTCCAGCGTTTCAACCGTGAGGGGTTTTTTCATGTACGAATTAATCTTGTTGAGCGTTGAATCCACATTAACCATGGTGCTCACGCTCCTTCGAAGAATTATTTTTGGCGAGACGGTGTTTGACACCAGAATAATTTCGAATAAAATCCAAATCGACGTCGGGGCCCATGATTTCGCGGAGAGTGGATTTTTCATACATGAATAATGCCAAGCGTTCGAGTCCGAAACCCCATGCAATGACAGGAACATCAATGCCAAACGGTGCCAAACTTTCTTTGCGGAACATGCCTGAATTAATGAGTTCGACCCACTTTCCTAATTGAGGATTGTACGCCGCCGCCTCCATGGAAGGTTCCGTGTACGGATTGTATGTGGGTTTGAATCTAATTTTGGTGAGGCCGAGCTTGGCATAAAATTCGGTGATAATCCCCATCAAGTGACGCAGGGTTAATCCTTCGCCCATAATGTACCCTTCCACTTGGTGAAACTCCGCAAGGTGTGTGGCGTCAATGGCTTCGTTTCTAAAAATTCTTCCAATGGCGAACTTTTTCTGCGGATGCTGGGCACTTTTTGCGAGTTCGCGAAACGTGGTGGCAGTAGTGTGCGTGCGGAGCAATAATTGAGCGGCGACGCGGGGGTCCCATTCGTATCCAAAACCTTTGGAACCCGTTTTTCCGCCGTGCTCGTGCATGGCTTTGACTCGTTTAATTAATTCAGGATTTTCTAAAATAGCTTTCCCGGGCAGGTAGAACGTATCCTGCACCTCCCGTGCGGGATGGTCTTGGGGAATGAACATCGCGTCCATGTTCCAAAAAGCACTCTCGACTAATCCGGAGTCCATTTCATCAAAACCCAATTCGACCATGATTTGGCGCACATCGCGCACCACTTGTCGCAAGGGATGAATTTTTCCGGGGACGCGCTCTTCTACTCCTAATGTAACATCATAGGGTTTGAATGAGGAATTTTTCCACGCGCCGCTGGCTAAAATTTGCGGCGTGAGCAAGCCGATTTGATTCGTTTTTAATTCGGATTTTTTTCCGCTAGCGAAAAATGTTTTCCCTGCGCTGGTGATTTGAGCGGTTTCATTGGTGTGGATTTTACTCGTTACAAGTCCGCGCGCATGCAGCTCGGAGATGGTTGCGGAATGTTTGGATAATTCTTCTCCGCGCGACACGCTCAACAAAACGTGCCACAATGGAGAGCTTCCGGAGGATTTTTTTCCTAAGGGAGTGAGGTGTACGAGTGTTTGTGCTTTTTCACTCTTGAGTTCAATCCAATTGGAACGCTTCGCGAGACCAAACGCGGCGGAAAACTCCTGCGGATTTTGAGAAAAATGTCCGCGCAACGCGTTCATATCCAAGGGCTGTTTTTGCAAGAGTTCGCATAAACGTTGCTCGGGAAGGCTTCCTTTTGCCAGGGTTTCTTCTCCCGATTTGGAAAGAACGGGGCGCTCAACTTTTTCACGCACAACTTTAACGAGGCTTTTTTCTTCCAATTCCCCCAAAACACGGCGAATGGCATCGGCTTGCAAACCGGTTTCCTGAACCAACTCTTGCAAGGAAAACTCCTCTCCCCCGTGAAGTACGGTCAAAATAACGTGAATCGGGTCGGACATAAGTAGTATATGGAGAGCCAAATGAATGTTTTAAACCCCATTCTGCGAGGGGGGAAGAAAACCTATTTAACCCGAAAACGGCACGTTAGCGTATGAACAAACTACTCTTCTCCGGACTCGTGATTTTTAGCATCGCCCTCTTGGGGTGCGTGCAAACTAACGGTGGAAACCCACTGGATGGATTGGGAGAGGGAACCAACACACCAAACATGGGAAAACTCGTCGCGGGAGCATCATGCGAAACGGACGCGGATTGCGTGTACGCGCTGAACGCATACCCTATTCAAAAATGCGTTTCGGCCAATTGCCCTCCGCCTGAAAATACGCAGCCCGAGCCCGGCGATCCTGCATACGAGTGGGAAGATGCGTTCTTGGATGAGTGTGTGAATGCTGCTCAACTGAATGGAAAAAATTTGCAGGGAGAAGAACTATTAATTGACGAGCGCGCGGCAACATGCGCGTGTAAAGCCATTGAGTTAGCCAACACGAGTTTGGACGGGCAAAAGATTTGCCGAAAACAAGTGGTTGAAACGCCGGTTGAAGAAAGTGGAATTTAATCCTTAATTATTCCAAGCCTAACAACGCAACCATCACCGCAATTCCAATAAGGAACGCGAACATTTGTCCCACGGATTTTTTCCAATCGGTTTCTTTATGCAATTCGGGAATGAGACCGCTGCCGGCAATGTAGAGGAATACTCCCGCGGCGAAAGGAACCAACCAAATGGTGAAACCGGAGATTTGCTGGCCAATAACAAAAACTAAAACGGCGCCTATAATAGCCGAGCCGGCGGTGATGAGATTTAACACTAACGCTTCGCGGCTGGAAAAACCGCCGTGCAACAACACACCAAAATCTCCAATCTCTTGAGGGATTTCGTGAAAAACAACCGCGAGAGTAGTAGCGATACCGGCGGGAACACTCACAACATAGGCGGCGCCGATAACTAGACCATCGATGAAATTGTGCACGCCATCCCCAATCAAATTAACCCACACAAACGGTTGCTTCTCTGAGTGAGCGTGAACGTGTGAGTGGTGCAAATGCGGACCGGATTCTTTTCCAGAATGTTTGTGTTTCCAGTGGACGACTTTTTCTACGGTGAACATGACAATGATTCCCGCGAGAACGGCGAACGAAACTTCTAATGAAAAACCTAATTCCTCCACCGCTTCCGGAAGCAAGTGGATGAGTGCGTCGCCAAACAACGCTCCCGCGGCAAAGGCAACCATTAATACTAACGAGCGGCGAAACCATTTTTGGTTTAAGGCGAGCGTGAACACTCCCACCAGCGAAATCAAACTTACTACTAAAACGGAAATAATAGAATACAAAAATGCATCAGCCATCAAGTCACCTTACTCAATCAATAAACTATTAGCTTTTAAGGACAATGTTATTAACAATGGTTCATTAGGCATTGAAAATTAATAACCCGCCTTGAACAACCTATGTCCGAAATCATTAGTATGTCATTAGATGAGCAGACGCTCGAGGATTTGGACTTACTTCAAAAAGAACTTGGCTTTTCAGGACGAAGCGAAACCATCCGGCAGTGCATTCGCTTGTTTTCAAATGATAGAAAACAATCGAAACAGATGAAGGGAGAATTGAACGGTGTAATACTGGTGGTTCACCCCGACGACCACACGGAAGCCATTTCCAAGATTCGGCACTCGTTTCAACCCATTATCAAGACGCAGATTCACAACCACTTAGACAATCACGCGTGCTTTGAATTATTTGTGGTAAAGGGACCGGCAGACACGGTGCGCAAAATGACGGGAACCCTCCAAACAAGCAAAAAGGTCAATCTGGTCAAATTAATTGTCGTTTGACAAAACAACCTTTATAATAAGAATTAGGCCGAAAACATATAGCAGGCTGCATTGGTAGTTCTATTTTTTAGGATAGCCGAGGGCAACCTGCGTTTGGTAAAAGCACGGTCAGCTCGAAATCGGGTTTTGATCAAACTTTTCTCAAAAGTTTGCGGAGTTGGCAGAGTGGTCTATAGCGGCAGCCTGCTAAGCTGTTCTGGGAAACCAGGCGAGGGTTCGAATCCCTCACTCCGCGTCATATTCAGAGTTCATACGCGTTCGAAGCCTTTTTATCCACCCGAAGAGGCTTGAACACTATGAGAGACGACTATCTGTACAACAAAGCAAAGATCTTCCACCGCCTTTGCGAACGAATATGGCCCAATGACCACCCTGAACACCATCGACGAAAAACGTATTCCTTAACTCCGGCCAACCGAGCAATAATCAAGAAATTCAAGATATGCCTCGATAACGAGAACTACGGAATCAATCGGAAACATCGATTACTCGAATCCATCGCCCAAATTGCGGAATTACATGGTAAAGATCTCGAAACAACCACGAAAGAAGACGTTAAAGGCGAAAACGGATTACAATCCAAAATTATTGCACGCTGGGGAAAGAACGACACTACCGTAAGTATGTACTTTCAGGTTTTGCGACAATTCTACAAATGGCTATACCAAATTCCACGCGGATCAAATCGCAGACCCGAACCGGTAGAAGACTTATTTTTCATGAAAAAGAAAGGCAAACGAATATTCGAACTCCCTTCCGAAATGCAAGTCGCCCAACTAATCGCAAATGCCGACACCATTCTCTACAAAGCACTCTTCTCTACTATTTACAACACCGCGGGGCGGATTGGAGAAATCGCCACATTACGGGTTAAAGATGTGGTATTCCAGAAAGACCAAGCAATCGTTAATATTACACAAAGTAAGACCGATCAACGACCCGTTCTCTTACTCGATTCTGCCGTGTCCATATTACGCGAATGGTTGGCGGTTCATCCTCAACGGAATCAGCACAACTTCTCGGACTGCTTCCTATTTGTTAGCATTTCCACGAATGCCTACTCCCAACCATTAACGCACCCGGCAATTACAAAAATGATCAAAAAAACAGGAAAATCAATCGGAATGCCACGTGTCTCTTTGCATAAACTCCGTCATTGGAAAGCGACCCACTTGATTTTGCGTGGATTAAGTGAAACGAAACTCAAAGCCATTTTAGGACACAGCTTTAATTCTCACGCAACCGCTGTTTACTTGCACGTGGCATCTAAGGATACATTTGATTCCATCCGAGAAATCTATCATAAGAAAAAAGAACAGATTGCAATTGACCCCCAAGAAAGTCAAATTTGTGCATTCTGTGGAAGCATGAATGACTTCACGCAAAAAGCGTGCGTCCGATGCAACCGAATCTTAGGACTCAATAATGACCTGCCTGTCAGCAACGAAGCAGCCAAGAAAGAAATGGATAATATGAGAAACAAAATGGAATTATTGGAACGTTCCATGACGATCCTTATCCACGCCAATCGGCAAGCCCCTCAAGCATTCGATAATCCTATAATCGCCAAACAAGTCATAGAAACAGTGAGACAAACCGAGGAGGAACGAAAAGCATGACCGACAAACTATCAAATCAAATGTACTTCTGGATAGGAGCCAAACACGGAAAAAGCATTCTCCTAATGGCACTCGCTCTAATCGTTATTGTAACCCTACTTGGTATATTACTAGTCCTTTCAACAATGTAGGCCAAAAAGGAGGCGATATCACCAAATGAATTTGGTGTGGAGCACGGACAAAGCTCCTTTTGGTTGAACTAAGGCTAAATCACGGAGTTTTCTTCCAAGGAATAGAGAACTATTCTGTCATTATTTTGGTGTTTTGAAGCAGTGAATTTACCCTTTTCCGCATGGTCTTTTTTAATCAGTTCACTGGAGAAAAGAACATATGGCCAGTGTATCCGACCCCCAAGTAAAGGTAACAGCCGTATCACTCTTCGAAATTTCAGATGAAAACAACAAAAAAGCCATTACGGATGCCACAACGCAATTCGGAGATGAGCTTTCAAATGATGACACGAACTATCTTGTAGAGCAAAACGTCGCTGGAATGTGGAATGCAAATGAAAAGCATGCGGTTAATCAAAAGGCAAGCGCGCCAGCTATAAAAGTCGTTCATCGCAAAGTGAGAAAACAAATCGTCGCGGACATTATGCGCTTCGATGGGACGAAAGAAGCAACAGAACGTAAAAAGTTATTGAATGCACTCGTTTCTTCAAATACAAAAACCGAGTTTGAAAAATATGCAAGAGTATTGTGCGACAATTTCAAGGAAACGAGTTACTCTCCAAAGGTATTGATTGGTATTGCGAAGTTTTCCATCGGAAAGGATGAATTTATTGGTTTCTTCACACACTCATTAATTGGAGGATTTGTAAAAGAACCCACAAGATTAAAGCGCGTAAAAAAGGCGCTAACAAAAGGATTCCAGAAGGCATTCATTTTTCCATACCTTGACAATATAACCGAAGCAGTTGTGGAAGACAAGGTAAAATTCAAGGATTTTAACCAACGGAAGGCAGACTACATGCCAAAATTCCTTGGACTCGAAAAACATCACAACCCCAACGACACATTCACGGAGTTTTGTAGAAATGAGGGAGTAACTCTCGACGAAGCGTACAAGGCAGTAAACCAAGATGGGAAATTCAGTCCCTACACTGAGGTAGTTTTGAAAGACGACGGATTTACGATTTACACAAATTTAGAAACATTCAAAAAAAGAGTGAAGGTTGATGCAAATGGAAAAACCGTCAGTTTGATATTAAACAATCCAAGTTTGCTTGATGCAAAAAGACGCAAAATCAATCATTTGGTCGGATTAAAAGATGGCAAAGGTATACTTTAACCCAAAATACCACGACAAAATTCTTTTTCGTGTCTTGCCATTGCTATTCGATGAAATATACTTTAACGCTGAACACACCGATTTCGATGAATTCATTATTCAAGCGTGTAACAAACGGATACTTACACCAGTGTTCAACTCCAAATCCGAGATCGAGAACGGTCTCGATGCAGCAATATGCCGTAGTAGAATGGATGTAGTTCCCGAAGACGAATACGATGCAATAATGGAAGAGCTATCTTTTATCGGAGCCAAGTTACGCTTCGGATATGGTTTATCCAAAGAATACACAAATGAGGAATTACTTGAATTATTTAAAATAACAAATTGGGACCTCGTTATTTCAAGTTACTTAGGTTGTAATGAGATTGGATTTAATGATATGATTCGTTTGCGAAAGCGAATGTTCATTCAGTCTGAGCATGAAATCGAAAATAGTGAAAAACCACGAGCAGTGAATGATTTTTTACGCACTCGTAATATACGACTCCCGGTTAACTTGCGGATAAGCGACATTGAAAATTTTAGAAATCAAAATCTATTCCGACGTTTTAATGAATGGGTTGATAAAGAATTCAATGATCACAACAAATATTCAAATGGAGACACTACTGTTCCAGAATTAATGGTGAATGATTATCTACGCCTCGTTGATACTTACTCGGGGCGAACCATGGGTCAAGGGAATATTTTGTCGGCAGTAGTTGCGATAGGTGCCGCATATTATGCAGGAGTTCCACCGTTGGTCGTACCATTAGCAGGAGTAGTAGCTACAGCAGCACCTTCACTAGTTCACAAGCTACTTGCCAAAGAAAAGTGGGTTTACTGGGTAATGAACGTCGAAAGCGCAAAAAGACACACTTAATTGATTGGTTAGAAAAATCAACAAATTGGTTGTTTTCCCTTCAACGTTATGTTTATATTATTGGAAATCTAGATGGTTATGCAGATCGGGAGGTCTGCATTGGATACTATTGAGCACTCGGAAGAATTATGGTCGTTATTTCGGCACTTTTTCCCTGACCTCACGCGCAACCACGCCCGCGTATACCGACTCCTTTGGCGCATCGAACCTATTCCCGTTGAAACTATCATTAAAGAGGCTGGATTGGCCCGTTCAACCATATACCTCATTCTGAACGACTTAGTAAAAGCTGGTCTTATTAAGAAAACGAATCAAAATCCCATCTCCTATTACGCGGAAAACCCGGTAGCGGCGTATTCCGACCACTTTCAAAGGTTATCGTCCAGACTCAAGCGTGGAAAAGAAATGATCTCGCAACTGGTCAATAATTCCTCAAGTCTAAGCGAAGAACTCTACCTCATTGAATTAGACGGGGGACAAAAACGGCTCATTTCTAAGAAAAACAGACAAACTATCCTCGATGAATTCGCTCTCAGAGATATTCGTCGCACGGCTGAAGAACAGATCAAGCAGGCGGAACAGGCGAAGTTGAAACCGTGGATGGTGGCAAATCGCTAAAGCGTCCAGCTCCCCCCGCAAAAATAGGCGATAACAATTAACCAGTAAAAGGAAACAATAAACTCGCCGCGATTGAAATACCAATAATTATTTGAGTGGGCTGATGACTCGCATGTTATCGTCGAAATTCACGGCGTATTGCTTATTTTGATTATTTCGACTTCAAACGTTAATTGTTCTCCGGCAAGGGGATGATTATAATCCAGAGTGACTTTTCCCGTGGTTTCATCGTACGCGACTAAGATCGCGTTTCCTACGCTGGAGCTAACCGATATTCCAACGGTCAATGGAATGTTAGCATCCGTGAGCACGTTTCCATCAATTATTTGAAAGCGTGTGGGGTCTATTTCTCCATAGGCTTTTTCAGATGGAATCACAATGGTTTTCTTTTCACCCACTTTCATCCCTAACAATCCATTATCAAATCCTTCAATCAGCCCCCCTACTCCCACTTGGAACGTCGCAGGGCTTTCAGGAGAAGTCTCATCAAAGACTGTTCCATCGTCCAGCGTTCCCTTGTAATAAAGCGTGACATAATTTCCCTTTGCAATAGTTTCTCCTACCGAGACTTCCCACGACACGTTATTCGTGTCTATGCTTGTTTTAGCGGGTGCTCCGGTGCATCCTGAGAGTGCCAATACGACGACCAATATCCCAATTAGTTTTACGAACATACTTTTTTAGCACTCCGTTCCTAGTCCGCCTACACAATTTTCCGTGGGAGGCTTGCCGCGTTCCGGGCATTTTTCGGAATATAGGCACGCATCATCAGTAATAGAAGCTATTTGTTGTTCTATCTCAGACTCACTTTCGTCCCCATACGTGATGAGGATTTTGTCAAGATCAGAGAATTCATACTTTTCAAACTGTTCATTCAGTTTTCCATTGACATACATTTTCATTTTCTTCTCGCTGGTATTACAGTATTGTGTTCCATCATCTGTGATGAAACATTGGTCATCAAACGTCATACCAATCGTCTCAAAGAAGTAATTCAGCGTAATTCCCGTTCGATGCTTATGAGTAACATGACCCACCCCATCATGAAGATGAGCATCCGGGTCAAGGGGGTTGGTGTCCGAAGATTGATACTTTTCGGGCGTGAAATCAAACTTTTTCCCATCTAAATAAACGGCGAAGTCAGCGTGCTCGTGCACCTTCTCACCAAGCACGGGAACGTCCAGCTTGGGGGCCTTAAGAATGGCTGCTTGAATCAGAATCTTGAAATCTTCATAGCTGCGCGGGTTAGAAATTTTTTCTCCATTCAAATAGAACGTGGGAGTCCCAGTGTTTCCGAGCTTTGTTCCGGAGTCGATGTCCCGTTGAACGCGATCCTTGACGGATTGAGAAGAGACATCTTGTTTGAACTGAACAAGGTCAAGGCCAAGCTGTTGCGCATACGCCTCAAAAATAGACGGATCAGAAGCGGGACGTTCGCCCCACATTCGCTGTTGTGAAAAAAGAAGATCATGCATTTCAAAGTATTTTCCCTGTCGTGCAGCCGCTTCAACAGCGAGAGCCGATGTTAAACCGTTCTTGTGCCCGGGAAGAGGAAAATACCGTTGAATAATTTTCAAATCATTTGGAAAATCTTGTTCAAGCTGTTTAACGAGTGGAAAATACGCACCACACGACTCGCATTCAAAATCAATATATTCGATAAGCGTAACGGGGGCGTTCTCGGGACCAATCATATAGTCATCACTATTGAGTGAAACACTGGAACTATTTTCTTTGGGTTGAAAGACACCACTGGCCAACACCACTGCACCAAGACCAAGAACTAAAACAATGATAATAGGAATTTTCCATTTGGTCAAAAAGGGATTGGGTGCTTTTTCGACCGGCTTGGTTTCAGGGTGTTTAACTTTTCGATGCATCGACAATGCGTCACCATCTGAGAACGTTTTTTGGCAAATTTCACACTTTTTTTCCCCATTTTCTTCACTCATGTTTGAATGCTCCCAAATAGTTTAACGTAAACAACAGTAAACCAATTCCTAACAGGTTAAATGCCCAACCGTAGTCCGCCAAGAATGCGACCGCACTGAATGGTAGGAATAGTGTTCCAAGGGAAGCGCATGCCGGACATTGCGCTACCAAAAATATTCCAAATGTACCTATTCCAGTTGCCCCCGCTCCATTCATTTTTTGGTTAGTACTGCATGTTTTGGGTTTTTTCCATAAATAATATTGGTAAGCGAATGTTATTCCGAACAAGGCCGAAAAAATAAGCACGATCCCTAAATTAAAGAGTGGAATTGTCGCCAACCACACGCCAAAATTTTCTACAATCCCCAGTAGTTGAGCGTATACGTAAATGACAAGCATCAGTGCGGCGGAAAGAACGGCTACCCCTTTAGAGGAGGGTATTTGGAGTACGTGGAGTAGCCGCATCTTTTCACCAAAAAAAATTCTTTTTTACTGGAGAGAGTCAATAGCCTGCTTGAACACCTCATAGGGTTGTGCACCCACGATAAGTTGCCCCGTTCCATCGGCTTTTCCAATAAAAAAGCTAGGAGTACCACTCACGCCAGATGTTTGTCCTTCCGTAAAGTTGGCTTGGATTTCGCTGGAATATTGATCGGAATCCACGCACGCATTAAACGCGGTAGCGTTCAATCCCAAATCACTTCCCCATGTTTTTATATCATCTACCGTGAGGTCGCTAACGGTTCCTTGTCCCTTCTTTCCTTGTTCCAAAAATATTTTGTCGTGCATTTCCCAATACTTATTCTGGGCTCCCGCACAACGCGCTGCATTCGCATACGTATTGGCCATTGGATGAAAACTTAGTGGAAAGTCCTTGTACGCAAATAACACTTTTCCTGTGTCAACATATTCCGATTTTAACTTAGGAATCGTGTCCTCGAATGATTTACGACAAAACGGGCACTGATAATCCGAAAACTCGACAACCACAATAGGCGCGTCACTATTTCCCATTGTAGCGGCCGCATTTTGAATCAAGTCCGACATTTGAACCGTTGGAGCGACGGGCGCAGGAGGAACATTCCCCGTTGGAGCGGTCGGAAGATTGTTTCCAGCAAGGCTTCCGCCTTGAATAGTTAATCCACTTAACCCATTGTTCAGCGCGCTGGCGGCGGTCATCATGGAATAGCCAACTATTATCGCCGCGAGGAGAATGCTTACCGAAAGAATTATTTCGGGATTGATAACATTTTTTTTGGCCGTGTGATGGGGGGCAAGTCCTTGATTTTCATGTTCAGTCATTTAGTATCATCCTCCGATGGTTGACACGACAATGTACAATTAATGGGAGCAGTACCTGTTTTGTTTTCCGAAAAATTAATGGTCATTCCATTCGAGGCAAACACTTCTGAAGTCAGTTTATAGTCTACGAACACGGTGCTAGACTCTTTATTATCCAGGGAGACCATCACGCGAGTCATCTCATGGTTTTCGCTCGGATGTGAGAGGTTTATTCCGAAAGTAATAACTGCTAGGACAAGGACGCCCCCAATCCCCACCAGAAGATAATTGTTTGATTCCATAAAATCTAATGTAACCATAATGTACCCATGTATTTAATTCTTATTGTTACTATGTAAATGCGGGAGATGTGATTGGAAATGGCATTACCTATACTCTTTTGGATTACTGCCTTGTTTTTTGTGGCCGCTCTTTATTTCTCATTTAAGCTCGCGCGCGAAGTAAAAGGAGAACACTACTGGTTATTCTTCTCATTCTCTATCCTTGGTTTTGCAATAACCCATTTTGCCACTATCCCCAACTTACTGGGGCTGGATTCAGTAACATTAGACACTCTGCATGAAGTTGGAGAAATCGTGGGAGCATTCGCGCTCGCGTACGCAAGTTTTGGGTTATATTCATCACTCAAGAAAGTTCGAAAACGATTGGCGGAATAGGATTCTAAATGAAATCCATTCTTTTCTACTGGGGAAAAGGTGCCGAAACACGCGTCGCAATCATCAAAATAATTGACACGAATAACAAAAAAAATGAGCCTATCTTTCTCAACCAAATTGCTCAAACCATCAACCTATCCCACGTCGCCATCATGAAACACCTATCACTACTAGTTGAAGAGGGGTATGTTCGTGAAGTCAATCCCAACGGAAAACCCATCTTTCTCGAACTGACAACTAAAGGACAGGAAATCGCCCACGAATTCCAAAAACAGCCCTAAACCCAAAGCACAGTTTTATTTACTAGAAAACAATTCCGGGTTACGTATGCGAAAAATATTGATTATTCTGATTTTCGTTACCCTTGCCTCATTAGTCGTTGGACACGGCAACAGCGATGATCCCAACCTCTCCGATGACCCTGAAGTTGCAGCGGCCCAACAACAGACCGCGGACTATGGACAAAGCGTCCCCATGGTATTAGTATTCTTTGCGGGCCTAGGCATTTTCGCTTTCCTCATTGGAATGTATGTTCACCCAGGCCCACCTGTATAAAAAAATTCTAATGGCGCAGTCATATATTTTCTTTTATGTAAATAACTGTTTGTTTTAGAGAAGAAATTTTAAGAGCAACATTCCTCCAATCATTATGGGCTGATGAAATAGATATATGGTGAATGATTGTTGTCCTAGTTGAGTTGTCCATCGAAGAAGGGGTTGCTCGGCTATCCAGTTATTCCATTTTCCGGGTTTCTTGGAAAAGAAATGTTGCCCAATAAAAATACCCAAAAGGAAAAATCCAAACCAAGGAAATAAAGGAAAATAATCAAAGGTTTGAAAGGAATACGGAAGCAGGCCGATTAAAGGGGGCAACAATCCGGAATAAATTGATAGTTGCATCCCGATTAGGCTCAGTAGTAGTCCAACTAGAAGGGATCGCTGTGGGTGATGAACGAACGGAATGCTCAGGATTGTAGCAAGTCCGATAAAATGGAGAATTCCAAACCAAATAGTATAAAATGGGAAAAACAAGAGTGATAAAATTGTTATTATCACTCCAAATCCGAGAAAAAATAATCCTCGCTTTAACAAAAGTGAGAAAATATCTCGGTCGTTGGTCTTTCGCCGCACATATAAGTATGTTACCGTTCCTGCACCCATCACAAAAAGGAGAGAACCCGTTCGAGCGAACCAAAACCAAAAACCCGACTGAAGATTAACAACGGGTTGAATAAAAAAATTCCAATCAAAAACAAAATGATAAATTACCATCATTACGACGCCAATCCCACGAAAAAAATCCATTTCGAAAAACCGAGAAGTATCCATTGACAATCATCGGCTTAAAACTATTAAAAAGTAGTGTTGGAACAACTGTCTTGGATCACGCTTCCACATTTAGTGGGTTATTTGACAATCATCACACTCAAACTCAATCGTCGTATGGGCGATTGAATACTTTTTGGTAAGCGATTCTTTTATTTTATTAGATAACACCTGAAGTTTGCCTAGGGGTTTATCCGTGACTTGAACATGGGCACTCAAGCAATAGGAACTAGAACCCAGACTCCAAACATGCAAGTCGTGTACGCTGTGAACCCCTTTAATTTCAAGCATGGTTTTCTCAATATCCTTGATAGATAACCCTCGTGGCGTGGCTTCCATCAGGATACTATACGCATCCAGTAGAACTTCCCAAATACCCTTCAAAATAATGAGCCCCACCAGCAAAGTCGCAATTCCATCCGCATAATGCCAATCAAATACGACAGTAACCACGGCCACTCCTAACACGGCTAATCCACCAATGAAATCATCGGCCATGTGCCAGAAAACAGCCCGCATATTTACATCATTTCCTCCCTTCCAAAAATTGTAGGCCAGAAAACCGTTCACCAACATGCTAAACAATGCCACCCCCGTTACGATTCCCACATCCACATGAACAGGGTTCAATAAACGCAATACTCCCTGATACATCACGAAAAGAGTGATTCCGATTAGGAAAAGAGCATTGAATAGGGCCCCAAAAACCACACTTCGATGATACCCATACGTCATGGTCTCATCTGAAGGTTTCTCCGCATGAATCACAGCCCAACGCGCAATCAACGTGGCCACAACATCCGTAAAATCATGAACCGCAATCGACAATACGGAAGTAGAATTAGATAACAATCCGGCAGCCAACTCGACCACCGTCAACAAGAGATTACCAATAATTCCAACACCCAGACGCTTCTTCTGGTCATCTAATGAATGGGAATGAGACATAGTTTCCTCAATAAATTTGTGCTATAAAAAGAGGTATTCTTAAAGCGGCAAAATACGGCGATAACCGGTGGACAGTATCGCAAAATGAAGATTAGAAATTGATTCAGTTTCTTTATTTGCTTAGTTTGTATATTTGGTATGCGCCGCGAGCCACTATTGCAAATAGGAGTGCTCCAATAACCAGGTCGGGTATTTTCGAGTTTGTGAAGTAAACGAGTACACCGGCGACTATTACCCCGATATTAGCAAGTACATCATTGTTAGTGCATAGCTGACTCGCTTTCATGTGGGCGTCTTCGCTCTTTGAGCGGGAAAGTAAAATAAGTGAAATAGAATTTCCCACCAACGCTATTAGTGAAACTCCTATCATTAGTTGAAAATTTGGGACTTCTCCCGCGCCGAGGAACCTTCTGGTCACCTCTACAAAACCAAATAGGGCCAGTATAAGTTGAAAGTATGCACTATATCTCGCAATATTCTTCTTAGTTATTGCATGACTTCCAACGGCATATAAGCTGAGACCATACACGATTGCGTCAGCCAACATATCAAAGCTGTCCCCTATAACCCCCAATGACTGAGCGAGAAATCCAACCACTAATTCAATGAGGAACATTCCAGCGTTTATCCCGAGTATGATTATCAAGAGTTTTCGTTCATCTTCTTCTGAAGAGCGAGTGTTGGTCGTTTCTACCGCTTCATGGGTTGATAGCAGTTGACTGTCTAAATTAAGTGACGAAATTGATTTTTCGATGTCGGTGATATTTCCAGTATAACTAATGGTAAGTTGCCGTTTGGCAAGATTAAAGTCAAGCCCGCGTATGCTGGGAAAACCGTCAAGCTTCATTTTAATTAATTGTTCTTCGGACGGGCAATCCATTTTCTTAATCAGGAAAGTCGATTTTTTCATTGCCAGTTATCCCATCTTCTTGATTGCTTCTATTTAACTATTTTAAGACGGGCCTTTTTAATCGGATTCGACGAAGAAGCAGGGCGTTTGTTACTACGGACACGCTGCTGAGTGCCATGGCTCCTCCAGCGAAAATAGGGGAGAGTAACCATCCTGTAAATGGGTAGAGTAGACCCGCCGCGACTGGGATTCCAATCACGTTGTAAATCAGCGCCCAGAACATTCCTTGCTTGATTTTGTCCATGGTAGCCTTGCCTAATTTCAATGCGTTGACCACATCATAGGGTTCGCCGCGCATGAGGACAACGTCTCCGGCTTCAATGGCAATGTCCGTGCCGCTCCCCATGGCAATTCCTAAATCCGCTTGGGCGAGTGCGGGCGCGTCATTGATTCCATCTCCCACAAAGGCAACTTTCTTGCCTTGCGTTTGGAGTTTTTTCACGTATTCAGCTTTTTCTTCAGGCAAGACATGGGCAAAGACGTTGGTTATTCCAACTTGTTTCGCGATAGCTTTGGCGGTTCGTTCATTATCTCCAGTAATAAGCCAGGTTTCTTTTCCCATCGCATGCAATTCTTGGATGGTTTTGGTCGCGCTTTCTTTTACTACGTCGGCAATCGCAATAATAGCTAACGCTTTTTTCCCTTTCGCAAAAAATACCACTGTTTTTCCTTGATTTTCCCATTCATTGAGTTGGTCTTCAAAATCGGCGTAATCAATTTTCTTTTCAGTCAAGAAGCGTGGGTTTCCTATTACATATTCTGTTTTATCTTTTTTCCCGATAACTCCTTTTCCGAAAATAGCTTGAAAATCAGTCACTTTAGCAGGGGCAATCTTTTTTTGAGCGATAAATGATACCACCGCTTGCGCCAAGGGGTGTTCAGATTTTTCTTCCAACCCGCGAATGATAGAGAAAACTTCTTTCTCAGTTATTTTGTCGACGAGTTGAGCGCTGATGACTTGCGGTTTCCCCTGTGTAATAGTCCCTGTCTTGTCGAATACTATTGTGTCGATTTCGTGCATGGTTTCCAGTGCTTCGGCCCCTTTGATAAGTATCCCATTCTCCGCCCCTACACCGGTTCCAACCATGATGGCAGTGGGAGTAGCTAAGCCTAATGCGCAAGGGCATGCAATTACAAGCACGGAAACGCTGGTGACCAATGCGAATGCCAATGTGGCCTGACCCAATGTCAACCAACCGATAAAGGTGATGAGAGCGATAACAATGACAATGGGGACGAATACGGCAGATACTTTGTCGGCGAAGCGTTGAATGTCTGCTTTGCCCCCTTGCGCGTCCTCCACTAATTGAATAATCCGTGCCAGCACCGTATTTTTCCCAATTCCCGTAGCCTTGAACGAAATACTTCCTTGAAGATTAATAGTTCCCCCAATAACCGTATCCCCTTTCTTCTTTTCAACGGGAATACTTTCCCCCGTAATCATACTCTCATCTAAACTAGTCTCCCCATCCTGAATAATACCATCCACCGGAATGCGCTCGCCCGGACGAACAACAACAACATCATTCAATCCCACTTCGCTAATAGGAATTTCAATCTCTTTCTTTCCACGAATGACACGAGCAGTCTTCGGACTTAGATCCATGAGCTTTCGAATCGCATCACTCGTTTTACGCTTCGCCAACGCCTCTAAATATTTTCCAAGAATAACAAGCGTAATGAGAACAGCCCCAACCTCAAAATATTGCTCCTTGACCAAACCAAGTAAGGATGCCACACTATAGAAGTACGCTGCACTCGTTCCCAAGGCAATTAGCGTATCCATGCTGGCCGTCTTATTTTGCAACGCAGTCCAAGCCCCCAAATAAAAATCTCTACCCACGTAAAATTGTACAGGAGTGGCCAATCCAAAAAGAATCCATTCGCGATAGGGAAATTCCATCAAAAACATTCCAATGATTAATGCAGGAACACTCAAGAGCGCACCAAAAACCAGTTTTTTCTTAAGATGAGAAATCTCTTGGGAACGAACATGCTGCTCATGCTCGGAAGAAATATCTAAACTCGCAAAATAACCCCTTTTTTTTACTGCATCAATAAAATCGTTTTCTTTCGCCAGTTTTTCATCAAATTCAAGTCGAGCTTTTTGAGTACCATAATTGACGTTAGCCATCATCACTCCAGGAACTTTCTCCAGAGAGCGCGTAATCAAGATTGCACAGCTCGCACAATGCATCCCCTCAATCGCTAACTCAACTTTCTTCATATGACTCCGCCACCAAAAACAATAGCCGATTTAGGACCGAAAAGCATCAACGTAATGAACGCCATCAGAAAGAGAATACTGATAAGAACTAATGGAAATAATGCCACACTCTTTTTCTCTTCTTGGATTGGACCGATTTCCTTGATAATAAAATAATTCATTCCACCCAAAATGATTGTGCAAATAGCGAAAAGAATATACAAAAACGGAACGAGGTTGTCGGTTATCATCATGATTGAAAGCATAGCACCCATAGTTCCAGCCATCAATCCCGCCATGAGCCCCTCTAAAACCCCCATAACCCCCGTTTTGCGAACGGCATACGCACCTACACCCATTCCAATGCTCATGCCAACGAGGGCACCCATAAACATACCATTGGTGGCACCCACAACGGCGCCGCTCATGAATCCGGATATCATACCAATAATCATTCCCGCCATCATTCCGTTTGTACAATTGAAATGATGTCGCAAATAGCGAACGTGCAATAATGCCCCTGCATTAACCGCAATGCCAAGGGGCACTAAAGCTAAAATGGGCCATAATGAAACAAATGATTCATTCTGATTAAACCAACCAAAATGCATGGCAACCAGCCCCACCAACAAAAGAGCAAATAACAACAGAACGTGGATCAAGAGTTCATGTTCCGCGCGATAACCGATACGATTGTGAATAATTTGCTTGACCGTATAGGAAAAGTGATCTATTCCACTGATCCCATCATCCAAATAGTTATATTCATTGAGCTTTTTTTTGATTTCACTCAGATCATTTTCATTGCAGGAGATTGTTAGTGTCGTCGCATCAGGCGAGATAGATTCTACTTTGGCGTGGTCAAATCGTTTCAATATTCGACCAATGACCTTCTCGCAAGCCTCGCACGTAACGTTACGAATGGGCAATTGTACCGTATGCATAATATGAATCGTCCTTACGTGAGCGAATAGCCCTCTTTTTCTACAGCCAATTTAATCGCACCCATTTCTTTCTCATCCATCAATTCAATACTAATTTCTCCTTTCTGATGGTTAGCACTCAATACTTTTGTTCCCGTTTCCGCAATAGCTTCCTTCAAGAGTATTTCACAACTGCTACAATGCATGCCTTTGATTTTGAGTATTTTTTTCATTCGACCACCTCAATGGTTCCACGAAACATTTGCATGGGACAATGAAACGGAAACGTTCCTGCTTTAGTAGGAGTAAACTCGATTAGTACTTCGCCCGTCGATGGAGCTAGTTTTCGTTGCTTGAATTCCGGGAAAATGACTTCTCGACCACAACCCACATCTTCATCAGCGGAATAATGAATGCGAACGGGAATTCCTTTCTTTACTTTCAAATAATTAGGTGAATAGGTTCCATATTGCGTTGCTTTGAGAAACACGTCCTGCTTCCCATCTACCATAAGAGGCATTTTGACGGAAGCCGAATTCTTTGCTAGTTCAGTGACCTTGCCAGCGGGGTTGGCGGAGGCTCCCATGATGAACATTACTCCTACAATGGCTATTGCTACTAACAAAATGACCGGAATCAGTTGATTCATTTGACGCATCACCACATAGTTCAAGGGGTGAAACAATATATATAAAGTGATGAAACACTGTTTCATATCATGAAACAATGGCACCTTTCCCACTTATCGCTTCGCAAAAAATTGATCATTTGGCTATTAGCCGTTGTATTCTTTCTTGGATTCCTGACTCTCACGACGATATCTTATTTTTCCCCCACCCCTGAAGGAATAGTGGGAGTATTCGTTCAGTTTCACTTTGAGGCAATGGTATTGATTGGATTACTCGGGGTCGGAATCGGTGGCCTTAGCTTCTATTTACTTTCACAAGAAATCAAGGAAAAGGACCAAACGGTTCGAAACCAATCCCAACTACTCCTAACATTTCTTACCGCTCAAGAGAAAGAATGCGTGTTATATTTAGTAAAGAATAACGGGGAAACGTATCAATCAGACTTGTCAAAGTTGCCCAGCATGACACGATTGAAAGCCCACCGTATCGTCCAAAAACTATCAGACAGAAAAATTATATCGCTATCAAATCACGGAAAAGCAAACAAAATAATTCTAAGCGAAGAATGGAAAAATGGACTGACTGAAACTGCTTGATTTAATCAAATACTTTTTTGTATTTGCTTATGAAACTTCTAGGCGATAGAATTGTGATATCATGAACTTTAACTAATTCAAGTAGATCATTATCTTGACTAATGATGTAGTTAACGTTTCCTTCTATTGCCACATCAATAAATTTATTGTCGTCGGGATCTTTTGACAGTTTAGTTTTAACTTTTGGGTCAATAATTGTTAATTTTTGAAACAATTTTTGAGTGGAGGTTTGTCGGGCAACTTGGGTTTCGTCAATTTTTTCCAAGATGTCCGGGCGTTGTAAGACTTTGAGGTATTCTTTGACAATTTCAATGGATGCAATAACAGTTATTTTTTCGTCTTCAAGCATTTTGAGTATTTTTCGAGAGTCGCCGGCCCAATACGTTCCACTGATGACTACGTTTGTATCCAGGACGACTTTTTCCATAGGTTATTCCTTCCGTACTCTTTTGACGAATGCCACCACGTCTTCCTCTTTGAGTTTCTTCTTGGCTTTTACTAACGGTTCTGTTAGCTCGCTCCAGGACATGCTTTCTACTTTTTTCATGAGAAGATTGTCGCCTTGTAGGAAGAAGAGGATTTTTTCTCCATCTTTCAAGTGCATCTTCTCTCGAATACTGGTAGGGATAGCTACTTGCCCTCGGGAACTAACGGTTCCAATCTCTATATCGCTTGTTTCACTCATAACGATCACCTTATCTTGTAAATAAGATGCTTCTTGTATATTAATGTTGGTGCTTAAAACGTCAGTATCAGCCATTTAGAACCCTCTTGAGATAGCTTTGGACTTCCGTACGCGTCATCGTCTGGTGGTATTTTTGGTATAGCGGTTTGAGTGTTTTATCGGCTACTACAAACCACCATTCCTTGTATTGTTGTAAATCATTCTGCTGAACTTTGTTGGATAAATGTTTTGGGTTGTCTAGCTGACCACCTGTTTCGATTTCGAATGCAAAAAACTCACGCTCACCATAATGGCCCTTCTTAGGGGCACTAAAAACAATATCAGGACCTACCGTTGAATAGGTTGTCACATCTTCTGTATATTTTCGTGCCTCGTCTGCAATGAGTTGTGATAGAAAAAGGTGTTCTTCTTTTTCATCGGATTCAGGCTTTTGGACTAAGTACTGTTGCGAAAAACTACCAAATCCACACAAGCGATGGGTTTTGTAGTTATGCTCTTCCAAAAACTTTACTTGATCAAGTGTCAATTCTTTTTTGAGATAGTATTTCTTTTCCATTCTGAAGGGCGCGAGGTCCTCCGGCTCATTGTTTTTCCCCAGTTCTTCAAATTTTTTGTTTCGTTTAACAATTTCGTCTGGATTGGTCGTAATGAACTGGTATTCATTTGGTGAAGGAACCACTTTGAGTGGAATATGATCATTCATCGCAAAAAGCAAACCTTCACCTGGCATCGCAGTCAATAAATAATTCTGTTCTTCTTGATTTAAGTTAAATTTCTGACTTAATTCATCAATGACCGTTGGTTCTTGGCGCGCAAGAAATTTCCAGCTTGTGTTCGCAAGAATGGTTTTACCCGCTTCACTACCTAACAAGTCTTGTACTTCTTGTGTGATAATTAAAATAGCTAGCCCAAACTTTCGAGCGGTTTTAATGAGTTCAAAAATGTGTTTGGAGTGTTCCGCATATCTCAAAAGTGTCCAGGCTTCGTCTATAATTAATGCTTTTCGTTCGCGGTCTTTTTGCATTTTCTTATGTACAAAATCCATGATCAAAAACATCATTACTGGCTTGATTTGATTAGGCATTTGAGCAATATTAAAACAAATCAAGTCATTGGACAAATTGAGATTCGTTTGCTTATTGATGAAAGAAAACGTTCCTTTGGCATAGATTCGAAAACGATTCTCAAGTGCTTCATACGTCATCCGCTCTTGTCTCGCAGCAGTCTTCTTTTCTCGAATTAATTCATTATACAAGTCTTCCATAATTGGTGGTGTTCGATTCCACGTTTCGGGATTCGAATGAATAATACCTTTTTTCTCGTATACTGTTTGAATGACTTTATCAAGGATATTTTTCTGAACTTCAGTAAGGTCGCCACACATGATTTTGAATAAGTCTATGAGCGAAAGCATTTTCTCGCCCAAATCTTGTCCCATCAAATCAAACGGGTTGATTATTGTCTTACTGTCGCGTGAAATTTCAACTACCTGTCCATTGTATTTGGTCGTTAGTTCGAGATATTCTCCTTGTGGATCAATAATCATCGTCTTAACGCCTCGCAATTGGTTACGAAGAATGAATAATTTGGCTGTAACGCTTTTTCCACCCCCAGAGGTTCCTAAAATTAACCCATTATAGTTTGCAAAACGATACGGATCGAGAATGATGGGAATGTTGTTTGTTTTATTGAGCCCAAAGAGTATTCCATCCGAGTCCAGATTAAGAAAAGCAGTGGTGAATGGGAAGCATGCACTGAGTGCATCGCTTGGGATGTTACGTGTCATCTTCAATTTGTCTTCTTGAATTGGATAAATCGATTTTAGTCCATCATACATTCGGAGGAATGGCATTTTAGGGATAATGAGAATGGAATTCAACTCCGAAGCAATTTTTTTGGATAAAAGTTCCAATTTTTCTTTTGTATAAGCTCGTGCATTGAGATAGAGCGCCATATTGAAGAGTTTTTCCTCGCCTTTCTGCAACTTTTCCAACACGCTCATTGTATCTTGGTGTTGGAGTCGCAAGGACGGATTGACAATGCCTTTCATTTGGGCGGCCATGAGATCCGCTTCTTGTTTGACAATCTCTTGATTAAGCTGAGTAAGAATCGATTCGACATTGGAAGGAGTAACATGGATACTAATGTCGTAGTTTCCTTCGCTAGCAATAATTGAATCCAACCACCCTTCTCGAATCGCACGAGGATAGCCGACAGCCATTATTACCCGATTAAGTTGTTCGTTGACTTGAATCGAATCAGGATTATTACGGATATAGGATGCTTTTAGGAAATTTACTAAATCAGTCATGCGCGTTTCTCCTTTCGCAAAAGGGTGAAACCTTTCTGGTACTCGTTTTCGGCTTCAATGAATCCTTCAAAATAGGATGCCATTAGAGAAACCAATTCATTCGAGGAAAGTCGCTTAGTTAGTAAGTTACAATTCTTGAGCTTCTGCTGACAGAGCGTCACTCGAATCTTAAGTTGCTCCAATGGATCGGTTTTCGCTTCAAGTGGATTCTTACTTTGAACGAATGGGATGATGATGTAGAATAGTCTGTTTTTGACGCTGTTTTCTTCGATGTAATTTCGCATAAATTGTTCAAAATCTTGGTATTGAATTGTTAGCGCGGGCTTCTTTTGCTTGTGAACTGTGACTTCTAGTCGTTTCAAGTATTCATCTAAGTTAAGGTCCACGGTCCGCATGACAATTTGAATCGGAAAGTCTAAACTATTGAGAAAATCTTTGTAAGCCGAAATAATGGCTTGCTTTTGTCGTGGAGAAAGAATATGAAAATTAATTGGTTGAACTTGAATAATGGCTTTCAGGCTTCCATTTTGCAAGTAGATAACCTCGTTTTCGATTCGATCAATTTCAATAAATTTAGCCATTTTTGGTGTTAAGTAACCCATTTCTTTCGGCGATACGATGTAGTTGACGAGATCAGTGGCATGTTTTCTAAAATCCAAGAATGCAAACCCAACACCTAATCCAAGAAGGACCAAGGAGACTGTTATTCGAATTTCGATGGGAATAGGTGCTCTGAAAAATAGAGCGAATGCTAGGATGCTAAAAATCCCCACCCAGAACGATTGCTCGAAGCTGAGGTTGAAGAAGATTTTTTCTTCGTATTTGAGATTTTTTGGGATTTCATACGACATAGCAACGCTCCATCATTTTGCACCACTCGGAGTTGATTTCAATCCGGATAAGGCAGTGGTAATTTGTCCGGTCATCGTCCCGATAGCCAAACTGAGTATCTTCGTGTTTTCGGCAATGTTGAACATGGATTTTACGGCTGCGTAAAAGATGAACAAAATGTTGAGGATAAAGATTAGAATAAACGCTAATGCGGGCACGAGGCTTGCACCTGCGTTACCTGCCAGTTGAAGCATGGCTTGATTACTTGCCACAAATATTACTACGTCCAAAAATTGCATGAATAGCGCCATTCCAATCAAATTGAGAATCATTTTTCCCCACGATTGTAAAGGCGGAATAAAATAAAGGAAAATAGCGATCGGAAATAACACGACGCCCAATAGTAAGAAAATGCTTCTCACGAAGAGCGTTATCGCAGTCAGTAAAAGTGCGAGACCATAGAGAAGGAGGGTCCCGATTCCCATGTTAGCCAGTACACTTGGATCAAAAAAGTTTTGGAAACCATTAATCCACATGAATTGAGTAATTGCAGTAGCGAGTTCCAGCAGGACATCGTAGAGCACAAATGATATGTTGACAAAAATAATCATTAGGAAGGCATTTTTGAGCCATTCTTTTGCAACAGCCCGTTTTCCTGCATCAAGGGCTGAAAAAAGGAACAGGAGCCCGATACTGAGGAAGAGTAAAAGATAGAAACTGGAAATGACGAGGACAATGGACTGCCACCACCCATACAGCCCCGCAGGGTCTGGATTGGAGGTTAGTAGAGTCTGCGATAACTGCATTAATGGGTCATTAAATCCCACTAACGTGCCTTTGACTGCGCTTCCAAACACGCCTAATACCATGTCAGGTATGCTGTTGAGCGTGTTACCTAATCCCGAGCCTAATCCAGTAATAGCGTTGATAATTCCCTGAACATCGATAATGATGTTGATGACTCCGCCACCTACGCCTCCGCTTTGGGCATGAACGTTGGGCGTAAGCAAGAGGAGTCCGGCAATTAAGACCGGGAACAGAATTTCAAGGGGTGTTTTCATAACTGGTTTCTCCTTAGGGGGCCGTGAGATAACTTACAATTAAAGGGGCGACCCAAACCAACACTAGACCAACGACCGTGTAGGATGCCATCGATTTAGCGGCTTCCCGATTTTGGATATTGCTTCCGGACAACATGTACGTCGCACCCGCAAATGTAAGAGCCAACGCACCGAGAACCGAAATGACGGTTTTGACCAAATCATAAATCTTATTGATCGGCTCCGTAATAGTAGTAGGATTTCCGACGGGCGGAACCGATTGAGCTGCACCAAATGTGCTAAGCAATAGAACTGCCAAGATTATTCCGAATTGTTTCTTCATTGTTTTACCTCCAAAAGGTTTTTCCTAAACCCATCCCGATGGAAGTCAGTTATATTGGTTTTGTCCGAGGAATCCAGACAAATCGGACAAAAGGTATTTTAGTCAACGAGACAAGAGATCAAAAGTAGTTGGAGGTATCAAAGTGACTATTCCACGAGAGGTCATACGAATACTATTACTAGCGCGCGTCGCGGGATTACAATTAGACGATATTGAAAATAAAATATTGAAAGAAGGCGGAATCCATGAATGAATTAAGCACTCAAACCGTTTCTGCATTTCGCGAAGGGAAAACAATATTGTATTGGAAATCGCCCCACTCATTTAGCTTACTCATACGGACTTCATTCTTGAAAGAAATTTTTCCAAATCGAGTATTTGGGAGATTCTCACGAAAAGCACAACTAGAACCCTATGACGAAAACGGAAAGAAAGGGATTCTTGTGCTATTTGAAAATGAACAAGCTGTTGTAAATGTCTAATTATACAAAGTGAATAAGAATTATCTTGCGATAAGAATCGAACCAGTTGAACCCTGACTTTAAATTCGATAGTATTTTTGGTATACGAAGCCAAATTCAGTCAATCTTATTAAGTCCAATATTCCATTCTGATTCATAAAAAGGCATCGAAAAAACATCGTATGAACCCCGGAAGTGACTCGCTCACTCCGCGCTCGCTTCCGATCGAGCAGTCCGGTATAGAGGGATGACAAAAGT
>CAZGES010000006.1:0-40846 GCA_964524375.1 uncultured archaeon
GTCGATGTCGAGGCAATGCTTGATAACACCCGGATCAAAAACGGGACGGGGGTGAAAAAAAATAAAGATGGCATCGATTAAAAAGACAAAAAAAAGGACGAGACCAACTGGCAAAAAACGGGGAAATGAAGAAGGCGGGGCAAGAGACATGCAAAGCAAAAAGATGGATGAGAACTAAAACCTATTGAAAAAATAAAGGTCGAGCAAATAGACGCGCCGAAGGACACTAATGAGAACGAGCGGGAGGGAGAATTATACATCCTTATATTGGAATGCGAGGTGATGGAGACATGGAGCAGAGAAAAATACGAAGGAAAGATTGGGCCCGGGCCGCTGCAATAATAGCATTCGTGTTTCTGCTCGCCGCTCCAGCGAATGCAGTTATTTTCAAGGATAATTTTAGCGGGTATGCGAATAATATTACAATCATTGACCGGACGGATGATAACTCCCAATGGACCCCGGAGCTGGATGCGAATTACGTGTGGAATGATACGAACTATTTGAAATTTGGACAAAGGGGATTAAACATTTTCAAGGACAATGAGCAATCATCCGACCCACGAGGAAGTATTGGACGAACGCTTTCGCCGACGCTGGACCTATCCGATTACAACAGCGGGGGAGTAGCGTATTATTGGATTAAAGTGGATGGAAATGTTTCCAATGTTTGGCGAGCAGACGTGCGAATTGGAAAAAGTGTGAGCGAATACTACAGCTTAGCATTTGTGTTCAGCACATTTCATTCAGGGTACACGTTAGCGCACTGGGATTTTAACTGTGTGGCAACACCGTGCTTTATCCCTGGGGGAGGGGGCGGAGGCTCCGACCCTTTTGCAGATATTAGCTATTTGGATTTGGCGGTCCATAATGAATTAGATGGGAACACGACGGGAAGCGACATGAATGCGGTGTGGAACACGTTGTGGGTGGAAAAACCGGGAGGAGCATTTCAAGGAGCATGGAAGCCGATGCTGACCAGCGGAGCAACGAAGGGATGGGCAATTCCAATAAACGAAGGAAACAATTGGGCGATGCAATTGGCAAATGATGATGAGTTTACGGGCGGAAATGGACGCGTGCGAAATTCAAGGTGGGTGTATCAGGGGTTGGAAGACTATAATATTGCAGATTTCAACCTCCACTTACAAGCCCGAATCAAAAAACCATTTAGTCCAGACCCAACATTCGGAATAGCAGTGCCCGCAATAACCAAATTAGCATTTGATGTGGTGAACCAGACTAATTTATCCAGTGTCTTCATGGAAGAAAACGTTGATGGAACAGACATTAATATTGGAGTCGAACAAATTATCGCAGGCGTACGAAGCGTGACTCGAGTGCCGGTGACGTACGAGCGGAACACGTATCACACGCTCAAAGCAGAGATGAATGGATTGGATGTAAATCTCTTTTTTGACGGGGCACTCGCATTAACCGCCACCCTGACTTCGCGCAACGATGGGAATGTGGGAATATTCAGCCAGTCAAACACGAGTATTGTCACGGATTGGGCGGCAGAACTGAATAATGCAGGAACATTCAGCCAGGCACTTTCGTTTGGAGGAAATAGTGCAACGACGACATTCGTGTTTAACGTAGCCACGAATCGCGGACACACGATTACGTACGGGGGGAGCTGCACGTCAGGGGCGTTCTTCTTCAATGAGATAGATGCGAACTTCGACCCGGACGTTGATGGGAATGCCGCTAAAGTGAAGCCGAGTGCAGTGAGAAGGACGGGGACGACGTTCACGACGGACTATAACTATGCAGGAAACGTGTCGACATCCGACAGGAATGTGGCGTATGATGGGTCACTCGGGGACACGTATCCAACGGATAAAAACGCACCATCAACAGCATTCACCACGACCGATTACGCAGAAGTGAGCACGGACGACACGTCCTACCAGTTAACAACCAACACAGGAGACATCCCTGAACCGAGAGCGACGCAGCGGTACGTGTTCAAATTGAACAACCATGAGCAAGTGGTACGGGACATTAATTTTATGTTTTTAGGACAAGCTCTTGAGAATACGGGAAGTTGCAGCGCCGGAGCGGGCGGAGACTCTGATTTTAATGTGTACATCTGGAATTACGACACGTCCGCATTCACACACCTCAATTCGTACACGGGAACGGGGGGCGGATTAGGGTTAGTTGCGCCAAAATATTTGGAAGCAAGAGTGAGCGGGAACGTGACTGCATACATTGCCAACGACAACAATGTGACTTTTTTAGTGCAAGGGAAATCAAGTGCAGGAGGCGACACGCGCTGTTTGTTCGCAGACTTGGTCAATCTTAAGACGACGCAATACCGACAGTCGCAGAGTACGTTCTGCCAATCATCTACATTCGCACCCATGACAGTGTCGAACGTGGGAAATGTTTCACTTAATGTGGATGGAAATTTCACCAGCATATTCAGCGGGGTGGATGCGAATCTCATACTGAAAGTGTGGCAGGGAACGGGAAGCGGATGTGGAACGGACGGAAATGGGTTGGGAGGGTGGAGACCCTATTGCGGAGTGACGACGTTTGCGCCGGAAGCAAGGTGGGAGTTTGATTACGATTCGAATGTGAGCCGATTTCCGGATAGCTCGGGAAATAACCACCACGGAACATTTGTGGGGGCGCCCAATTATATTACTGGAACCAATTGCTATGATGGAAATTGTCTGCAAAAAGTACACCAGTATGATTTGAATGTTGAAAATAACGTGACGTATTTGGACGATAACTTTACGATAGCGACGTGGGTCTTTTTTGAGATTGGATCCACGGACACGAGCGATATATTGACTACAAACAAAGGGACGGCGGGAAAACTAGTGAAAATATCGATTGACCAGGACATTGATCAAATACAATGTCAGGCCGACACGGGCGGCCCGACGAGCGGGTCATATGACGGGGGATTACTTGATGGTGACTGGCATCAAATTGGGTGTACGCGAAAAACAGATGGAAATGTAGTCATTTATTTGGACGGGGCGTGGGTGGCTAACAGTACGCAGACGACGGGAGACTTGGATTTGGTTGGAGGGGGAAACGCGTACTTGTCGCTTGCGTATGGGGTGCAGGACTCCACTCTGCGGCTTGATCGAACAGAGATATACACGCGGGCGTTTGATGCGAATGAGATGAGCCAACTTTACGCGCTTGGAAGAGCGACGCCGGACGATTGGAAGACAACCGCTCCGACGCAGACGGTGTGCAGACAGTATGATTACACGAATGCTAATGTGGGGGCGAGGCTGATTACGACACTACTGCTGGGAGACACAAATCAGCTGTGCTTTTCCGGGGACTTCAATTCGTTCGTGAGCGGGGGAGACCACAATAAGTCATTCCAGACAGGGACGGATTATTCATGATGAAGAAATGGACAGAAATGGTAATGGTGGGGATATTATTACTTGCAACAGGGTGCGTGCAGACAGAAAGTAATAACCCGCCCGAAAATCCCATTTCAAACGAGAGAGACTGGATGACGGAAGGATACGCACAACACCACCACGTGAGTATAGAGCAAGCGAAAGAATTTTTTGTGAAAACGTATGGGGTGGAACGAGCGAAAGACATTGTGAAAAACCTCCCTGAGCGAAATGAAAATTTTGAAAAAGATAAAGAAAAAATGAATGGGGGAAGTGGAGAAGGATTGGGAGAGGTGGCGCGGGAAAATTATTTGCAGCCGGATTTCTTCGAGACGTTTGAAACAAGTGGAAAGAGGACGTGGGTACAGGCACCAGAAGTGTGGCAGGGGGTTATTGGAATATTCAGCACCCCCGCGGAACAAGAAGCGGTGCTAGGGACAGAAAGTAAAGAATTCGAAACATATTTGTTTGTGGGAAGCGGGTGGGGAGTGACGTACTTCCAAGGGATAGGATTTGACGCAAGCATTGAGCCGGAAGCACCTATTGCAATAGAAATAGACCCGCCCCACATGCTGGCTGGGCCGGCATTTCCCGTTTTGGATAAGGAGTGGGTCGGGCGCATACGGATTACGGGAAAAATAATGGGAGAAGTGGCGCCAGGAAAGTATACTATTACGATTCGAGCCAGTAGTCCACCGATTGAAAAACAAGCCGAATGGGCAGGCACCCAAGAGTGGTATGTGAACGCAGACACGATATTTGTTGACCCCAGAGGGTTAGCCACGCTAGTGTTGAACGTCACGGAATAGAAAAAGGGAAAAGAATATGAAAAACGCGGAGAGCGCGGGCATACGCAGATAAAGAGAAGCAAACCAAAATGAAGAATGGGAAATGAAAAAGGACCCGAAATAAGTGTCATACGCCTGAGTGAACGGACGTATCGCGATTTGAGGATTACGACGCACTGCTGCCTCGTGGCGCGGGCGTTTGGGGGAGCGAGGATTATTTTAGGCGAAGAAGCTGACCCCCACATTGCCGAGACGGTTGAACGCGTCAACCGCGAGTTTGGGGGAACATTCAAGGTCGAGTATGAGAAGAATTTGTACACGCGAATAAACAAGATGAAGAAAGAGGGAAATGCGATTGTTCATCTAACGATGTATGGGGAAGCGCCCAGCGAAAAATTGATGAACAAAATTCGAAAGGAAAAGAAAGTGACAATTGTTATCGGCTCGGAAAAAGTGCCGGGAGAGGTATACCAAAACGCCGATTTCAACATAAGCATCACGCGCCAGCCACATAGCGAAGTAGCCTCGTTGAGCGTGTTTATGCACCGGCTAAACGAGGGAAAAGAGGAGAAACTAGCCTTTCCGGGAGCGAAGAAGATTGTTATTCCTGAGAAAAAGGGAAAACGCGTAGAGCGCGTGAATGGTTTAAATGACTAATGAGGCGTAAACAGTACATGCCTGCTTCTCCGACGATTCTCGATTACAAAATTACGAAAGCGTTCCTCCAAAATGTAGGAGGCGAAGAAGCCATTGAAGTCGTGCGAATATGCTTGGAAAATAATGGAAAATGTTTAGACCAAGATATTGAAACGCAGATGAAGACAAAAAAAATAACGGAGATTCGAAGCATTCTCAACCGACTGCACTATCGGGGAATTGCGTGCTACAACAAAACAAAAAATAAAAATTCAGGATGGTACACGTACACGTGGGAAATCAAGCAACGGAGAATTGTGGAATTAATTTTAGAACAGCAGGCGGAGATGCTGCAGAAGATGGAGCAGAAAGCAAAGTTTGATGGGAGTCATGAAATTTTCATCTGCAAAAAAGGGTGCGAAGATACGGCGTTTGAGATTGCGGCGCAGTATGAATTTCGCTGCCCGGAGTGCGGGGAAATGATGAATCCGATTGATGGAAAGAAAAGACAGAAGGAGATTCAGGTGCAAATTAAGGAATTAACGGAAGAATTGTCGCAGTTGCAAAAGATAGTATAACGCATAAACTTGGACATTCGACCGGCATTAAAAAGTAAACGCAGGACAAATCAAATGGACAGGAATTAAGTAATAAAGGCAAATAAAGCATTAATTAATTAACGTTAAGATAGCGGGGCGGGGCAGCCTGGAGTGCCCGTCGGGCTCATAACCCGAAGATCGAAGGTTCAAATCCTTCCCCCGCTACTCATTATTTTGAGCCTTTTTCTATGCGGAGTGAAAGCCTGAAAATACTCCTTTCTTCTGAGTCTCATTATAGACTTTTTCGATGTTTTCTTGTATTTTTTGGAATTTTGTGGTCTCAGTTGCTGTTTTTTTCATCCAAACACCCCGTTTTTTAACAAATTAATAAATTTCAAATATTATTGTAATTTTAGTCTGCTCTCATTTTGAATTTTTTCATATTTTTTGATGAAATATTAACAGTTTCAGTAATTACGGTAAATATTATTTTCATTTATTTTATTTTTGGTAATTACTAGTAATTACCATAAGGTTTTTAAGTAATTACTATCATTACGGTAATTACCATGATTAAACTAATACTTCGAAAGGTGTTTGGGAGCCTAAGAACCATCCAAGAATGGGCAAATGAGGGCGCCCCGAGTGAGAACACTTTTCAGAATCAGAGAATTAACCAAAATAGTACTATTAGAAATAGTGTTAATACTGCGACTCAGATGAGTGTGCCCCAATACAAAGTCATAAATGTGTGGAACTATTTGAAGTTCAAAGAGGGCAGCCAAGCGCACCACATTACGAAAGTATTGGATTTTGAAGAGTGGATTACAATGGAAGAGATACTGAGGCGAGTGAATGAGTTATTCGGAGTCCAGTATCAGAATGAACGATCGCTATATCCCTATTTGAAGACCCTGGTTGATTCAGGACTGTTAGAAGCCAATATGTTGGGGGGCAAAATGAGATGGCGAAAGAGAAATATGATGCAGACCATTAATTTGATGGAAGAAATAGAGAATGAAGCGGTTGTGCCTTCACAACCCCTTCAATGACTTCACTTTTTCATTAAAATCAATTAATTTTTGGCTTCGAGGGTGGTGCGCTTTGAACCACTCACTTGAAACGATGGAATTGGCTTCATTCAAAACACGGGATTTTTTACCTTCCTCAGGCGTTTCGCCAAGTTTATGCTTGTCCAAGATTGTGCTCAACTCATCAGTGAGTTTAGCGGGGTGCTTCTCATTTGCCACAATATAGGTGCGATCCACCCAATCTTCTAAGGCTGAAACTAGCTTGGTATCATCGACTTCTTTCTCATCCATGTAGTAAACGGCCTTCCAATCCCCTTTGGCGCGCCAATTGTGGGAAGGGTTTTGCCCCGTGGCAAAGAACTGCTTAATCTTAGGAAAAGCAGAAGGGTGGATTATTACAGTATTTTTTCCCGGTCGCAAATAGGGGGTGTCGGACAAAACACCTTTGCGGTGGTAGTGGTAGACCTTTCCATTCGATTTGGTCACGTTTTGCGTATATCCATAAATGGCTCGAAACAGCTTTTGATAGGTATACGTTGAATGTTTGATGCTTTCTGGTAAGATGAATTTGTATTGAATAAAATATGCATTTGCCATGATACCACCCCCTACACTTCCGGTAATACTATTTGTAAAATAATAAAATATTTGATTTGTTTATGTTGCTTTATAGGACATAAATACTATTTATATGTTTGGAATGACGGTCGCCAAAAAAAAAATTGAGCCTGATTATCGGCGCGTATACGGTCGATAAGCAGGTCGTCGCATTTGAGTAGGCTGTTCTTCCGGTTCCTCAACAGGAGTGGGGCGTGAACGCGTTCCCACGAGCAAAATGTCTTTTGCTGAAAGAACGTTTTGATAGGGGATGCTTTTTTCCGAAATAATTTTTCGAGCTTCCTGCTTCGTGCGAACTTTCAATGGTTCGGTGGTCATGGTTTCAATTTTTCCTTTTTCTAAATTGATGACTAAATCAAAGATTTTACCTTTGTATTCTGCGTTATCTGTATAGATGTCCATTCCAAATAGTTTTGATAGGCGTACCGTCATAATTAATCCCCCTTGAATTTCTCAAGAAATCAAGTGCAACATAGAACCCGAATTTCGTATATAAATCTTGTGCAAATAATTCGCCAAAAGATGTTTGAAATTGAAATAGAAGGGTTTCTGGAGTAATAACTTCATATTTTTTTTCCAACCGTTTGCATTTTTATCCCCGTTATGTTTTTTCCAAAAATTTTTGCGCGGTGGAGTGTGGATTTTTTCTAAAGTAGTGGAAGTAGAGGGGGTGGAGGTGGAAAATTTTCACAAAACACCAAAACAAATTACAACTTATGTAGTAAATAACTACATAAGCAATGATTTGATTTTCGGTTTTTGATTTTTTTTTTGTTTGTTCGCTGTTGATTTTGTTGGTTGTTATTACTTTTCTAACTCCATTTACTAGTAATTTGCGCTTCACATATTATCAAGCGGACTCTGCACTTTCCTCAACTCTTCCTTGCTCACATGCGTGTAAATGGATGTTGTTGAAAGATTAGCATGTCCCAACAGTATTTGGATCTTCCGGATGTTTTCCCCACTTTCCAGCAAATGGGTGGCGAATGAGTGTCGCAACACGTGCGGCGTAACACGCTTGGTTATTCCCGCACCCGCAGCGGCTTCCCGAATGATTCGTTCAACCGTATCCGTTGAGAGTTGCTTTCCATTTTTTTTGCTGAAAACATACTCACTTTGAATTTTTTTTCGATTCAAATATTTTTTGATGAATGTAATCCATTTTTGCGAGAGCACTACAACTCGGTCCTTATTTCCCTTCCCACTCTTTACATTCGCGGTGGCGTTGTCAAAATCCAGTTCCTCCACGCGCATATTCACCGCTTCGCTGACGCGCACGCCTGTTGAATAGATGAATTGCAGTAGCAACCTGTTGCGCCCCACTTTTGTATTTTTGAAAATATCCTTCAACTCGTTTACCGTCAGCACGCTCGGCAATTTTTTTGCCTTCTTGGGAATTTTTACCTCATCAATAATTTTTTTCCCAATATGCTGCGCAAAAAAAAACTTTAACGCCGAATGCATTAGTGAAAGCGTCGAATTGGAAACATTTTTCTCCCGCGCCGTGGCGAGAAAACTCACAATGTCCTGCTTGTCCATGTCACTCGGCATTTTGGGCGTTTGTTCCAATAATTTTTGCACGTACAACAAGTACATTTTACTCGTGCGAGGGGAGTATCCCGTGACCATCAACTCTTGCTTGAATTGTGTTAAAATTTTTTCATGCGCCGCGCTGAACGAATGTTTGGGCAACGCCTCATTTTTTTCCGCATTATTTTCACTTTGCGAAACCACGGGTTGAGTAGAAATTGCTGCATTTTCCTCCGAGATGATGGTTTGAGCGGAGGGGGTGTTTAGTTCATCCATTCTCACGTATACGTTTTGCAGGATAAAATACGCACGGATGGGTAATTATTCTTCGTCTTTTGGCTTTTCTTCCGTGGTGGCGGAGCCGGCTTCTTCTTCCAAGTCTTGTAAAACCTTGCTTTTCTTGCCCTTTTTGACTTCTTCAAAGTCTTCCACTAAAACCTCGGCTTCTTCATCGTCTAAGCCTAATAAATGAAGCTTTTCCAAGTGGTCATCCTTGCTCAACTGGTTAAACTGTTCCCGCCAAATCTTATCTTCAGGCTTGACTATTTTTCCTTCGGGTTTTTTACGATTCTTCAACGACTGCATATCTAACCCCCCTCTCTTGCCATTTAAAAGCCTGAGTTCGCCAATTCTCCTAAAAAGTACCCCGCGCCTAGTTTATATCCAAATAAGTAATGCTTATATACAAGAAACAACCCATTATGTATTCCTAGAATTTTTTTTAACAGGCGTCGGGAAATGAGCCTCTCGATGTTTGAGTCAACTAACACAACCAAGGAAGGGGTTTCCCATGAAAGTCGAAGTCACCGAGGAATTGCGTCTCAAGTTGTTGGAGGAAGAATTCAAACTCCGTTCCAAACAGCCTACTGCCTGGACGAAAACAAAGTTTCGCCCGTACGCTAATTTCCGCCGACCCAAAACTGAACAAGTCGTGCAGTAACGACGCGTTCACCATTCTTTCTGGAAACCGAGGATTCATTTCCTCGGACACCACTCTTTTTTCTCACTTTTTTTATTTCTCAACTCAACACACTTAAATAGCCGTTTTTCCATCTTAACGTATGGAATTCTCCCGCACGACGATTGGAATCGGCCTCGTCATCATTATTGCATTAGTCGCCGTGTATTCTCTCGCGCCTTCATTTTCTCCCACTGCCCTTGTAACAAGTTCCATTCCCACGTACAATCCATTCATTGGAAAAGTCACGCATGCGATTGAACAAACATTCGCCAATAACCCGCAAGCCGTCATTGAGCAATCTGGCCGCGTCGGATTGCTTTTGCCGGGGGGAAATTCCGTGCAGTTCGCCAACGACCCCCTTGCCACGGAGCAGGATGTTGTGATTATCCTCAACGCCGCCACAAATACTCTTACACAATTCAACACATTTCCTACATTTGTGCAAAATCAATTCACGTACGTTCCCGCCGACCAGCTCGCGAGCGAAGGGCCGTACGTTGTTGCGCTATACCCTAACGGCATTTACTTAATGCCCGTGAACGTGGAGAGTTGAACATGCGCACGAACGAATGGTATGTTTCATTAGGCATGATTATTCTTTCGTATTTCACGTTTGTTTTTTTGCCCGATTTTCGTTTTCTTTCGCTTATTATTTTCTCATTCGTCTTTTCCGCAGTAGTGGCGCGCGATGAATGGAGACTTGGACGAACGATTCTCAAAGCGGTTACGCCTCTTTTAGTGAGTGTGGTTCTCCTTTTCGTCGCCGCATTTTTGGGTTCTTCCCTTGAAGGGGCATCTCCTTTTCAGAATGGGCAAGCGTCCCTGGCCGCACTTGCATGTATCGCCCTCCTGCTCCTGTGCCTCCTCGTGGGAGTGCCTCTCGCGTGGGTGGGGGCGCAGACGCGGAAGTATTTGTCTCCGTCTCCATAATCTCTTTTGCACGCGGCACCGTTTTCATGGGAATTTCTACTTTGTTTTTTTTCTTCCACTCATTCCAGCCTAACCACCCGCCCATTAGCACCATAACGCCCAAAAATGGCCACGCAAGCAAAGGTATCGAAACGAGTCCAGTGATTTTGCTTCCCTGAACATAGTTTAGCACGCTCTGTGCGACAAAAATACTCTTTCCAAATTCTCCATTTTCAATATTTAACGCGGCTTTCTCCACGGATGAAACAACGTCTTCATCCGCGCTCCCTGCCGTTTCGCGTTTTAATGTGGTCGTTCGCTCTACCGCCGCATTGCGCAGAACACGCACCGCATCCTCCAGAAGTTTGCTTGTTTTGCCCGCGTCGCTCTCCAACCGCTCCCACTCAACTTTAACGGTTTTCCACTCTTCGCCACGCGCTTCGGGCAGTATTTTTTTCCACGCTGCTTCCATTTTGTCTAATAATTTTTTGTCCGCGCTCAACTGTTTTTTAACATTCTTAACTTCACTTTCGTCTATCGGGCAACTAAAATTAACCTGTAGTAATTTTTCACATCCCACCGAGAGGGCTCTTTCATATGTTTCTATGTTTTCCAGTGCGCGCATCACCGCATTTTTGGCCGCGCTAATACTTTTTTCTTCATCCGTGTTCTCAACAACCGTATTTTTGTTTTCCATTTTTTTTGCTTCACTTATTTTCTGAATCGCTTCCACTAGTTTTTGTTTATTCCGATTGGCCAGTGCCGCATTTCCTTGCACCACCCATTTATTCTGTTGGCCATCTACTAATTGCAATGTTGCATTCCATTCATTCTCATACGTGCTCCACTCGCTTTGGTATTCTTCCTCGCGCATCCAAAGCGTGCTCGCTTCCATTTGAATTTCAATCAGTTTTTCCGCTATTTTTGACACATCTTTTTCTTTTTGAAGTGAATTTAATTTATTTTTCAATTTAAGCGCGCCTAATACTGCCGAACTATTCTCGGCGCGCGCCAGCGCATCAATGTCCAGCCTCAAACGGGCGCCCAAACTAATCCATTCCTCCACGCTATCGTTTCGTTCCACCCGCGCCGCATACGTTCGCCTTCCATTTCCTTCGATGAGTTGATTGGACAACACGACATTTCCAACCGCGTCAAGCGTGTATGGCACATTTTCTCCATTTTCATTCGTCACGCGAATACTTTCTGTTAAAACGGGGTCGCCGGAAACCCCTGTGAATATGGACGCGCGCACATCGTGTGCAATACTATTTTGCGCCGCTATTTCGTACTCGATGAACACGCGCCCCCACTCGTTCAGTTGACTTTTGATGCGCGTTTGGGTTGCGACTGCGTGCTCTGTTTCATACGTGATACTAATCTTCGTCTTCTGTGCCGTTGCGTCTATTTCAAAGCTATTTTCAGTGTCTCCTCGTTCTACCACTCTTTTCCCATCCGCCCAAATAGAAACACTGTCGTTTACAATCCCCGCAGGCGCGTTCCAGTTAACACGAATGGTTGCCGGGAAGATTTCCGCGAACAATTCTAGGTGTTGAGTCACCGCCGCACGCTCGCCCATTAGTTTAACGAGCACACTTTCATTATTCGCGCGTGCGAGAACTCCATTTCCGCTTCCTCTCAGCACTATTTTTTCGCCCGGCAAATAGTCTCCTTGCATAATAATTTCATCCCCCGAAAATTGCGCGGAAATTCCACTCGTTTCTACTGAAATGGATTCCACTCCCGGATTTGCCATTCCTATTACAAATGGAAAATCAATTTCACCACCCCAAACATTCTCAATTATTCCCTCGGCGTCAAATGGTTGTTCTTCATCCGCGCGCACAACTACTGGCGATGTGACTTTCCAACCTAGTTGATTTCCCGCCACTTCCATTATTTCGCGCAGACTTTCTTCCAACTCAAAAATTTCGTCGTCCATTTTTTGTATACGTTCCCGCTGCACGCCTTCCTGTGCGGGTTCTTCATCGTGAGTCAGTATTCGCGCCCGATCAACACGTTCGCGCGCGCTTTTTTCCCCACTCCAGTCCCACACCGCTCCCGCGCGCAGGATGGCGTTCGACAATACCGCCATTTTTTCTCTTTTTTCATTCCATTCCTGCATAAGTGGCAAATTTTCATATTCCTGCGCGTGGTTCATTCGTGCACTTTCGCACGCGTTCACACTCCCGCTCCCAAAATAATGCTCAAAATCCTCCGCGCGCGTTTCTTCCCTCTCCAGCGCACGCTCCACTTCGTTTAACGCCTGTACACACCAATTCAATTCGGCTCTCTGAGAAATTTTTCCCGCATCGGTTTTCTCTATTGCGAATTGTTTTGCTTCATTTAATTGACTTAAACAATTTTCCGCGTCCAAGACAGTTGTTGTGCCCTGCAAATTATTCTTCGCCAGAAATTGCTCGCATTGTTTTCTCAACGCAGCATTTTTTTCTTCATTTTCATTCATCTTTTTCTTCACGTCTTCAATTTTTCGATTTAACTCCCTTCGTTCGGCGATGCGTTGGCCAATTGTTTTCGTCTCATGCACGCGCGAAGCGCGCAACGCCCTATTCTCTGCTTCTAAACGAGACCATTCTTCACTCACTTTCCAATGCTCTCCACGCGCCGCTGAAAACACGCTTTTTTCCACCCAACTTTTCATGCTTTCTTCTGCTTCTGCCCATTTTTGGTTGGCGTCATCATTTTCTTCCGCGCGCGAAAGTGCTTCAACAATTATTTTGCTCGCATTCTCCTCTTCTCCTTTTTCGTACACGTACATGGCGCTCATTTCGTCATCGAATTCGCGAATATTTTTCCAAATTTGAATTACCAATCCATTCTCAGGGGCCACAACCTGCTCTGCGTGCGCAATCACTTCATTTGCTTGAATTCGTGAAACGATTCCTAATGCATTTGAATTGGAATATTTTCCCAAAAATGCTCCCAGCGCACCCTGCCACAGTGGTGAAACGGCGAATAGTACTCGTGCATTTTCCGGCACCGCTACTGTGACGCCGGTTCGGTACGCGTCAAAAACGCTTGACCATTCCACACGGTATGCGCCAGCCTTGTTCTGCGCAATAGTCCGTGCTATTTGCTCAAAATACGCTTGATTATTCTTTTGATTTTGTGACCACTCACTCGTGGGATTTTGCGTCTGCAGCTCAAATGCATTTTGAAGAAGTTTCGCATACGCTTCAAAACTTTTCGTGTCTTTGACGCGTTCCAGCTCCAGCCCGGCGCCGTATACGATGCTTTTTTCGAGTGCACGATACGTGAATTCCTGCGCCTCTTCCGTTGTTTTCAGCACATTCTGCAATTCACTCGCACTCACTATGGCACGTGCCAGCAAGTCGCCGGCGTTAAGGGTGGTGCACGACTGCTTAATTTGTTCAAGTGTTTGCGTCGCGCGCTGAATTGCACTCCACGCTCCCACTATTCCTTTTCGTGCGCGAACATTTTCCACTCCTGCGGGAACATGCTGATACGTTTTTGCGGGAAAATATTCGATCAACTCTTTTTCGCACTCGCCAGCGGTTTTGCACACAGGGAGCAACGAGGGCTGCACGCGCGTGGAAAGCAAGCACATCTGCGCCTCGCTCGGAGACAACCGTTCTTCCAAACACCCGCTCGCCGCGATAAATAACACGATGAGCAAAATGGCTTTCATGCACGTGCCGTTGCGCGGATGAATTATAAATCTAGGGAAAATTTTTTTGAAACCTTTGTGAAAAGTTTCATCAAAAAGCCTACTTGTGGATTTACGGATAAATCCCCAATAGTAGTCTGCCGAACGACCATCAACCTTTTAGCAAAAGGTTGGCGAAAATCCGAGTGCCTCGAACTTTTAGGAAAAGTTCGATCAAAAAGGTCGCGCGGCCGGCGACTTCCGGCCCCGTATGGAATCGGGCATGGATAATTTGGTCAGGTGCATTCGGAAATAGCCGCTTTTCCGTGGCTCAAATTAATTCCATTCACGAGGCAATCGACTTGTTCTTTCAGCAATTTATTCTGCGCCTGAATCGCCTCCGTGTTTTCCACGAGCTGCGTCTTTCCAGGGTTAATCCACGGGTTCAGCGCATCCGCGATATATGCCCCCAAAATAATTCCAATAACAATGAGGCCGATGCCCAGCGCCATTTTTCCTGAACTTCCTCGTTTGTCATGACCTTCTGCACTCATTTTTTTTCCCTCTCACTCAAAATAGCCGGGTCATTAATAATCCCTTTGGTTTTGTTTTATTTTATGCACGATCGATGGTTTGCTCCCCTTCTTGCACGCCCCATCGGAGCGACTCTTTTTCTTCGCGAACATTTTCCTACTGTCAAATTTTACATTGAAAAACGCGTCATCCGCAGGGGAAAAATGTTCCGCTGGATTCGATTTGATTTGGATGGAAAAACAATCGTGCGCGCCCGCGCGGTGGTTAATTTGGAAAAATCAAATCCCGCGGTGTCTAAATCTCTTCACACCACTGACCAGCCCATCGGTTCCATTGTCAAAAAATATCACGTTCGCCGCACGCGCTTGAAGTCAACTACCCGTTCGCGTTCATTTCATTTTTTGGGAGACTTGGACGCTCATGTGTGGGAGCGCTTCTACCATCTTCCTTCCAAAATGACTGCACGCCGCGCCTAATTTTTTTTATTTTTGAACTATTTTTTATTTCAAAAGTTTCATTTATTAACGCCATTTCTGCATGTCTTTCATGCGCCCTCCCGAGAGACGATGGTATGCCCCCCTTCTCAATCATCCTAAAGGTACGTCTGAATTAGTTCATTCCATTTTTCCGGAAGCCGTTTTTGTGCTTGAGGGGCAGGAAAAAAAATCAAATAAACTTATTCGACGCGTTCGCTTTGACTTGAACGGGCGGCCCATCATGCGTGCGCGGTCAGAAATAGACATGCTCAAAACAAAACCCGCGCTGTTGAAGATGCTTCACACCACCAAAATGCCTTTGGGATTAATTATTGAAAAATTTCACGTGCGCCGAACGCGCGTGCGATGCACATCGCGCACGCGATCATTTCACTTTATTGGCGATTTGCACGGAAAAATATTGGAGCGATTTTATTATTTGTCGAAATAGCGTTGACTTTTTTCCGCCCTTCTTTTTCTTTTCATTTCTCCTTGCTTCTTCTTTCCTCTTTCTCATTTGTATTAGTGGCACAGAACTATTGCACCACTCCAAAATCTTTTTCGCTTTCTTTAACCGATTGCGTGCCTTTCGAATACAATTCTGCGTCCAAATTTTCGGGGGCGTCGTTCACGTTTACTAATTCAAAGAATTTATCGTAATCAATCCACGTCTTCTTGTTGTATTTTTTTTTCGCGAGCAGAATCACATCGCTCGGAACGTGTTCGTTGGCAAACTCATATTCATTTTTCAAAAATTCCAACGTTGACAAACCAAACTCTTTCACGTAGTCATGGGTGGGCATGTGTTCGCGCGACAATCTCTTTTGACTTTCTCCCACGTGCATGTACCCTTTGATTTCCACAAAATCAAAATCTCCTTTTCGGATAATTTCAGCGTATTTTTCAGGCAGGGTATCATTAATTCCTTTCACAATGGTCATGCGCGCTGTGGTGCGGTATTTTTTCTCCGCACACGCATCTAAACTTTGATGGTAACGCGCCCAAAAATCTGGAAACAAGGGAACATCTAACTCTTTCAAAATTTTTTCAGTGGGGGCGTCAATGCTCAAATAGAGTTGGGTAATCGTGTGCAAATTCTTGATGGCTTCCGGATACTGCGCATTCGTTACCAAGAACGTGGAAATTCCTCTCGCGTGAAACTTTTTGCACAGCTCATTAATTTTGGGGTACGCAATAGGTTCTCCCGTCAAACTCAGCGCGACGTGACCCACATGTTTGCTCTGTTCGAATGCCGCGCGTGAAACTTTTTCATTTCCCCCGAATCCATTTAGTAATGTGAGGTGCGCATTGATAGCTTCGTCAATAATAAAATCCGGTTCATCCACTTGCCAATTCCACTCGCGCATGACGGGGGCTTTGTATCCCCTCCAACAGAATGTGCAACGATTCGCGCAACTCATGTTCACTGTCATCTGCATGCACTTGTGCGATTGTATGCCGTAAAATTTGAACTTGTAACAACCGCCTTCTCCGCGCAGCATGTTTTTCGTCCACCCGCACACTTTCACGGCGGAATGGTTTCCCACGAAACGGTATTGCTGGTGTTCCAATTCCGCACGGTAGCGGGGAGTGATTTGTCCGCCGGCTTCTTCGCCACTTTCACGCTCAACGGGGGTATTTTCCTCTAAAACAAGGTTTTGCCCAAGAATAGGGAGACTCATACACCCAAACAGGTAAAAATCGTTAAAAATAAGCCCTCCCACAGGCTAAAAAACTCCAAAAATACCACTCGAGCATGGCTGACCATCCCCATCCCGTTCCCAAACGGAGAAACGAGACGCCGTACGTGATGCGCAAGAGGCTCGAACACGAGGCGATGCGCGACATGTACCCGCACCACTCTTCTCCGCGCGTGCCCACTAAACGGGTGCACCGAAAAAAACTCGTCTAACATAACCCCTTTCGCTTATTTTGCCCCTTTTTGGCCTATTTGGTTTCCCGCTTGGAAAACGTTTTTATATCCGGTTTGCGTTCTTCCCGCACATAGGGGGTTTGTTTACTATGTACAAATACGCTATTGCCCGACAGTTGGCAACCAAAAGAGTGATTACGAATCGAGGGGACGAAGTAGGACGATTATCCGACTTGCTCGTGGACGAAAATTCGGGGAACATTGAAGCATTGATTGTGGAAGTGGACGCCGAGTCAAAAGTCATCAAACGAATGAACATGCAGGACCGCGTCATTCAAATTCCGTACGCCGCCGTTACCGCCGTTTCAGACGTGTTTATTGTCGACGAACGCGAAATTACATCCTTGGATGAGAAGTAAGGGTTTGTTTTTCACAAACCCCCAATTTTCTATCTTCAACTAGAATCGTTTTGCCTTCGCTGCGTTTTTCTCGGATTTTTGTTTGAAAAATATTTCCAATTACTTGTTCGATTCTATTTCAATCGTTCCATTTTTCGCATCAATTTTTTTAACAAAAGGAATTTTTTTGCGGATTTCTTCCAGCATCATTTTTTCCGAGACTTTTGCTTTCATCCCGCGCTGCACCGCATCAATAAGTTGCTGCACTACTGCAAAATTTTCATACACCCATTCGCCTGCGGCTTGTTGCGCGGCAATTTTTTCTTCCCACTCTTTCAACAATTCTCGTTGACGGGCCGCGTTTACATGCAGCGCTTGTTTTTGCGCCTCGCGCTTGGAATCGACTTTGGGTTGTTTCCATTCTTCAATAATTTTTTCTTCTATTTTTTCAAAAATGCTTGGCAAATCTTCCCGCGCCGCTTTTTTATCAAACACTGCCTGCAATCGCAGCCTGTTTTTTCCTTCCGCGAGTTCGAAACCAACCGGCTTCATTTTCATCTCGTCCTCGTACGAGGAATTTGTTTTCGTTTCATTCTGCGGCGGCAAATATTTCTCGCGCATTTTGAGCACGCGCCCTTTCCACTCTTTTGCACGGTGGACAAACTGAATAATCCCCTTCTCATTCGTAATAATGACGTTTCCCCCGCCGAACAATTCGAAAATGACGTGAACAGACTCCCCGCGCAGCATGAAAATGCGGTCCTGTCCTAGTTGCTCAACACGTTCCACGCGCACGTTGTCCAATAATTTTTTGGTGGCATTCACTACGGCAGGTTGTTCCTCTGCATTTTCCCATTTGCGTTTTGAAACTAAAACGATGTGCGGCAGTGCGACCAACAATTCAACGTTACCATTCTTGGTGTGAATCTTAATGAGAAACGTATCTTCGTGCACGGCGCGCATCTGCTGAATGTATCCGCCCGCCCATTCTTCATTCCACTTTTTGACTAAGTAATGCAGCGTGATGCCGGGCATTTCAATCGTGTTCATGAGTACTTTTTCCTCAGTGTCCTTTTTAGGACTGCGGTTCATTTCTATTTTTTATTCACAAAAATTGCTCGTATGTTGTTGCATTAAAACGGTATAACGCGCGTTTCAATTTTTTTCCTTCAAATCGGTATTTTTTGAAAACATATGATTTGTCGCCGTAGTATTTGAAGAAGCCGTGGCTCACACTCGGGTCGAGCAGGAGTGTTTTCCCATTCACGTCTGAAATAACTACTGCGTGTGTGCGCAAGTCTTCCATTTCCATTACATATACCATTGCATTAACATCGCCAAGCGCCATGAGGCATGTGCAGACGAGCACGGCCAAGTCTTCATCATCCGAAACTTTGTGCGCGAGAATGTCTGTGGGGGAGAGCCAGAAGTTGATATTCAGTTCGTTTGGCGTATAATGAATTTCCTGCGTGACAAACTCAAAAAGTTGTTGAGCCGTGAATAAATAATCCTTTTCAAACGTGAACGTGTCGGGCTTGAATTTGGCCACGAGGCTCTGCACGCTCAAATCATCCACGTTAATGAGTGATTTTATCTCCCCCACCGTGCGCTGTTCCTTCTGGTTGATGAGGTCGGCGTACTTATCGAGCAACATTTTGTAAAAAATGAGTTTATTGTCGGATTTCATACGTTATTCTATACATAAGTTGTCTGGACTTTTAACCCCTCCTTCTTTCAAGGGGGTTTTTATTGCCGATTTAAATGGGTTATCCATGCGTTCCCGTGCCCAAGTGGGTCTAGAATACCTCGTTTTCACGGCTTTTCTTTTGCTAATGTCGGCGCTCCTTTTTGCGTACGCGTATGCGAATTATTCGAACACGATTCAAGTCGTTCAAACCCAGTCCGCGGTGGACGCGATCGCTTCCGCGGTGGATTTTGTGTATGCGAAAGGCCCGGGCAACGCAGTAGTGGTTGACGTTAAACTTCCCGTCGGCCTCACTGAGTTTCGCGTCGACCAGAATGTGGTGCACGCCAAACTGACTCAATATGGCAACACGACGGATATTTTTACGTTCACCAAAGCCAACATGAATCCGACTTATTTGTATTTCCAAGAAGGACTCTACTCCCTGCGCGTCGCGATGGGGGACACCAACGCGAGCGTGTCGAATGTATGATTCCTCCTGCTCCACCATCATTTCAAACGAATTCAACTTTGCACTCAATGCGTTCGCGAGGCGCTGCGCGCGCGCAAGTGTCCACCGAAATGCTCATTGCCATCATCATGGTTCTTTTTCTTTTTCTGATTGTGCAACTTTTCATCGAACAAACGAAGCAAGACGCTCAACGCAATCAGCAGAATGTGCAAGAGGACGAGGTCTGCACCAAACTCTCAACGATTATCACGTACATGAGTTCCAACCCTCCATACACCGAAACTATTTTCGAACTTTTACTTGACACGAATGTCATCAACGGCCGTATTTTTGTGGGTGATAAATTCTGCGGATTTTTGGGACGCGCACAAAATGTTCAATTGTATCCTGGCATGATAAAAGCATTTGATGTGAATGGGGTGGTGGTATTCACGAACGACACCACCTATTCTCCACTCACTCCTCCATCCAGCCCTCCGGCTTCTGGTTCGAATCAATCCGGTGGAATATTGCTTTTAATCGATGACCAAAACACCGCGTGGAGTGCGGAAGTGGTAGCCGATGATGCATTGTACGCCGTTTCATCCGATGATGCGACGGAAGACCCGGACTGGGTGGAGTTTCGTTTTTCTAATTTGGGTTTGACGCAAGCCAATGTAATTACGGACGTGCGCTTCCTCGCGAAACATTTTGAGTCATCTCACTTAGGTTTGAATGGAAGTAAAAATCGCGTGCAATGCTGGGACGGCGGAGCGTGGGCGGATGTGAATGCGTACACGCCCGTTTTTACCGAATCCTATTTTCAGTCCGGCAATCTCATTTCGTGCATTTCTGATTGGAACGCGGCCAATACTGCAAAGTTTCGCATGACGTATGAACCCAATGGAGTTGGAGACACTATTTCAATCGATTACGGACGCGTGGACGTGAACTTTATTCAAGTGGGTTCACTCATCAATTTGTGGGAAGTTTTAGTCGACTTGCCTCAACCGGTGGACTTTCGCACGGACATTAATACCCTTGCAAACACTTTCGGCAGCGACGCGGGAGATGACGGGTGGGATTGGAATGCCAACGTGTACGGCGGCACGCTCTCTTCCGCATCCGTGTTCAACGTGGACCCGGACAACGATGGAAACAGTTCTGATGCCAACGTTTCATCTGCGAAGCGTCTCGAAATAAAACTCGGCGGAGGAGTCAGCGGCGCCCCCCTCGACCCGGATGACAATTCTATTATGGGAATGGCCGTGAGCGGCGCGTACGGTGTGCAATTTGATATTAACGCGCAGCAATGGGCACTCATCCAAGGGGGTTCCGTCCTGCGCCTCTCCTTCACGTATACCATTGACGCGGATGCAACATGGGGAAATGCATTAGACGCGGGAGAAGAGGGTTGGGTCAAGGCCCGCTTCGGTCCGGATGCGGGGAGCATGACCTATTTAGGCAGCGACTTAGACCAGAATGTCGACCAAGACGCGACGAATGAAATTTGGTGGAGCTACCAACCCACTGACGACACGGGATTTTTCAATGAAGACGTTTCATCTCTCGCCACGGGAGCGGGGACATACTATTTAGATATTGGCGGCGGCCTCTCGGATTGGGACAACCGTCGCGAGGGATTGGGAATCTATATAGACAACATCAACCTGGTCGTGATTTGAAAATGGTCGACGATTCACGTGTGGGAATTCCATCTCGTTTCGAGCTCAAATGGCTACTCGGACCGCTGGCCATTATCCTCGCAGCGGGGTTCATCGCATTCTACCTCCCCACCCTCCCTCCCGAAACGGGAACGGTCGCTCCGCCCGAACAACCCGTTTTAGTTGAAACACCCGTGGATGTGGCCGCGGCCAAGCTCGAAGCCGCTGCACAATGCTCGCTCACATTCACGTGTGCTGAAATTGACTGTTTAGAAAAAGTCCTCACGCACATTGATTCAAGTACGCAAACCATTGACGCTGTGCTACGCACCCCCGCTCCCAAAGTGCTGCGCGACCATCTCCGCCTTGCAATCAAGCGCGGCGTGCGTGTACGACTGGTCCTCGACCCCACCCTCAACCCGAAATTTTATTTGCAGGGTGCGGAAGTGCACATCAAACAAGTTTCTCGTTTTGTCGCATCCAACTTTATGATTATTGACTCGTCCATCGTTGTTCACGGAAGCAATCCGCACGTATACGCGGTTTCTCCGGATGTCATTCACGTTGCATGCTCGCAAGTGGAACGCGACCCTTATTTGGTTTTGTTCGACCGCGTGTGGGTGGAGGAGAGTTCGCTCTTCACTCCTGAAACCAATCAAGAAGAAATTATTCCGGATGAACAACTAAGTTCTCCCGGCGGGGACGTTTGCAGCGAAAGCGATTGCGGCGAGGACACGTACACGTGCGTGGGCACGACTAAAGTGTATGAAAATTATTTCTGCGACGGCACTTCATGCGCGTACCAAATTATTCCTCTCGCATACTCGGCAGACTGCGGCTACACGAATCCGGGCTTTGACCCGCAGGGAAATCCCCTCATCACTATTACGGAGACGGAAGTGGATGAAGGGCAAATTGCGAATGAGTTCATCGAATTCACGGCCATTTCTCCGGTTGAATTGACGGGGTTCACGCTCCTGCGCAATGATGAAACACTCATCACATTCACGGAAGCCTTCATCCTCAATGGTGCGGCGCGCGTGTACACCGGAAACGGCACTACTACTACTACTGTAGTGTATCTCGGACAATCTTCTCCCTTGTGGGGGGATGCTGGAACAACGGCCACACTCCTCAACCCCAACCAGTTTGTCGTTGCCACGCGGACGTTTGACTAGGTGAAAAAAATGCCTGCTATTTCTCCACTATTTTTTTTTCCCAAAAATTCTCGCGGGCAAGCCACGCTTCCCGATGTTCTCATGGCAACATTTCTGTTTCTCCTCATCCTCTTGGGCATTCTCACGTATGCGCAGAACACGCAGACCGCGGCACAGGGAACGGTCGACCGCCAAAGTTTGGACAGCATTACGTCAAACATTTCCGAATTCATCATCAAAAACCCCGGCATTCCAACGAATTGGGAGCTCTTAGGAGACATTAATTCGGTGTCACAATTCGGACTTGCACAAAAGGACCGGGTGCTCGACCCCACGAAAGTAGTGGCATTCATTAACTACACCAATCTCAATTATTCCGAGGTCAAGACTCGGTTAAATATTCCAGGATATGATTTCTATGTGGAATTTTCCGGCGGCGCTACGCTCAACGCAGGACAATTTCCTCCGTTCAATCGTCCAGTGAGCGTGGTGCAGCGTTTAGTCACCATTAATGGAGTTGAAACAGCATTTGAGTTGATGGTTTATGAGCCGTAAATTCTTCGAACGAAAAACAAGGGCATTCGCCTTTAGTGCAGACGTCGTGCTGGCTCTCGTTTTGGTTACAAGTCTTTTTGTTTTTCTCTCCGCGCCCACGCAACCGGCACCCAAACTCGAAGAGCGGCGCATCGCGGACCAGTTTGTGGACGACTTGTTTGTTGCGCTCGACCATTCGGGTTTCATGTCGAACGAGTTGGATGTGAATGGATATTCTATTACAACTCTGCAAAACATTCATACTCGCGCCACCAATTTGCTCCCGCCGTCGTATGATGTGTATCTCTCCCTGACACAGTATCCGGTGGACGTGAATTCGTGCCGCGCGGGGCAGGATTTCCAATCCTGCTTTCCGGATGCGAATGTTTCTTCTCTCACGTACGGAACAACCCTTCCTTCTAACGCGCCCTTTGTTCACGGTCGAAGAATTTTTTTGCAGCAGCAGCCGGCGTCGCAGTGCACTGCGTCTCCCGCTCCTCCTTTGTCGGGTTGGCCATTTGCACTCTACCCCGCACGTGAACAATATACGGCACAGTTCGCCACGCCCGTCAACCTCACGTTTGACGTGAACGTGTCTCCGTCAGGACCTCTGACGTGCGACCAAAATATCACGGTTACCCTTTACGTGTCGGGAAACACCGGCGCACGAAAGCCTGTGGACATGATGCTCGTGTTCGACCGCTCAGGGAGTATGAGTTGGGACGGACAAGAAGACACGACGGATGCGCAGGGAATTGACATCACGTCCAACACCACATTCATTGCCGATTCCACCGGCGGGTTGCGCGACATCAATACGATCAACTATGGCCTCCCAAACTTAATTGGAACGTACAATTCTCCCGGCACCGCGCGTGATGTTGACGTGAGCGGAAATTACGCGTATCTCGCGGACGGAACATCGGATTTGCGCATCGTAAATGTGTCCGTTCCCGCTTCTCCTTCTTCGGTGTCGCAGCTCGATGTGGGAGGGGACTCATACGCCGTGTTAAACAATGGTTCCACCACCTACGTGGCAACCTACAGCGCAAGCACGACTGACCAGAGCAACACGCCCAATCAAAATCAAAGCATTGAAATCGGACAAAATTCGTCCAATGCGACGGCAGCACAGTCGTTCATTTCTACTGTTGATTTTATTTCAGGCGCCACCGTTCAAGTGCGCCGCGTCGGAAATCCTGCTAATAATTTACTGGTCAATTTACGCAGCTCTCTCTCTGGATCTAATCTGGCCACCGCAACCATTACTGCCGCCAGCCTCACGACATCCTATCAAGATATTGAAGTCACATTCCCAACCATTTACCCCATTTCCAGCGGCACTACGTACTATCTTGTTCTCACCACCGCGGCGAACAATTCATCCAACTACTATCAGTGGGGCGGGCGCAACACGAATGGTTATGGAAATGGAACCGCCTATCAAAACAGTTCAAATCAAGGATACGATTTGCGTTTCCACACCCACTACATTCCCGGACTGATTGCTGTTGACACATCCACTATTGCATCACCCGTTGTCACCGGTGCGGCCGCACTCACGGCGCCGTGGCGAATGGCACTGGACGGAGGATACTTGTACGTCGCCGACGGTTCGTCCGGCGTGCGCGTCTTTGACGTGAGCACGCCCTCCACTCCCACGCAAGTGGGTTCGTACAACACGCCCGGCACGGCGTATGATGTCTCGGTTTCAGGCAACTATGCCTACGTCTCCGATGGAACATCGGGCCTGCGCATCCTCGACATTTCAACGCCATCCTCTCCCGTGTCAGTGGGAACGTACAACACTCCCGGCACCGCGTACGCCACTCGTACGGATGGCACGTATGCGTATGTGGCGGATGGAAGCTCATTGCAAGTCATCAACATCACCACCCCTTCCTCTCCTGTCTTCGTCAAATCGTACGCGACGCCGTACAATTACCGCGACCTCGAAATCCAAAATGGGTGGGGTTTCATTGCCGTGGATTCAAGCATCGAAGGGTTGATGACATTTGACTTATCCCTCGGACCCAAAATCGACCAGGCCCAATTCGCGGCGCAGACGTTTGTGGACTATAACGGGTGGGATGTCAACAACGACCAAATGGGGTTAGTCAGTTATTCCAGTTCAGCAACTACTGACCAAACACTCACGAATAATTTTTTGCTCATTCAGACGGATATTAATGCGCTCATCGCCAACGGCGGAACCGCCACCGGAGATGGAATCAACGCAGCCACGACTGAACTCACGAGTGCGCGCCACAATTCAAACGCTCTTTCATTTCAAATCCTCATGTCGGACGGTCTCACTAACTCGGGCGCGAGCAGTTCCACAGCAGCCATCACCGCTGCCAACAATGGAATCGTCATCTACACGATTGGGTTCGGCGCCGAGGCGGATGTGACGGAACTCACCAATATTGCCAACATCACGGGAGGAAAATATTACGCTGCGTTAGACCAAAACGCGCTCATTGATGTGTACACGCTCATCGCGCAGCAGATTCAACTCATTGCCTCCGATGCCAATGTCGTGGCCAGCATTCCTGCGGGCACAACTATTGTGGACGATGGGAATGGAACTTATTCCAACGGCGTGCTTAACTTTGATATTAACACCCAAATGCCTCAGCCGTGGACGTCCTCGTACACATTCAATATTCCATGCACGTCCCAACTCGCGTGTACTTCCACCATTATTTCTGTTCCCAGCCCGGGAACACAATTCCAATACGTGGATGCGAACGGCAATACCATCACCATTGACTGGAATGTCTTCAACACCACTTCCTTCAACTACCGCGACTTGAATTTAGAAATCGTTTCCGGCGATATTGTGGGGGCCAACAATACCGATTTAACCGTCAAAGTTTCAAGCGTTGGAAACGAAGACACGAATGCGTCGAGCGTGGCATTCTACGAGTCTGACCCCTCGTTTGGAAATCTTATTACAACAGCCTCTGTTCCCGCGCTCTGCGGTTCACTCACTCCCGGATGTTTAACATCCGACTACACGTTCACGCACAACGTCTCAGCAGAAGGAGAATTATGGGCGGTCGTCAACCCCAACCAAATTATTCCAGAATGTACGTACAATGATTCGGACGTCATCTTCTGTTATCAAAATCCATCCACACAATTTTTTACGCTAGATTACTGGGTGTGGCTCCATGGGTAATGTAAACATTCAAACACGCGCAACTTTTCACCCTTCTCGCGGACAGCGCGGAGTGCTGTTCACTTTCCTCACATTCCTCTTCATTAGCGTGGTGTTAGGCCTCCTGATTTTCAACACTAATCTTTCCAACCGCGCGTCCACCTCTACGGTTGAAATTTCCGCGCTGAACGCCATCAATTCCAAATACGATGACATCACGGATGATATCATTACGCTTGATCATCCGATTGGAATTCCAAGCATCCATCAGCGTATCCTCCCCTTTTCTCACAGCACGGACAAAAATACTATTTCGTTTTTGCAAACTCTTCCCATTTCAAGCGGAAAACTTGCACTCTATTTTGATTTAATCAACGCGTACGCTATTTTTGTGCGCGACACGAATACGCAGCGCACGTACGATGGAGTGAATGTGAACATCGACGTTCCCAAATCTCCTGCATGGGGCGGAACAGTCGAGTCAGCCGGATTCAACATCTTGCCGCAGTGCGCACAATACTCTGTTCTTGATGCCAACACCGTTGATTTCTCCAGTCGAAGCACCATTGGGTGCGAAAATGATTTTTCGATGCAAGCACAAGTCGTGCGCATTGACATCAATATTTCTCTCCCGACAAGCACGGATGACTACAATGGTGCATCATGCTTGTTCAACGGGCTCTCCGCCTGTCCGCAGGAGGATTTCAATGCGCAGAATGGAAATCCGTACATCTCCATTTTATTTTTTGACGCCAACTGCACCAACTGTACCCTCTCAACGGATGATAAAAATATCTCCGGCCATTTTGACGTGTCAGAATTGAATACCATTACCTATTCATGTGCGAGCGGCTCATGCAACTCTCAACCATTAACCTTTTCATTTTCAGACGGACTAGAAATCGCCCACGCTGGTCCGGCTGCCGTATTATCTATCGCTATTTCCTTTAACGAGAGCATACGAACCTTCTACTACCAAGATGCCAATTACACGGTAGGAAAAACAGGTTTCGAAACTATCAAAAGCAACGTGGTGGTGTTTCCCTCATGACGCCGTTGGAAGTCTTGTCTGCAGTCATCGCCATTCTCGTGGGGGGTGCTATCATTTACTTCGTCATCCTCCCCTCTGCATCGCAATCCACTGCCAACCAGCCCCCTGCGCTCTTTGTCGAAGTTCCCGCGACCACATTGCCTAATCATCCTATTGCAGTCACCATTGCCGCATCCTCCGCGAAAGGAAAAACCATCGAAGTAACATCAGATGGCGAGACGCGAAATCTTTCCTGCATCAACGACCCCTGCGTGTTCAATTTGTCTTACTCTTACTCCACTCCCGGCACGAAACTAATTTCCGTTCAACTTGATTCCCTTTCCGCGCAGCGAAGCGTGGAAGTAACCACCGTCACCTCGCGCTGCATCGATGGAACACCTCAAGGAGCGTGCGCCACGCCCCCACTCTACTGCGACGGTCTGCAACTCGTGTCCAATTGTGAATTATGCGGATGCAGCGATGGAAAACAATGCGTTTCCGATGTATGCGTCGCGCCGCCGCTCACATTCTCTATTCTTTCATTCGACGTTCCATCCACCGTGTACACGACCGCAGCCGCTACTCTTTCATACACGCTGCAAAATACTTCCACGTATCCCGCGGACAAATTATTTTTACTCGTGGTTTCATCCTATGATTCGTCGCAAAAATTATTAGACGAAAAACCGCAGCAAATTCAACTCTCAAACCTTGCGCCCACGGAAACATTCTCTGGAACGATTCGCGCGGTTTTTTCAACCAACACCAAAACGGTTCGCCTGCGCATGTATGATAATCCAACCGCCTATCCTGCGTCCACTCTCCTCGCCGAATCGTCAACGGAAACCGTCTCCGTTGTTACGGACACCACTCCCCCGCTGCCGCCGACAAATCTCCACATTACTGGAACGGGAACATCCGCGCAGCTCGAATGGACGGCATCTTCATCATCGGACGTGGACCATTACGCCATTTATCGTGAAAACTTTTCCAACGGGGGCTTCACCACATACTCCAACGCAGGAGAGGTCACGAACACAGTATTTTCCCTCCCTTCCTCGCCTGAAGCCCTGGCGTATGTCGTGCGCGCGGTTGATGGAGCGGGAAACGAGAGCGACCCCTCCTCACCCGTTGTAGCGGGCGCCACTTAGGTTAAAAACTCCGACTCATTTTTTGAGACGTGAATGAACCTCCCAGCGCCAAGCGCGGTCTCCTCGCCGGACTCGTACGGATTCTCCATCTCCATCAGCTTCCGCAGCCCGCTCAACCGATCAACGAGGTCCCGCGCCCCGCTTCCCCATCGCCTTCCAAATCGGGAGAAATCCCTCCCATTTCAATGGGAGGAACGGCGTCCAATCGGACTGCCACCATTCCACCTGCACGCGCACCCGCGGCAGGAAAAACCTCTCCCTTGATGCGTGCTCCTGTTGCCCCGCTCAAAACAAGCTCGTCTCTTCCGCCCGCTCACCCTATAGCGCACCCATCTGCCGGAATTTCTTCCGCGGGAAACACTTCTCCCAAAGCATGGCCGGCATCCGCGCACAACGCCCTCACCCATCCGGTGCATGCAGGCAAGGGTGTTATCATCACCGACTACGATCGCATCCTCGATTTGGTGCGCATGCACACGACGATTAAACTTGATGAAATTGCGCGCATCCTCTCACTAAAGGAAGAACTCGTCGCGCAAGAATTGCAAACGCTCGAAGACAATGGTTTAGTCGAAGTCAAATACCCCGCATTTGGGGAGCCGCTCATCTACTATAAACAACCTGAGGAATGACGCATGACCTTCCAACGCATTGACAACTATCCCGTGGACGCGGACATCACCGTGCAAGTAGAAGTGGGAAAAGACGACGCCGAATTCGTTAAGCGTTACATTTTGCACACTCCCGAATTTGGATTAGGAACGCGAGCGATGTTAAACGATTTGAAAACACGCATCGTGACGGACATTAATATTTCGTCTGAAAAAATGCTCGATGCCAAGTTTGTTGCCGAACTCAAAAAAACGTTTCACGACAAAGCATCCGCACTTTTAGCCAAAGAACTTCCTGATTTAACTCCGGACGCACGGGCGCAACTTTCGTCTGTAATTCTCAACGAAATGGTCGGACTCGGACCCATTGAATTTCTTTTAGCGGACGGAAATTTAGAAGAAATTGTCGTGAACGCGGCGACGGAACCCATTTGGGTGTATCACAAAAAATACGGGTGGCTGAAAACAAACATTGTCATCACTCCCGAAGCTGAAATTCAAAATTACGCGAGCATTATCGCGCGACGCGTGGGAAAACAAGTCACGGTTTTGAATCCGCTGCTCGATGCGCACCTTGTCACGGGAGACCGTGCCAATTCATCACTATTCCCTATTTCCTCGCGCGGAAACACGATTACTATTCGACGGTTCCGCCGCGACCCGTGGACGGTGACGGATTTCATCGAAACGAAAACCTCGAACGCGGCATCGATGGCCATGCTGTGGTTGGCCATGGAATACGAATTGAACATCATTGTATCAGGAGGAACCGGAAGTGGAAAAACCACTTTGTTGAACGTCATGCTGCCATTCATCCAGCCCAACCAACGTGTACTAACTATTGAAGACACGCGCGAATTGCAACTCCCGGATTTTTTACATTGGGTTCCCATGACGACACGTGAACCTAATTCGGAAGGAAAAGGCGGCGTGGGAATGCTCGACTTGCTCGTGAATTCGCTGCGAATGCGCCCGGACCGAATCATTGTCGGAGAAATACGTCGTCAGCGCGAAGCCGAAGTCATGTTTGAAGCGATGCACACGGGACACTCCGTATATGCCACCGTGCACGCCAACACGGCGGAAGAAACGGTTACACGCTTAGTTAGTCCCCCGATTGAAATCCCTCCGTCCTTGCTTGAAGCGGTGCACTTGAACGTGGTCATGTTCCGCAATCGAAGGTTGGGGGTGCGCCGAATTTTACAACTGGCCGAATTTGTTCCGCAAAAAGCAGGAAGCGAAGGAAAAATTCAAATCAAACCCAACATTTTATACCGCTGGCGCGCGGCGACCGACACGATTGAAAAGTACGCGGAAAGTATCCGCTTGTTCGACGAATTGGGACTTCATACCGGTTACACGTCGCAGGAACTCGCGCAAAACCTCAAAGAAAAACAAACCGTGCTGGAATGGATGGGCACGCAAAAAATACGCGATATTAATGAAGTGGGGAAAATCATGGCGCAATATTATTCGGAGCCCGACGCAATTCTCAAGCGCGCGGGAATCAAGTGAGGCGCTCGCCATGATATCCGCCGCATGGAAAATTTCAATTCCACATCGCTTGAATGGGGCGTGCACTACATGATTGCGCGCTTTAACATGCCGCTCAATGTGCTGCCGATGCCTCTCTTACGCTGGGCGAGCAAACACTTACTCGGTTTCGGCACTCAATTTGGGAAAATCATGCCGCTCTCGGATTCGGACATGAAAAAAGCCGAAATCCCAATGAGTGCAAAAGAATATTCGACGATGAGCCTCGTCATTGTTATTTTTTATTTCATTTTCTTCGGCTTCCTCTTTTTTGTTATGGCATTCCGCTTGTTTAATCAGCTCGAAATAATTCTCCCCCTCGTCGTGAGTCTTGTTTTCGCGGCGATGGTGCTCGTGCAACTCATTACATTTCCCATTATCCGCGTCACCAAAAAAGTCCGCGACTTAGACAGGAATCTCGTGTTTGCGCTGCGAACGATTCTCGTACAATTACGTTCAGGAGTCAGTTTATTTGACTCGATGAAAGTGGTTGCGGAAGGAAACTATGGAACAGTCTCCAAAGAATTCAAACGCGCCGTGGACCAAATCTCCACGGGAACGATTCAAGAGGTTGCACTCGAACGGATTGCGGAATACAATCCGAGCATTTATTTCCGCCGCGCCATTTGGCAAATCGTCAATGGAATGCGCGCGGGCGCGGACATTACAGTAGTATTAGGAGAGAGTGTGGACACTCTCACGGAAGCGCAGTCGATTCAAATCCGTAATTACGAAAGCCAGATGAAAGTCCTCTCATTAGTTTACATGATGCTCGGCGTCATTGTTCCTGCGCTGGGAATCACATTCTTAATTGTCCTTTCTTCGTTTCCACAGATTCAAATCACCGAACTCTATTTTTGGCTGTTGTTAATCGGAGTGGGCATCGCCCAATTCATGTACATGGGAATTGTCAAGAGCAAACGCCCCACGCTCTTGGGAGACTAACATGTCCTCGCGCAATGATTTCATTTTTCTCCGCTCGATTGTGGGAGCATTCGAAAAAGAGTTTGCGTACTTGGGAATACGCATCTCCTCGCGAAAATTCGTGCTCAACATGCTCATGTTCTCCTTCACACTGAGCGTTTTTTCCACAGTCATCACCAGTCTCCTTCTTCAGTGGCCGTACTACATGGTCGTGCTGGGATTTTTTGTCACATTCGCTTTGGTATTAGGGGGAATCTACCTCTTCCTGGATTTGCAAGCGGAAGCGCGGGGAAAACAAGTGGAACGCGTTCTTCCGGATGCGCTACAACTCGTGGCGAGCAATATCAAATCCGGTCTCACTACGGAACGTGCGCTCCTTGTCTCCGCGCGACCGGAATTCGGTCCGCTGGAGTTTGAACTCAAACGCATTTCCACGCGCGTACTTTCGGGCGTTCCCATCGAAAAAGCTATTTTAGAAGTTCCCAAGCACATTAAGTCTGTTCTCGTTGAGCGCACGATGTGGCTGCTCGCGCGCGGAATATCCTCCGGGGGAGAAATTGCGGATTTATTATTGCAACTCTCGCGAAACTTGCGCACGCAAATTGCATTGCAGAGCGAAGCGCACGCATCCATTTCCATTTATGTCATTTTGATATTTTTCTCCGCCGCGTTTGGTGGACCGGCACTGTATGCCGTGTCCTCGTTCATCGTGGAAGTCATGAGTTCACAGGCAGGAAGCACTCCTGACATTGACCCGAGCATCATGGCATCCGCCGGTTCGCGCTTCTCTGGTTTAGGTTCATTCATCGGCGGACGTACGCAGATGATTACGCCCGAGTTTGTTATTTTCTTCGCCGAAATCATGCTTTTCGTTGGGGGATTATTTGCGTCACTCATTTTGGGAGCGATTGCTACGGGAAAAGAAAAAGACGGAGTGAAATACATTCCGTTTGTGATGTTGTGTTCGTACGGACTATTTTTCATGATTCGCTTCGTTTTACATTCGGCGTTTGGAACACTGCTGCTCGGCGGATAAAACAATTTTTTTCTTCCGAATTTTATTTTTTTAATTATACTTCCGAGAACAATTCTTTGAACTTTTTGACAAAAAGTTCAATCAAAAATCTATACCTCGGAGAATAACTCTTCTTTGGGCAGGACTTCAATTCCCTGTGCGGTTATTCGCACGGGGCGGAGCTTGTCGCTTATTTTGGTGTCGCGCATCTTGAGAATTCCTATACTTCTCACGAAACGGTTTTCCACGCGCGTGTGGTAAAGGAGAACGACGCCGTCCGCGACGTATTCTTCGAGACCGAACAATCCTTCGTGTTGTCCCGTTGTTGATTCGTTCGTGACAATCGTGGTGACGTTTAATTTTTTGAGCATTTTTCCAAGTGAAAGAATCCGTTTTCGCGCATCAAGTTCACGTTCGAAGTACAAGTGAAAAATAACTCCCGGATCGATGACGAGGCGCGTGGCTTTGTTTTTTGCAACCAAGTCTTCAATGCTGTCTCGCAGTTTGTCAAAGTCATACAGTTCAACGGTTTGCATGATTATTTTTCCTTTCTTAATCATCCCTTCCAAATCCCACCCGAAAATAGCTGCCGTCTCCATGAGTTCTTCGGGCTTTTCTTCTAGTGAAATAAACACGCCCACTTCATTGTGTTTGAGCGCGCCGTTGTACAAATACTGCAGGCAAAAAATGGTTTTTCCCGCGCCGGGGTCTCCGGTTAATACGACCAAATTTCCTTTGGGAATGCCTCCCTCAATCAATTCGTCGAGGCCAATGACTTCCGTCGCGGTGCGTTGAACGATGGCGTTGCCCATACATTTTTTTCATTCGTTTGGCAGATATATACACACCGGTTGCGATGTTTAATGGGGTTTAAGCACGCTCCACGCGGCCAAAACGTGAACGTTTATATATCACGGTTCGTTTCCCTATTCAGCCAATTACCTTTCTTTGCAAAGGAGGAGAAAAAATATGAATTTCAAGAAACGAGGACAATCGGCACTCGAATACTTGATGACCTACGGCTGGGCCTTGGTCGTTATTGTGATTGCAGTTGCTGCATTAGTTGTATTAATTAATCCAAGTACAATTCAAGGAGACCAGTGCGACGCTAAATTTGGACCCTTCACGGTGAGCCAGAGCGTTGTCACAACCGGTTCAACGCAATTAGTTTTGGTGAATCAGTCCGGACAGTCTGTCAGCTACAACACGGTTGACATTTCCGGAACAGACGGCGGAAGCGACGCATATTCGTCTGCTCAAGTCGACGTTAGCGCATTCAGTTTGAACGCCAACGACACTAACTCATTGACGATCGACCAGAACCCGGATTTGCAGACGGGAGCCTATAACTTGACATACACCATCAACTACGATGCAGGTCAATTATTGGGTCTCACGGCTACCGGAAATTGCCGCGGAACGATTTAATTTCAGTAAATTTTGGTTGCGCTCCGATTTCGGGGCCAACCTTCTTTTTTTTATTCTCACTATCCATGTGAAGTGGACCTATGGTGAATGATTCTTCTGCCCCTGCCGCACGTGCGCCCGTTTCAGTGAATGGAAACAAAACACTCTCGGATGAGCAACTCTCCGAACTCTTACGGCCTGGAAAAGAATTCGAAAACTCACTGGCGTCAACGGTTAACGCGCTCGCGATGGGCACCACAAACTTGCTTATTCTCAAACTCAAAGATTATTCCACGGCGCCCCGCGCCCTCCTCTCGTATTTTACCACTCAAAAGATGCCGGGCGTGTACGTGAGCATCAACAAGCCGTACGCGGACATCGTGAAAACCCTCACAACTCCTCCTGCGCAAACCCAATTCGTGGACGCGATAACCGCCCTCACCGGAAGAGGAACGGAAGACAATCAAACCGTCACATTCATCGACTCTCCCCTTGCATTAGTTGAATTAAACCTCGCCATCTCGGACAGATTGAAGGGCGTAGTGAGCAATCAAAAGTTTTTGATTCTGGATTCCATCTCCACGTTGCTCGTGTACAATTCCCCGCAAGCGGTGGAAAAATTCTGCCACACCGTCATAGCGAAAAACCGAAATGAAAATGTGGTGGGAATATTTCTCATGATTGAATCCGAAGACCACCGCGATGTGGTGGAAACCCTCGCGCAATTTGTGGATAACGTGACTACGGTTCACTAATTTTTTCTAATTCCATATTCAACTGCGCGCGGCACGCTTCACGAGCATCATTCCACGCGTGATGAATCGTTTTATCCATCGCTTCACGTGCGCGAACAACTTGAAACAATTCCTCATCCGTGTGTTCACGCTGCAATTCGAGCGCTAATTTTTTTTGACGCAAGGAAATGAGTTCATGATGCAACGGACGCGCGTCGCGCTCCTCTTGGTTGCGTGAAATGGCCGCGTCGAGGGCGTGCACGTGCTCCTGATAATTGACAAACACCGGGTCTTCGAGTGCACGCAAAACGGTTGTGCGAACATCTTCATTGCTCATATCCTTGAACCATTTTTTTCCTTCTTCCAACGCGGAAACGACGAGGCGAAGAATCATAATAAGCCCCTTGCTATGCGCATCCCTGTCGCGCGTAATAGACGGGTTGGACAAATACAACTGTATCATGCGGTATTGGGCATTTTCCAATTTCTCCGCCGCCTTTTCGTTTTCCGTAAAGCGTTTGAACACCACACTCAGCGTGGACCAGCATTTCATCCAATGGTCATCAAGCGCACGTTTTTCATTAACGAGTTCATTCAACGATTCTTCCAGCCGCTGAAGGGTTTCAAATCCTTGTCCACTTTTCAACAACGCTTCTTCTTCATCCGCGCGCTGCAAATCTTCTTCCATCATCCTTTTTTTCTGGAGGAGGATGCGATAGTGCAAATTATTTTCTTGTCGCTCGTGCAATTGCTCCTGAACCTTCGTGAGTAAATTGTATGGGCGCAGTGCGGGATGTTTGGACAAGTTTTGCATCACGATGCGGCGCATTTCCAAAAACGTTTCTTCCAATTCATTCAACCATTCTTTATTCTGCACCGCGTTTGAAGAATGTTGTTCAATGCGGGGGCGAGTGATCGTAGTAAATTCTTCGTGCTGCGCGAGGCCGTATTGTATTAACGCGTCCTCGTTCTGGCTCACGGGCGGGAGCAGCGCGTCGCGAAACGACTCTACATTTTCATCGCTGCGCATTTCCGGGCGGTTGAGCACGTATTTTACTTGCGCGGCGCGCAGCGTGAGCAGTTTGACCACTTTTTCATGGTCAACGTGCAACAATTGGCGTGCCACGCGATGCGCCTCATCAATTGAAACGGGTTTCATTTTAGTTCTCACGTCGACGCGCGCTATATCTCTTTGCATTTACTCCCCAAAACGAACAGGTTTATATACTCAAATCGTTTTTGAAAACATGATTCCTATGCGTTTTACACCCATTGTAACAGCCAGTATAATTGTTCTCATTATTTTTGGTTCATTTGCCTCTGCAAACGTTTCTACTACCACGATGACGTGGTTTGTTGCTTCGGTTAAGACGCTCTCTGTCACGTATGGTTCTCCGTGCACTTCAGTCGCATTCTTCTTCCCGGAAACGAAGGCTGCGTTTGATTCCGACTCGGATGGAAATTGGGCTAAGGTTGTTCCCCACACCAACCGTGCGGGCGATACTAATTGCCAGACGTCTACTCAGGCAGGCATGACTGTTAGCAATGCAGGAACCGCCACATTTAACGCGGACGGAAACTTTGCTTCTGCCTTTGCAGGTGCGGATGTTAATATTGTTTTGAAAGTCTGGCAAGGCTCCAATGGATGCGGTACGAATGGTATGGGCGGCTGGGAGTTGGATTGTACGGCTTCTTTGAACGGCGACGCTACGACTGCTCCCGGAACAACGACGTGCCGCGGATTCAATCAGTTTAATGAAACGGCCGGCGGTCGCTTAATTACAAACCTGGCAGTCTTTACTTCAACGCAATTATGCTATTCTGGTGATGGAAACGTGTTTGTTTCCGCTGGAGACCATAATGCAAACTTCCAAATCGGAAGTGAATTTAGTTAATGTGCAGGCAGTATCCTGCGCATTTATTAATTTCTAATGCATAAGACGTTCGGGTTGGTTATTTATGTCATCATCTGAAAAGGGATTATCCCCTCATTCTCCTGAAAAAAAGGAATTTGCATTCAAACACGTTGCTATTGGTGCCGCTGCACTTCTGACACTGCTCTTTGTAATGGGTTGCGTTTCTCCCTCAACACAAAATACGCAAACTACCGACGATACCAGTACTCTTGAGCCCACCATTCCGGAGACGTTTGACAACCCTGCCGTGAACCTACAACTACTCAAATCTACGTTAAGCAAGGAAAAGTTTCTCAAGAAATTGTATGAGGTCGACCGCAGCACGTATCATTTGTATGACAAGGCTGCACAATTCTTAGGAACAACAAATGAAGAGGTCACTCAATTCTTCTTCGATTGCTGCGATCTCATTAATGAAGCGGATATCTTTTCAGAAATTCCTCCCATTCCATCTGATTTTTCAGTAGTAGCATACGACGTTTCGATTGGAAAACTCAATCAAATAGGTTTGTTGAGCGATTCTTTCTACAAGCAGCCGGAATTTTATTCGTTTATCGACCAAGAAACAGGCGTGGTCAACCGCGAGTTTGCCTTCCGCCCGTGGTCTCGCCCCGAATTAAACCAGTGGGGTGACAATGGTTTTCAAGCATATCCTGCTGACCAATTTGACACGGTTCAATTATCAAAGAGGAATGATTTTAGCGCGGTCGTATTCGTCACGAATGGGTGGAACATTCAGAACTATGTGGGTGTGCACCTCGTGGAAGACAACGAATCTTCCAACTATTTTGACGTCACTATTTCAGAGGAGCGGACAGGACAACCCTACTTTCTTCTCGGACCCACATTTCCGCGGTTTGACAGGGACTGGGCGACCAAAGTTGTGATTGAAGGAAAAGTCAAGCCAGGCACTCCGCCCGGAAGTTATCGTATTCGCATCGACCCCGTTGCACCCGCTTCATCATTGGCTACGAAGTGGGCGGAAGAACACCCCGGCCTGTATGCGTCATATGGCTTTATTGTCCCCGAAACGGGGTATATTAATTTGCAAATAGATGTGGCACCGTGACGCGGTGCGCTACTTCTTTCTTATTTTATTAAACAACTTTTCACGTTTTTTTTTCTTTTTTTCAAGGGGTTAAACCATATTAACCGTGACTTTTTCAGTTGCACATGTATCGAGACTTCCGGCGCATTTTTTTCATCGCAGTCTTTTTTGCACTTCTCGCAGGACCATCCCACGCGTCTATTCTGTCTAGTTCATTCACCTGGCTTCCTGCCACGGAGACTGGGTTTAATCTCGATGTAACATATCCCCTCTGCCAAACAACTACTGGCAACATTACCTTTAATGCAGCCGTGGTTGGTTCAACGTCGGGAGCGACTGTCGTTGATGCTAATGTATTTGCCACGATTCGAAAACCAGATTCATCGACGTTTGACATTAATTTTACTAATAACTTGAGCGGCACGTACACTTACACTCAAAATCTAGACCAGAATGGGACCTATTTCATTCAAGCTCACGCCCACAAACTTGGGCTTACTCCGGGAGATTGGAATGGATACATCTACGTGCACGACCTCAATTGGACGACGCAGTTTCTCAACAATGGGTTTGATTTGAACATTGGGGAACAAGGAACTATTCGAAACATTGTGACGAATATCGATGGAAACCGCGTGTATGATATCAATGCGAACACGACCATCTATTATCCCGACACCACCGTCGCGGATGCTAACTCAACCATGTCGCAAATTTCAAACGGAGAATTCGTGCGCACATTTTTCGGCCCCTCGCCCGCGGGGGATTACACGGTGTCTACTATCTTCACGTGCGGTGCGCTCAAAGACCATAATGCGGCAGGAACATTCACGGTGCTCCCCAATCCGGATACGAATACGGGAGGCACTGGCGGGACGGGCGGCACCGGTGGCAGTGGCGGTAGTGGCGGCAGTGGAGGCGGCGGCGGAGGAGCTGGGGGCGGACCACGCGCCAAAATTGTTGAAATAGCATTCAACCCCGTCCTCGGACGAAACGCTCCTTCGCTGATGGAAATCACCGTGCAAAATCTCACGGCAGGAATTACGGATTACACCGTCACGTATACTTTAACAACACCCTCTGGACTTGTGACGAATGGAAGTAAAGATATTTTGGACGTAGGGCCGTACGGCGTTACCACGGTGACGCTGGATTCGGAATACACCCCATTCGAGACAGGGACGTATTTACTCGACGCCAAACTTTTCAAGATGGGAACAGTAACCAAATACGACACGTACACGAAAGCCTATCCCGTGCAGGGGAGTCATTCGATTACGCTGGATGTTTCCCCGTCTTCGGACAAAACTGCCGTAGGATTGAGTTTTCCTTTTTCAATAAACCTGCTCAACGACGGCGATTTTAGTGAACAAGACATTCACATCGAATGGTACATTCTCAACCCGAATGGAGAAGAATACATTCGTTCTACTCTTGACACGGAATTGCGCCTCGGAGAATCAGCATCACGGCCATTTTCGCCGTTCATTCCCATCGACGAAAAATTGGGATTGCATCAACTCGTTGTAGAAATGCGCGCGTACAATGTGATGCAAGTCAAAACAGTTGTGTTCACGGTCGCGTCGCCGAATGATTACTATGCGCAAGTCATTCAAGATTTGGAACTGCGCATTTCGCAGCTTGATGAAAAATTGGATGACTTAGAAGGGCGCGGATTTGATGTGGCGGACGCACAACTGACACTTTTAGACATTGAAACGGATTTGGCGCGCGCCAAAGGAATGCTTCTCGCGGGAGAATTTGACTCGTTGAACGGAGAACTCATTGACTTGTCGGGACGAGTAACACGGCTCGCGGCCGAAATTGATGCACTTGAACAGCAATCCCCCTTGCTTTCGCGCGAAGGATTGAATTTAATCCTCTACGTGGGCGCGGCCATCTTGTTAGGGTTGTTTGCGTGGCTCTTGTATTGGTTATTAGAGAAAGAAAAGAAAGAACGCGGCAAGCGCGAAGGGGTTGTTATCATCCCCGCCTCTCCGACATGGCTTACATCCATCTTGGGCGTGCAGAAATGCTATATCCTGGCTTCCGAACGCGCTCGTCTGAGGCGTAAGCCTTTAATAGACCGAATAATTGGACTGATAGAAGGTGAGTCTTCGCATGATAACAACTGAACTCATGGTTTCCATCGCACTATTTGTGGTGCAAATGGTCATTGCCGTGTATTTGATACGCTATTCAAACCAGCAGCTCATGAAGAGTATTTCGGGACTGCGCGACAAGAATTTGGAGCTCATGAAACTCAACGCACGCTTGACAAAGACAGTTATCATGAACGAAGATGGTTTTAGAAAAGAATTAGACGGACTGCGCAAAGGTGTTCGTTCAAGTGAAAAAACAACAGTGCAAGCCACTGCGAAAGCGGAGTGAGCGTGAACAATCATGCCCTTCGTTGAAATCATTGTTTCGGTTGGATTTTTTGTCATGGCGATGCTCGTCGCCGTGTACCTCATACGCTATTCCAATCAACAATTGACACGCTGCCTTACTGCGCTTGAAGACAAACACAATGAACTCGTGGATTTGAATGGAAAACTTGCTAAACAAATCTTTTCATCGGATAAAAAACTACGAAATGATTTGGACATGGTCAAAAAATCTCATAAGAAATCGTCAGCCGCATAATTGTCTATTTTATATCCATTTGATTAGTATTTCTCTCATGGGCCAAGCTGAACGCGACAAAATTCTTTCCACATTCAAGGAAATGAACATTCCATTCGAACACCTTGTTCATGAACCCGTATACACGTCTGAACAAGCGATGCAGGCGCGACGCGGGGAACTGCACAACGGAGTAAAAGCAATGGTGTGCAAAACCGAACGCGGAACCATTCTTGCATTACTCGCCGCGGACTTGAAATTGGACATGGAAAAACTCGCCAAATTAATTTTGTTCAAGAAATTGTCTTTGGGGAGTAAGGAGCGCGTGCTCGCAACTACTAACTGTGAACCCGGAAGCGTTCCTCCGTTTGGATTCGCTACGCCGCTGCCCACGTACATTGACGAGAGTGTGTTTGACCACGAATGGGCGGAATTCAACATTGGCTTGCTCACGGAAAGCGTGAAAGTCAAGACGGCGGACTTGCGGAAGATTTTGCCGCAGAAACTACTGCAATTTGCCATAAATGGCTAATTTTCCCCATTTTCTGCTTGTTTGTGAGGTATTGTTTGGAACCACCCAGACGGCTGATTTATAATCCTTTTTCACGAGTTTTGAGTTATAACGCCCTAGAAATGGGCCTATGACCCCTCGAGAGAGGGTGAGGTGAAAAGTATGAGTGCTGCATTTGAAGTTCCCGCGGAATTGAAGGAAAAACAAACCGAATTCCTGCAAGAATTGACTAAAAAGAAGGGAAAAATCCGCATTGGTGTGAATGAAGTCACCAAAGCCATTGAACGAGACACGGCGAAGCTTGTGATCCTCGCCAAAGACGTTTCACCTGCCGAATTAACGATGCACTTGCCCTTGTTGTGCAAGGAAAAGAAAGTCCCTTTC